>NZ_JCBDHE010000013.1:0-91027 GCF_059834225.1 Vibrio sp. R10-SG3-ISO3 | reverse complement strand
GACCAGCCGACATGACTATGGTGCGATCGCACATACGTGCTAGCTCGCTGTCATGGGTCACCAGCACTAAGGTCGTCCCGTGCTGTTTATTGAGTTCAAACAACAGCTCGATCACTTTCGCTGCGGTGTGTTCATCCAGATTTCCCGTCGGTTCATCGGCGAAGAGGATTTTCGGTTCAATCATGAAAGCGCGCGCCAAAGCAACACGCTGCTGTTCACCCCCTGACAGCTGAGAGGGAGAGTGATGCATTCGATGCTCAAGTCCTACCGACGTTAACAACATTTTTGCGCGCTCAATGTTTTCGTCTTCGCCTTTCAGTAAGCATGGCAAAGTAACGTTCTCTAACGCGCTCAAGCTCGGTATCAGCAAAAAGCTCTGAAAAACAAACCCAACCGATTCACTGCGTATTTTCGCCCTTTGCTCATCATCCAGCTCTGATAAGGTTTTACCTAGCAGCTGGATTGCGCCTTTTGTCGGGGTGTCGAGACCGGCTAACAACGTCATCAAGGTGGACTTACCCGCACCGGATGTGCCGACGATCGCCACGCTCTCTCCGGCAAAGATTTCAAGATTAACCTCTTCAAGGATTGTTAATTGCTCCTGTTTAGTGGAGACTATTTTTGATAATGACGTTGCTTGAATGATGGATGTTTGCATGATTCGTTTACTTTCCTTGGTCTTTTTTCTCGTTTTTGTTCAACCCGCATATAGCGCTAAGCTATTGGTTTTAGGAGATAGCCTGAGTGCAGGTTATCAAATGTCGATTGAAGAAGCATGGCCTACCTTGTTACCTAATGTAATGAAAACCAAAGGCCATGATCTTGCGGTCATTAATGGCAGTATCTCTGGAGATACCTCAGGTAACGGCCTCAGCCGCCTACCTAGCCTGCTGAGTGAGCATCAGCCGGATTACGTATTAATCGAGCTTGGCGCTAACGATGGCTTGCGCGGGTTTCCACCTAACGTGGTCGAAAACAACCTCTCGGCCATCATCGAACAAGTCAAACAGCAAGGGGCAATGCCGCTTTTAATGCAAATCCATGTATTGCCCAATTACGGTAAGCGTTATACGCAAGCGTTTTCAGCCGTTTATCCCAAAGTGGCAGACGCACACAATGTGCCACTGCTGCCTTTCTTTCTTGAAGGCGTCATCACAGAGCCTCAATGGATGATGAACGACGGACTGCATCCTAAACCTGAAGCCCAACCTTGGATCGCTGATTTTGTCGCCAACGAGCTGGTAAAATTTCTGTAAACTAAAATTTCTGTAAATACCGATAGATAATCACTTGTCATTGGTCTGGCTCAATAAACTTTACCTATTTTTACGCTAGGTTAATCAGACAACGTCCGTTTCTAAGGAAAGTTTCATGATAATTGAACCAGTAATACAAGGTGTGGTAGCTCGCAGTGCGCATCCTTACGGCTGTGAACAAGCTCTCCTCCGTCAAATCCAATACGTACAACAAGCAGAGCCGATCAAAAACGGACCAAAACGTGTGCTAATCATTGGTGGCTCTTCAGGGTTTGGTTTGGCATCGCGTATCGCTCTGACGTTTGGCGGGGCTCAAGCTGATACCATCAGCGTCTCCTTTGAGCGTAGCCCAAGTGAAAAAGGCGTAGGCAGCGCAGGTTACTTCAATGACTACTTCTTCAAACAGCATGCTGAAAAGGCAGGACGAATCGCGGTAAATATTCATGGCGATGCGTTCTCTTCAGCGATCAAGAACGAAGTCGTTGAAGCGATAGAAACCTATTTTGAAGGCGAAGTCGATCTAATTATCTACAGTGTCGCCAGCGGCCTGCGACCTAACCCTGACACCGGTGAAGTTTGGCGCTCAGCCATTAAGCCAATGTTTGAACCGATTACCGGTGCCACGATCGATCTCGAGCACGATGCGTGGATCAACACCCGATTAGAGCCCGCAACGGAAGAAGAAGCGCATCATACACAAAAAGTGATGGGCGGCGAGGATTGGGAAGCCTGGGTGGATACCTTAATCAACTCAGAATCGATTGCCCAAGGTTGTCAAACGCTTGCTTTTTCTTACATCGGGCCTGAGATCACCCACCCTATCTATCTTGATGGCACCCTTGGAAGAGCCAAAGTTGATTTGCATCAGACTAGCCATTCATTAAATTTGAAATTAGCCAATTTCGATGGTGGCGCATTCGCTTGTGTGTGCAAGGCGCTGGTCACTAAGGCAAGTGTGTTTATCCCTGGCTTAACACCTTACCTTTTGGCGCTCTACAAAGTGATGAAAGCGCAAGGCGTGCACGAAGGATGCATCGAGCAAATGCAACGGCTCTATGCAAGTAAGCTCTACAATCAAGCAAAAGTAGAGGTTGATGGGGAACGGTTGATACGTATTGACGATCTAGAATTGGCCAAGCCCGTTCAGGATGAGGTGGCGCTCCTACTCAAAGAGATGAACCAAGATAACTTCAAACAGCTTGGTGACTATCAAGGCTACAAGCAGGAGTTTCTCAATTTGAATGGTTTTGGATTTGATGCCATTGATTATCACGCTGATGTCGATTTAGCCCCATTTATCGAAAAAAAAGAGGCGTAACTTCCCCTACTCGCCGTGCCTTCCTCGCGCGGCGAGTGCGCTATGCTCCACTGACCTCACGCACCTTATTCGTCGGTAGTTTACCTTTACTCTGCGCCGACAGGTTTCTATAATCCACGCTTTCAAAATTCTATAGTGAGCCAGTCATGGATCAGTTAACCGCCACCCTTAAAAAAATCGAAAAGCAGAACTATCGCGCTTATCAGCAAATCAAAGGTCAATACGACTTTGGCGATTACACCTTTCACATCGACTACGTTCAAGCCGACCCACATGCGTCAGCATCACGAGTGCGCGCACTCCGCCCTTGGTCGTTGACCGGCTTAGACTGGCTACGTGAGCAATCTGCTGTCTATCAAATTGCGGCACGCGACTTTATCGCCCGCACCTTTGCTCAACTGGCAAAACAAGAAAACCTCATCAGCATCGCCCTAACGGGTCAAACTGTGATGGATTCCACTGCGGTGATGTTTACTGACGAAGGCATAGAGCTGCGTTTTCGGGTTAATTTACCCGCAGAAGGACGCAGTGTCCTTGGAAAAAAAGCGCTTAACCTCCTCACCTTTCACCTACCTAAATTTATCCGTCGTGCCACGATTGAGCGCGAGTTAGATAAAGCCGCTCTGATTGCACATTGCCAAGGTGTGGAAGATCAACAAGCGATTCGAGATCAACTGGATGAACGTGGCTTAGTCGCCTTTATTGGTAATGGCGCCGTGCTGCCGCGTTTGGCCGGTAACTCTGACTTGCCAATGAAAGAAGCGGTCGCGTTTGTCTCGCCGCCGTCGCTTGAAGTGACGTTCCATACCCCTCATCACGGTGCGGTGTCAGGTATGGGCATTCCGGCTGGCATTACATTGATCGTTGGTGGCGGCTTTCACGGCAAATCGACGCTACTGAGCGCTATCGAACGCTCTATTTACAACCACATTGCCGGCGATGGCAGAGAATGGGTCGTCACCAGCAGCGAAGCGATGAAAATCCGCGCCGAAGACGGGCGCTGCGTGCATGACTTGAACCTGTCAAACTACATCAACCACTTACCGATGGGCAAAGATACGGCTCATTTCTCAACCCAAGACGCGTCCGGTTCGACCTCTCAAGCAGCATGGTTACAAGAATCTATTGAATCTGGCGTTAAAGCGATGCTGATTGATGAAGATACCTCAGCCACCAACTTCATGATTCGTGACGAGCGCATGCAGGCTTTGGTCGCAAAAGGTGACGAACCGATCACGCCCTTGGTCGATCGCATTGGCCAGTTACGTGATGAATTGGACATCTCAACCATCGTTGTTATGGGGGGCTCAGGCGATTACCTAGATGTGGCGGATACCGTGATTCAAATGCACGATTACCAAGCCATCGACGTGACCGAAAAAGCGAAACTTGTTACGCAAGAGCACCCAACCACGCGTCAAAATGAAGCCGAATCAGCGCTCGCTACTTTCCGTCCTCGTAAATTGAATTGCTCTGCTTTGCAAGCGGTATTGGCAGACGGCAAGTTTCGCGTTGCGGCGAAAGGCGTCGATTCACTGCGTTTTGGCAAAGAGTTTACCGATCTTTCGGCTCTTGAGCAGTTGGAATCGAGCTCAGAAGTGAACGCGATTGGCTGGTTGTGGTTTCAGTTGGCTCAGCGTCCTGGTTGGTCTGCCAACCCTGCTAAAGACGTGGCACAAATGCTCAATGACCAGTGGCATCACACTATGCCCAATCAAGGTGACCTTGCCAAACCGCGAGTGTTGGACGTCATGGCCGCGCTCAACCGCATGCGCAAATCGCAGTTTAAAGGTCAATAAAACGTTGAATATGTGACACGGTCACAATATGGACAGCAGCCGCTTGGTTTGCTGTCCACGGTTTGGCTGCTTAGAATCCCTTTTTACTGGCGAAGCACGTTCCACGCTTCACACAGTACTCGGAATCGTTCGCTGTTGCCATTCTCTCTATCAGGGTGCCACTTCAGCGCCAACTTTCGCCACGTTTTTCGTATCTCTGTCTGTGTCGCCTCTTGAGGCAGTTCAAATAGTGACAGTGCTTTGCGGCGGTCCATATCTTCATGATGATTGCCCCCAAGAAACCTCTGATAGCGACTCCAAAATTCATTCAGCAGACGCTTCACTTCGCCCTCTTCTGCTTCATAATTGGACCACTGGGTGTAGTAATCTCGCAAAGGATCATCGGTATCAATCGCAAAACCATGACTTTGTAGCGTCGGTAAAAGCACAATATTCATCGCCTGGACTTGCAGCCAATTATCTGGGTAAAGCGTCTCTTGCAGTTGGTACAGGGCGTTCATCATCAAGAAATTGCGTTTAAAGAGATCTTTTTCTGGCAAAGGATCCAACTCAGGCATATAACCGAGTTCACTAAGATGAGCTGCTAAGGTGTGAACCTTCCACCCCGACGGCTTTTTGCGCAGCACTTCGAGGATTGGCCAAAGCAGAGGGTTTTCCATGTATTGCTGAAACGACGTCGCGAGTGCTTGCTGATTACCCATAGGATCCTTCACCGTTTTTCTTTTACTTAAATGGATCCTCAACCATTTGTCGAGTAAAACAGATAACAACTGTTATTCTGTGCGAAAAAAAGAGCCACCAAAGGCGACTCGATTCTCTCAGCTTGATAGGGTTAGATGACCCCTAACTCACGTAGGCGTTCCATCAAGTAGCTGTCGGCGGTGTAACGCTCTGACAGCACAACCTCAGGCTTGGGGTGCAAAAAGAGCGGCAGTGAAATGCGTGAGTGCTCTTGGCGAGTGCCGGTTGGATTGATCACGCGATGCGTGGTCGATGGGAAATAGCCACCGGATGCTTCTTGTAACATATCACCAATGTTGATGATGAGGTTGCCAAAATCGCAAGGCACATCGATCCACTCACCCTCTTTACTTTTCACTTGCAAGCCAGGTTCGTTAGCAGCGGGCAACACGGTCAACAAGTTAATGTCTTCATGAGCCGCTGCGCGAATGGCGCCGGGCTCTTCATCGCCCGTCATTGGTGGGTAATGCAGAATGCGTAGCAAGGTTTTCTGGCTACCATTGATCATCTCAGAAAGCGCAATCGAGAATTTCTCTTGTACCTCTTTCGGCGCATGAGCTTCAACCCAGCCGAGCAGTTCTTGGGCAAATCTGTCTGCACGCTGGTAGTAATCAAGAATTTGCGCTTTGAGCTCCTCAGGAATCTGCCCCCAAGGATAGACGTGAAAATACTCTTTAATGTCTTTTACTGTATGGCCTTTCGCGACCTCTGAGACACTAGGCGGGAAATAACCATCTTGCGTTTCGACGTTAAAGTGGAAATCATTTTTGCGCTCTGAGGTAAAAAATTGGTACCAATTCTCGTAAATTGACTCGACCAACTCTTGCGGAATTGGGTGGTTTTTTAACACACCAAAGCCGGTCTCTCTCAAGGATTGAACAAATTGCTCTGCGGCATCGTCAGCAAGGTAATCAACGGTATCCAGTTTCATGCTTTCTTTACTCGTTATTAGAATTTGACTCGATTCTATGTGCCTCCTAGAGGTAAATCAAATGTTGACTACAGGTAACGTAAGTGTTTGCACGAAGAGTGTGCAGCAAAGCGGGATTTCAACATAAAGCGAGATCGGCAGAGTGAAAGTTACAATTGAACAGTGTTTTATTTAATGGTAAAACAGTAGCATATCAGTCAAACCGTAAGCGACTATGCGTACAACACACATGCGTACAACACACCTAAAAACCCTGAAGTTTCTCACTGCAATCTACAGTGCAGTGTTTCTATTTTCTGTTGTTAACCCAAGTTCAATTCATGTTTGGTTGGCTGAAATTGTGCCTGCCGTGGCGATACTGGCGATTGTTTGGTGGTTATCCCAGGGCTACGTATTTAGCCATACGGCCTACATTCTGATGTTCGTCTGGCTGGTATTACACACGATTGGTGCAAAATATACGTTTGCTGAGGTCCCCTTTGACTGGTTCAACCAACTCATTGGCTCAGAGAGAAATCACTTTGATCGCGTTGCCCATTTCTCTATCGGCCTTTACGCCTATCCGATAGCGGAATACCTGATGAGAAAACGCAAGCTACCGTGGGGGCTGTCTGCGTGTTTTGCCCTATTCTCAATGATGTCGCTGGCAGCGGGCTATGAAATCATTGAGTGGTGGTACGCTGAATTGGCGGGTGGCGATGAGGGCATCGCCTTTCTCGGTTCCCAAGGTGATATATGGGATGCGCAAAAAGACATGCTGATGGACACCTTGGGCGCGTTAAGCGCACTCGCTCTGATGTCCGTTCAACGACGAGTGTTTGCCTCAAGCCAACTGAGATAAGGGTTGAAACCATCGACAATGGGCACTTGCACGACTTGCGGGGTGTCGTAATCGTGCAACTCCACCACCTTTTGTTCGACTTCAACGTAGTTGCTCTGAGTCGTTTTGATCACCAGTAAGGTTTCGTTGTCACGACACACTTGCTCTTGCCAGACATAGTGACTCTCAATGGGCATGGTTTGAATACAAGCAGCAAGCCTTTCTTTAAGTAACGCATCTATGATTCGCTCAGTGAGCGCTTGACTGTTGGTGGTGGTGAGCGCAATACAAAATTCCATCGGCCACTCCTCGCGGTGCTATTTCGCAATACTGACTGGGTAATCCTCTTCAAGCAGCTCTTTGACAAAACTCGAACCGCTGCCGTTGAAGGTTACCCAAACCTTTTTCTTTGCGCGTGTAAGCGCGACGTAGAACAGTCTCCGTTCTTCTGCAAACGGGTAGCTTTCTTGTGATTGTGTCAAGGCGCCGTCCAAATGGAGCGCTTTCACTCGAGCTGGAAACTGCCCTTCATCCACATTTAATATAATCACAAAGTCGGCTTCACGTCCTTTGCTCGCGTGACAAGTCATAAATTCTATCGACAATTGTCGAAACCTTTTCTGCCAGTCGTCGAGCAGTTCAGGGCGATGATAGTGATTTCGGGCGAGTAACATCACTTGGGTTGTTTGCTTGGCGTTACGATCCAGTTGATCAAGGATTTTTTCCACTTGACCTGCAGGTGCCAGTGTCACCGCTTTGCTCTTTTGTTGTTTGTGGCTATTGAGTGATTTTTGCAACTGCTGTGGATTTTGCTGCACAAATCGATTGGCAACCGCGCCCAACTGATTGTTAAAACGGTAAGTGGTGTCGAGATAGTGAATGGTCGCATGTTGGAAGCGTTCACTAAACCCCGTCGTCAACGAAACATCAGATCCAGCAAATTGATAGATGGATTGCCAATCGTCGCCGACCGCAAATAACGCGCAGCCATCTTCCTCGTCATTGGGTTCCACTTGCGCGCACAGTGCTTCAATCAAAGCAAGACGTGCGGGAGAGACATCCTGATACTCATCCACCATGATGTATTTCCAAGGCGCGCGGAATTTGCCCTTCTTCACATAGTCGACGGCTCTTGAAATCATAATATTGAAGTCAACTTGCTGCTGCTCTTTCAGCATCTGCTGCCAAGCTTGATAACAAGGCCACACCAAAGAGAGTTCGCTATTCAAACGAGTGTAGTCAGGGTGCTCAACCAATCGCTGCTGCAGCTCTTTCTTCGATACACCCATTGCAGCCAATTGACTCAACTGTTTCTCTAGCCATGCGATGAGTTTAGGGTTTTCAACATGACTGCCTAACTCATCATCCCCGGCCAAATAGGCGATGGGCCACTTGACCAAATGTTTTTGCCAACGCTTAAAGTTGGTCGGCGTCATCCAGTGTTTTTTCAACCAGTCGACACACCATCCGTGACGTAACTTATCATCCACCGCAACGGGGCAAATCTCAACGCGACGGGATTCAGCATCATTTAATATCTTCAGTCCTAGACTATGAAATGTGCTGACTTCCACCCCTTCAGCGCTCAGACCAATTTTACTCTCAAGGCGCTGTTTCATTTCGCTCGCGGCGTCTTTACCAAACGCCAGCATTAAAATCTGATCGGCTTGCGCCAAATGACTTTGCAGCAAGTAGGCCACTCGCGCCGTCAATACACTGGTTTTACCCGAACCCGCGCCGGCTAAAATTAGGTTATTGTCATCATTGAGTAGCACCGCTTGGCGTTGAGAGAGGTTAAGCGGCGATGACTCGATACGTGAAAACAGTACCTCCCAATTCTCAAGTTCGGTTTCCATCCATTGATGATTGCGCGCTTGGAGTGACGTTTGTGTCTCTTCAATCCACGGTAGCAGTGGCGCTAAGCGCTTTGGCATCCGCAACTCAGCTTCTTCAAGTGTCATGCGCATGCAAGCTAAATCGTCCATCACTTTCGTATTCCACGCAGCTAACATCGACTGCCTTAAGAACGTAGGTCGACGCAATTGACGATCGATTGCCTCTTCCCACTCTGGCACATACTGGTTGAGCTGCTGGCACTGAGTGGCGTGCCACTGCTCATAACTGGCCACCGCGTGCAGCGCGAATTGCCGACACGCTTTAGGGCTAAGGCCCTGAACAATCCAACGACGCTCTTTACCGCCATCAATGTGGCTGTAAAACTCAAGCCCACTCCATACAATCCCCGTTTTGACTTTGACTCGCCCATCCCAAACACGAAAAGGCACCCGTGTTTCTTTCGTTTCGGATCGTAGAATCAACTCCTGCTCGCCCAGTTCGACGTGGTGGTATTCGTTTTGAGTAAAAAATGTAGCGGATGGGGATGCACTTAACTGCATGTCACAAGGTTCCTTGGCGTCAATAATCAACTCGCAAACTCTAAACGTTAATGCGATGCCCCTACTTTTCAGAACCTTGCTACATAAGTCAAGGGCTGGGCGGGTCATTTGCGCATCGAACAGACCTATTTCATTACCTCGATCAGTTAGTTACCATAGAGTCGGTGGTAATGTTTACCCCAAAGCTAACCAAGAAGAGACGCCCGTGCCCTATTTGCACCAACTTCGCCTCCTGTGGGTGAACCGAACGTTTAATAACAGTTTACTGATTTTAATCACGCTGCTTGGCGCGGTAGTGCCTGCCTGGTATTGGCAGCAGCAGACGCTATTAGTCCCACTGATTCTTGGCATCATCGCGGCGGCGCTGGCTGAAACCGACAACAGCTTTGTTGGGCGGTTAAAGTCGATTACCCTTACTTTGATCTGTTTCACCATCGCCACCTTCTCAATAGAGCTGTTGTTTGATACGCCTTGGCTGTTCGCTCTGGGGCTGTTCACCTCGACATTTGGCTTTATCATGCTTGGCGCAATCGGTAGTCGCTACGCAAGTATCGCCTTTGGCTCGTTATTGATCGCTATCTACACCATGCTCGGCATTGACCAAAGTGGTGACAGTTGGTTCCAACCGATATTACTGCTTACTGGTGCGAGTTGGTATTTCCTGGTTTCTATGGTTTGGTTTGCAATTTGGCCGTTGCAACCGGTACAACAAAGTTTATCTACCGTTTTTTATCAACTCAGCCATTACCTGGATCTGAAAAGCCAATTGTTTCACCCAGTGACCAATTTGAATCCACAACCGATGCGTATCGAAGAGGCCAAACGCAATGCGGCGACCGTCACTGCGCTCAATCAGTGCAAATCGACGCTGCTCAGCCGCTCAAAACGTGGCCATGTGGACAGTGCCAGCGACCGTTTTCTTAATATCTACTTTATTGCGCAAGATATCCATGAGCGGTTAAGTTCGAGCCACTATCGTTACCAAGAATTAGCGCAACACTTTGAGCGTTCCGATATTTTGTTTCGTTTCAAACACCTTATTGACACGCAAAAACAGGCATGTCAGCGCATCAGTCAAGCCATCATGACTGGCAAAGCGTATCAACACGATACGGATTCAGTCATCGCACTGGATGAACTGCAAAACTCATTGGCGCACCTCCAAGCGCAAAATCACCCCACATGGAAACCTCTGCTCGCGCAGCTTGGTTACTTGTTTAACAACTTAGCCATGGTGGAAAAACTGCTCGCCAACGTCAGCAACCCAGACACCACAAAACCCGAAGAAGATGCATTGGATGACACCGAAGCGCACACGCTCAAATCGATGTGGCAGAGGGTACAATCCAACCTCAACAGTGACTCGATTCTGTTTCGCCACGCGCTACGCCTTTCTCTGTCATTAACGGTGGGTTACGGCATCATCCAAGCGTTCGATATTGACCATGGCTACTGGATTTTGCTCACCACCTTGTTCGTTTGCCAACCCAACTACAGCACGACTCGACAAAAACTGATTGGCCGTGTGGTCGGTACCATTGCTGGTCTTTTGGTTGGTGTGCCACTGCTGAGTTTTTTCCCCTCGCAAGAGAGTCAGTTGGTGCTGATTGTCGCATCGGGTGTCGCCTTCTTTGCCTTTCGTTTGGCTAATTATGGCTACGCGACAGGCTTTATTACCGTTTTAGTTCTGTTTAGCTTCAACCAACTAGGAGAAGGCTACGCGGTAGTGCTCCCTCGTCTCGCGGATACGATCATAGGCTGCTTACTGGCCGTTGGCGCGGTGGCGTATATTCTCCCAGATTGGCAGTCTAAACGATTGCACACCGTGATGGCCGAAGCTATCGCTGCGAATCAAGCATATTTAGCCCAAATCATTGGCCAATATCGCGTGGGTAAAAAAGACAACCTGGCCTACCGAATCGCTCGACGAGCGGCGCACAATAGTGACGCGAACCTCACTGCCGCCATATCGACCATGCTCGCAGAGCCTGGGCGCTATCGAAGCGCTGTAGATGAGAGTTTCCGCTTTTTAACCTTAAACCATGCGCTGCTGAGTTATGTCTCAGCGTTAGGCGCGCACCGTACCCGCATCGACAACGAACAAACGCATGTATTGATTCTGGATACCCACCGGCTGATTCACCAGCATCTTGAACTGCTGCGCATGCGTTTAAATCGTAAACCTTACGCTGAAGACATTGTGATTACGGAAAACATGGCGATTACGGAAGATCCGACGATTACCTCTAGGCTAAGTGAATGGCGTGAAGAAGACGATAATTCGGTGCGTCTCGTGTTGCAACAGCTGCACCTAATCTATCGAATGATTCCTGAGTTGCATTCACTGACTAATAAATTCAGCGTAAGAGTGATAAGCCCCACTAATACAGAGTCATGAAATTGCTGTCATCTAACTTTTCCTGACAAAACTCGGACAAAAAAACAGCACAATTCCTTACGATTTGTATGAATTTTCGCACAGGCGTAAGACGATGAACGGAGACATCTCTTTCACAACTGAACTTGAGCACATGATGCTAAGTGGGGTTAATAATATGTCACCACAACAATTTGAGATTATCCGCACGCAGCTGCAGAGCCTATCACCTCAGCAGTTACGCGCACTTCTTGGCGATATCAACGCCAAATTGGATCATCCTAGTGAATCGATTATCTCAGATGATGAGCTAGATATGATCACAAGCCTCTTTTCGTAATCAAACTTGCTCAATGCAGGCAGACACCTTAAGCTTAGAGTAAGTGGAGGCGCTTATGTCTGTTTCAGCAATACAAACTGGCTATCATATCATCGACCAGTCATCTCGCATGGCTGAAGAGGCTGCGCTCGAGATCAACAACCAGACCAATGCCCCGATCCCACTTAAAGACAAATCCCTCGATTTCAATAAGGTCGAATTTAAAGCACCGGTAATTGACCACATCCAGCCGCTCGCCGAGCTGACACAAGCGGAGCAATACAGCAAAATCGGTACAAATGTCATTCAACGCGATCAAGATATGATTGGAACCTTATTAGATATCCATGTGTAAGACCTTGTCCCAAGGCCAACTCGCGCAGCCAGTTGCCCATTTTCTTCTATCCTGTTTCGCTGCTTCTTGATTCGGTGTTGAGTTCAAACCTCACCCCGTTAGAATGCCTAACACTTTTTGTACGTTTATCACTATTTTTGTACGTTTATCACTATGCCCAAAATGAATCACGCCGCCCCGAACACCTACACGCCTTTCCAGACGCAAGATGAGGAGTATGACTTAACTTCACAACTTGCGCCTCGAGAAGGAAAACCGTCACGCCGATTGACGCCGAGCCCTTACATCTCCGAGAAAGCGCTAAACCAACGGTGGAAAACACTCTCGGCGCTCACCGACCGCTCATTGTTGCTTGATGATCAGACTGAGCAAAATTGTGCCATTTTTGACCGCAATATCGAGCACTTCATCGGCACGGTAAAAGTCCCGGTAGGCATCGCCGGCCCGTTGCGGGTAAACGGCCTACACGCACAAGACGACTATTTGGTTCCACTGGCGACCACCGAAGCCGCTCTTGTCGCGTCATACAACCGGGGCGCTCAGTTGATCACTAAGGCGGGCGGGGCCAGCGCAATGCTGCTCAACGAAGGCGTTACACGCACGCCGGTGTTTGTATTTGAAACACTGGCTGAGGCGGGCCAGTTTGTCGCTTGGGTCACCACCCAATATGAACAGTTCAAACACATTGCCGAGACCACGACCTCTCACGGTAAGTTGCATGATATCAATGTCAATATTGAGGGGAACCACGTCTACTTGGTGTTTGAATACCACACGGGCGACGCGAGTGGGCAAAACATGGTGACTATCGCGACCAATGAGGTTTATCACCACATCCTTAAGACCACCCCCATAGAACCCAAAGAAGCTTTTCTCGACGGCAATTTGTCAGGCGATAAAAAAGCCAATAACTACACTCTACGCCATGTACGAGGCAAAAAAGTGACCGCAGAAGTCACGATAAAACGCGCGTTGGTTGAGCGCTACTTGCATACGACGCCGGAAAAAATGGCTCGCTTTGGACATGTCACCACAACTGGCGCTGCGTTGTCTGGCAGTATTGGCGTCAATGCGCACTATGCGAATGCGCTGGCGGCTTTGTACATCGCATGTGGTCAAGATGCAGCCTGCGTCGCTGAATCCGCCATCGGAATGACTCGAATGGAAGTCAACTCACAAGGCGACCTCTATGCTAGCGTCACACTGCCAAACTTGATGGTGGGTACCGTTGGCGGTGGGACTGGCCTGCCGAGCCAAAGAGCCTGCTTGGAAATTCTCGGGCTGTATGGTGCGGGCCACGCAAAAGCGCTCGCTGAAATGGCCGCCGCACTTTGCCTGGCGGGTGAGCTTTCCATTGTCGGCGCATTCTGTGCGGATCACTTCTCAAGAGCCCATCAAAAACTCGCCCGAAAATAAACGCCACGCATTGATGAAAAGTTTTAGGACCTCGGCTCAGCCGAGGTTTTTTTTTCATTCGTTCGATAGTCTGATTGGATGACATTCAAACTTTTTTCATTTTATCTCTATTCGAACCTGTTTTTTCGTGATTAAATGAACATAATAATGAGCGAATGAGCATTTTGGAGAGAATTTATGGACGCAAGCTTGTTGACACACTCCCCCCATGAACCATTGGACGTTATCGTCATTGGTGGCGGAATCAATGGTGCGGGCATCGCTGCGGATGCAGCAGGCCGTGGGTTAAAGGTTGGGCTATATGAGGCTCAAGACTTTGCCGGTGCGACCTCTTCTGCGAGTTCAAAACTGATTCATGGCGGGCTGAGATATTTAGAGCATTACGAGTTTCGTTTAGTTTCGGAAGCGCTCGCAGAACGTGAAGTGTTGCTCAAGAAAGCCCCCCACATCGCGTTCCCAATGCGCTTTCGCTTACCGCATCGACCATTTTTAAGGCCGGCTTGGATGATCCGAATTGGGCTGTTTCTTTACGACAACATTGGCAAAAGAACCACCCTACCCGCGAGCAAAAAGATCATGCTCGACAACCAGAACATTACCAAGGCCGACATAAAGACCGGTTTTGAGTATTCCGATTGCTGGGTGGATGATGCACGCTTGGTAATTGAGAATATTCTCCACGCGAAACAAAATGGTGCCGAAGTCAGCAACTATTGTGAAGTAACCTCGGCAGTCAGAGACAAGGGCTTATGGCGCGTCACTTTCTACGATAAACGCACCGGCGTCGCACACGAGCGTCTAAGTAAAACACTGGTTAATGCAGCAGGTCCTTGGGTGAGAGAATTTCTCACTCAGCAAGCGAACGTTACTTCGCCCTATGGCATCCGCCTGATTAAAGGGTCGCATATCATCGTGCCAAAACTTCACGATGAACCTCAAGCATATATTCTGCAAAACGAAGATAAACGTATCGTCTTCGTTATTCCATACATGGAGAAATTTTCAATCATAGGGACCACTGATGTCGAATATCAAGGAGATCCACGCAAGGTCGCGATCTCCGATGAAGAGAAACATTACCTCCTCGACGTAGTAAACCGACATTTTCGTCACCAACTGTCGATTCAAGACATCATTTCAGACTACAGCGGCGTAAGACCACTGTGTGACGATGAGTCCGACTCACCCCAAGCCATCACTCGTGATTACACGCTATCTATCGATGGGCGTAATGGCGATGCGCCTGTACTGTCCGTTTTTGGCGGGAAACTGACCACTTATCGAAAACTGGCTGAAGCGGCAATGGAGCAGCTGAGTCAATATTTGGAGGTATTACCGGCTTGGACAGCAGAGACACCTTTACCGGGTGGTTTAGATTTTGATTGGAAAGATGCGAAGTCCGCACTTCAGACCAAGGCTCCCTATCTCGATTCATATACACTCAAGCGTTGGTTAAGAGCCTATGGTTCGCGCGTCTTCTTACTTCTTGGTAATGCGCAAAAAGAGCAAGACTTGGGAATGAAATTTGCGCAAGGTGTCTATCAACGAGAAATCGATTTTCTCATCACCACAGAGATGGGGTATGAAGCAGACGACATACTGACGCGCCGCTCAAAATTGCATTTATTGTGCACTCAAGAGCAAATTGACGCCATCAGTGACTATATTGCGATTTGTCATTGCAAACAGGATACGCCTATTTATGAGGGCGCTGTGTAATAGCTTCACAAATCGGTGTCATATTTTTCGCGATTGCGGCTTTATTATGTATCAGGTTTCATTATAGTGATTAACAAGAAACCTGATACAGGGTTACATGATACCTATGACTCACACCCACGAAACGCTTGACGAACTGTACACACTGCTTAGACCCGGCGTGAAACTGTCTGTCACACTCAATTTTGGCCCCAACGATGAGTTTAGCTTTACATCGAGCTACATTGGCCATAAAGAATCTCAATTCTTCGTTTTAGATTTTCCTCAAAAGGCCGCCGAAGCGCTGATCATGCGAAAATTGACCAACACTGAAGTGATTGTTCGAGGAATGACCGCCAGTAAACTCGGCCATGTGGTTGCGTTTAAATCGTCTGTGATGTGCAAGCTGAATCAACCTTGCCACATGTTGTGCGTCCGTGAGCCTAGTCATTTCGCCACCAAAACCATCCGCGATCATGAACGGTTCTCTGTTCATATGCCTGTCGAGATACGCTCAAACAACGTCAGCTATCAGGCAACGATCGTCGATGTATCTGTTTCAGGCTGTGCGGTGTTTATTACTGGTGAAAACGAACTCTCCACCAGCAGCGCCATAGAGTTGCACAATGACCTATCGAAAACGTTGCCTAAGCCGCCCAAATACTCCATTGTCAGTATCAACAAGGAAAAGTCAGGTCATAAATTAGGCATAAAATTTAGCCCTGAACTTGAGCTGACTGAAGAGTTAAAGACGTTGTTTCTAGAACAAGCGCATTTGCATTCGAAGTTTTAAACGCCCTACCAAATGAATAGGGTGGCTGCTTCACCTCGACTAGGTATAGAAATGTTGTTTAAAGTAGTGGAACGCAACATTCAATGCCGACTCTTTGATCGGCTTGACGATGACGTAATTCGCCCCAGCTTGTTCAAAGGCTCTGCGCGTATCTTCCATTCCATCTGCGGTACAAGCAAAAACAGGCACGGTTAATTGGAGTTCACTGCGAATCCTTGCCGTCGTTTCGATGCCACCAAGGTTAGGCAGTTGGTTGTCCATCAATACCAAATCAAACACCTGAGCTTGCAACAACTCAAGGGCATTGTAGCCATCTTTTACCCACGTCACTTCCATGCCGTACTTTTCACAAAAGGCTTTGGCAATAAAGGCATTGGTATGGTTGTCTTCAACAAGCAATACTGAGAGCGCGCGATCGAACAAGGTTTTCGGATCAAATTGCAACCCACTTTGTGCTTGTTTTTCATCGGCAATTTTAGTGTGGATAGGCAGTTGAACAGAAAAGATCGTCCCCTCGCCCTTGATGCTCTCAATATCCGCGGTGCCATCGAGCATTTCCACTAAGCTATGCACAATAGCTAAACCTAAGCCACTGCCTCCGTATTCGCGAGTGGTCGTCGATTCAGCTTGGACGAACGGCTCAAAAATGTGTTTAAGCCGCTCACCGTCAATACCAATTCCGGTATCTTCGACGACAATTTCGAGTAACTGCTCGTCTTCGTCACCCACTAGGTGAATACGCACCGTCACCTGCCCGTCATGTGTAAACTTGACCGCATTACTAGCGAGATTAAACAGTATTTGATTCAAACGAACTTGATCACTGTGCGCCCAAACTTGGTCAGAGAAATTGCTTTCCACAACAAAACCGATACCTTTTTCTTGGCATAGTGGTCTAAAAATATTGTCGACCGCACTGGTGAGTTCGCTCAGCTTAAAATCAATGCGTTCGATGTTAAATTTTCCACGCTCAATTTTGGAAAAATCCAAAATATCATCTAACACCGCCAGCAAGTGCTCGCCACTATTACATAAAACATCGACTTTCTCGATATTACTCGGCTCTTTGAGTTTATGTTTGAGTAACTGTGAAACCCCTAAAATACCGTTGAGTGGTGTGCGTAGTTCATGGCTCATTTTTGCTAGGAAATCTGCCCGCATACGTGCTGATTCAAGCGCCTCTTCTCGGGCACGCTTACTCTGCTCTTCGGCCTCAATCAGGCTCGTAACGTCTTGACCTTGAGCCATGATTTGTAGCTCTGTGTTATCAACATGAATGGGAGACAGATTCCACCGGTACGTCTTAGTGCCTATGGTGGTATTGATGCCGGTGAGCGTTGCGCCTTTGGCGCACATTCGAATGTGAGGGGTAAGGCACTCAACCATGCTTGCTCCCCCGTCACTAGCGCGACTGCTCTCTCGAAATGCGCGCTCTGCAGAGGGGTTCATACGAATCAACTCCCCATTGACGTCCCATAGCATGATTGGAGAGAGGGAGAAGTTGAACAAATCAGTGAATTGCTTCTCCTGTTGACGAATACGTTGAAACGAGCTTTGAAAGGCATGACCTATGTGGTCAAACTCTTTGATTGTGGACCCCGAAAAGGGCTCGAGTGTCATCGACTCTGATGTGCTTTCGGTGTAATCCATCAAAGTTTGCAGTTCGCTCGATAAGCGACGCCCAATCCAATAGCGTGTCGATACCGTAATCGCCACAATGAGTACGGCTATCACAACCATCCAGATGTAGCGTGTTTTAACAAACAACATGATGTGTTCATTGCTCTGAATGGTATAAACCGATAAATAAGTGGGCGACTCGTTGATGGTTAGATCGGTTTTTGACACCGTAAATTCACTGGCATTGAATGACTTTGTGGCAGCGGCAAGCCAATCTATATGGCGCAAATCGCTGTTTTTTGTACTCGATGCGATAATGTCTGAACCCACGACAAACATCAAATCATTGGCGTTACTTGCTTTAAGTATCGAGTTGACCCAGGAGAAGTTGTCATTCAACACTACAGCGATGTATGCGTGGCCAAACACTTCACCAGTATCTAAGTTAACAATGGCGGTGCGCCGAAGCAGGACATAACGCACGCCAAGTGGCGTGGGCAATTGTTCTAAACGCCAAGCACGACTTGCCACCGTCTCATCATGGAGGTGTTGGATCTGCGCTTGGGTGATACCATAAAATTGAAAATTGTAATCCGCCCAGACCACTTGATCACGCGAGGCGACAAATCGAAAATCCGGTGCAAGACTGGCGGTGCGTTGGTCAATGCCGTCAAAAATGCGGATGACGGCGTCGTCGTCTTTTCGCGCAACAGCCTCGAACAAACCATCGTTTAAGCTATAGCTGTCTTGCTGGATCTCAAGTGCACTCAAGCGGTAATTGAAATTTTCCTGAACAAGGCTCTGAGTTTGCTGCTTGGAACGCGCAACTTCTTGCTCAACCACCTGTTGATTCACTTGGTAGTTTTGCACCAGCATGACCATGGTTAAAAACACAATGGTCAAGAAAATTGAGTTAGTCAATAAGGTGGCAAGTTTGTGCTTGCTACGACTCACGGTTTTACTCATGGTTGATCTGAGTACCTAAATGCGCGCTGCTTTAGCGACCGCACACGCTCGGAATCGTCACCTGCTGTGACCAATTCAAAATCACCGGAGTATACTTGCGGAACCGGTTTACTCTCTAGATCCCATTTGATCGCTTCTGCCATCGCGATGCCAGTATCATCATTCATGCGCATTACAGTAAACGACAAATGAGCATCGGCAAGCGCATCTAATTCGGCGCTACCTCCACCCCAACCATTGATCAAGATATCCTCTCGTCCTTGCTCTTTAAGCGCATCTGATGCGCCAAGTGCCACATCGGTTGAACATGCGTACATAAACTCAATCGAAGGATCGCGTTCTAACGCCAGTTTTGCCGCTTCATAGCCTGACTCACGAGTCGCTTGAGTGTAAAACGATGAAGACAACACATAATTGTCATGGTGACTCATCGCCTCGATAAAGGTATCACCTCGCGCATCACTGACGTAGCCTTCAGAAAAATAAAGCACTGAGTAACGACTTTGCTTGTCCGTGACTTCTTTATAGTGTTGTTCTAAAACCTCCGTACCTTTGATATGGTCAAATCCTATGTACAAAAAAGGTTGCTGATCGGCCCAAGCGCGCACTGGTGTAGTGATATTCTGCAATATGAGTTTAGTGTCAGTCGAACTCAGTACGTGTTCAATAAACTTGCGGTGTCGAGTGGTATCAAGGGTAAAGATTAAATAGTCAGTTTTACTTTGTACTGCTTCGAGTAATGACAAACTCTGCTGACGAACATCCGCATTCGGACGGGTAAATACCTGATTGATTTCGTAACGAATGCCCAGCCTATCTAAGCGCATTTCAAAAGCTTTGATATTACGCACCCAATAATCGGAGACTTGTTGACCAGGATAGATAACAGAAATAGAAATCGATTTCTCTTGCTTAGCCGCTAGTGGAACCGGCGCGTTTCGCACTGCCTCCCCAAGAGATTCAGTCAGCACTCGCTGTGTTGGAAATTCGTCCAAGTATTGGTCATATTGCCAATACCCATCCAGTACCTGCGTGGCCTGCGCTGTGGTAATCATAGAAAACAGCACCAAGCCAACACCAAACTTTTTTATTAGGTTATTGTTTTTTCTCATTATACTCTAGCCAACTGTTGCCAAATACGCCGTTTAACGAGCTTTTGTACAGTAACACGCTTTTGTCGCCACGTTAACCTCAAAGACTGATCAAACAAGCGTTTGTTTGATCAGTCCTAACGGTATATTTTAGAAGGTAAATGCCAAGTTTGCAGAGGCGCCAAATTGGTTGTCGCCCGCGTAACTGCCAGCAAGGTCAAGACTGACTAAATCACCGGGGCTAATACCCAAGCCAACCGTCACTGAATCGTCTAACGTCTCTTCTAAATCAACTTGGTAACCTAAACGCAGTTGTGCCCAGCCAAATGCGTTGCCTTCAATACCGAAGCGCACAAATTGGGTATCATCCTCTACACCTAGAGCAGATACTTCGAAACGCTCTTGTTTGGTAAGATCAACATCCAATGCCGCAACAAAATAGTCTGATACGTAAGAACCCGAAGCGGTCACCTGGGTATTAAAAGCGTATTTATCGAGGCCATCTAAAGTTTCGATATCTTTGCTAAACAGATCCTTTGCGGCTATGCCTAAACGCAAGTTTTGATAGAACCAGACAAAGCCGAGGTCCATATTGAAGTGACTCTGCTTGTTTTCACTTTGATCGTAGTCACTAATATCGAAGTCTTCGACGGAAATCGTCTCTTTATAGGTTCTCAACTCTTGGTATTTCGGCGTGACACCTATGGCAATGTCTTGACCACCAAGCGTGATGCGCTTTGCAAGAGCCACACCCACCTCTGTGTAACCAAAGGCCCACAAATTAACAGTTGAGTTCTCATAACGGGCCTGAGTGTCTGAATCGTCAGCAATGTTGGTTTTGCCTATTACATCCGCGTAACCGCGCACAAAGACATTTGCTGATAGGGTGTTGATGGGAAACGCAACTGCAGCGCCAGCGCCACCATTCACACCTAATGGTTTATCATCCGCCAATTGATCCAAGTAGGCGTTGAGCTGATCCTCTGTTGCAGGATCTGGATTATTCGGGTCAAAGCGGTCTATCGTGTCTTGCAAATCGTCAATCACTTTGAGCGATTCGTCTCCATCTCGAACGTTTGCCCCAATCGATGGAAGCAATAAACCAAAGTCGTCATTTTCACGATGAACGGCCACTAAAGCAGGGTTATAAAACGCTCCGAGCAGGTAGTCAGCGCTCGTGACGCCTGTGTTTCCCATACCGTTGCCGCGAGCGTCCGCGACAAACGTCGCACTGTTCGCTGGTAACGAAAGTACTGTTAACATTGCCACTGATGAAATTTTCGTTGTTAGTCTCATATCCATATCAACCTTTAGTATGATTTCATCTCTAAGGTTAATACAAAATATTACAAACCATCAGGTAAATCTTTTATTTATCAAGCATCAATCGCCTGAGTGAATAACAAGTGACCAGATACGATCGCTTCCTTCTTGCTTTTGCTCAGTTTTTTTAACCGCGCTTCGACCTTGCTGGCCTGACTGCGTGAGTCCGCGACATAGCTCGACCAGGCAAGGGTTAGCTGTCCTTTTCCTTTCAGCGCCTTGGCGCCTTTTCCGCCGCAATGCTCGGAGAATCGGCGCTCGACGTCTGTGGTTATCCCACAATACAGTGAGTTTGAGCGGGTACGGACAAAATAGACGTACCACGCCGAGCACGGAGCTTCCTTATCGCTTGTCGTCATTTTTTATGACGTGAATAACGCAAGTTGTTCTTTCAGTTCCTCAAGGGAGGCTTTGAGCTCTACGACTTCGTGCTCTAATTGCTCGATGCGTTGCAGTGCGTCAGAATCGCCGGCTGCCGGCGCCAAAACAGGGCTTTGATGAATAACGTCGATATCGACAGCGCCACTGAATAGATGCTGATAACGAGATTCACGTTTGCCAGGCTCACGAGGGAGCTTAACCACAAGAGGCCCCTGCTCGCGTGACGCCATGCTGTCGAGCAGCGCTTCTACTTCTTTCACATCTGCAAACTCAGCCAGTCGATTGGTACGAGAGCGAAGTTCACCTGGCGTTTGCGCACCGCGGAGCAACAGGCAGCACACCAGCCCCTTTTCTTGATCGGTTAATTTCAAATCACCAAATTCGGTGTTGCAAAAACGGTGTTGGAATTTATTCGCGCGACTATTAAAGCCACTTTCGTCACTGACCAAACGGCGTGCAATCAAGCTATCGACCGCGTCACGCACTTCTGAGTCGCTAAGCGCCATAACGGGCTCACGGTTACTTTTCTGATTGCAGGCCGCTGTCAAGCTATTGAGTGTCAGCGGATAATAGTCCGGTGTCGTGACTTCTTTTTCGATGAGACAACCGATCACACGGGCTTCTAAAGGGGTCAGTTCTATATTCATGTTAGATCCTTAACGTGGCTCTTGATGTCGTACTTTGCACGCAATGTCATGCGCTAGTGCTCACCAATGAGTGGGATTCTTTTGATATTACCATTGTTGTCCATCATCACTATCTTGCTACGGTTGAGTTCGACTTCTGTGATCTCTTGACGCGTATGTTCAGAGCGATACGCGTTGGCCACTTTCTCTGTCTTAGGTGACGCCTCAACAGCAGTAGCAATGTCGTCTTCAACAACGGAAGCGAGGTTAAATAAAATAGACGAGTGACGTAGCATTGATTGACACATAGTGAATGTTGAAAACAATCCAGTTTGAAGAGGTTCCCTGATAATAGCCTGAACTTTCCTATGGGCTCAATCACTGCGTTGCTCTTGCCCAGAGTGACCGGCGATAAAAGCGTCAACATGCTGTAATGATTGATCTAAAGACTATTCACCTGCGACATGATGTGATTTAATCGTGTCAGTCTTTATGAGAATTAGGAAAGGAACCTACTATGAGTGGTGTATTTGAAATCGTAGCTCAGGCTCGTCGTAAAAATAAACTCAAGCGTGAACTTCTAGACAACGAAAAGAAAGTTCGTGATAACCAGAAACGTGTCGATTTGCTCGATAACCTACTGGATTACATCAAGCCAACCATGAGCACCGAAGAAATCACGCAGATCATCAAAAACATGAAAGCGGATTACGAAGATCGCGTCGATGACCACATCATCAAAAGTGCTGAAATTTCAAAAGAACGCCGTGAAATCAGCCGCCGTATTCGCGAACTTACTGAAGAAGATAAAGTGGCACAAGGGAAGAAATAACCCTCAGCGTCATTTTACCGCTTATCGAGCCCGCATCAACTGCGGGCTTTTTTAGTCTCAAAGACTTTGACGTTCAACACAAATCGTTATTTTCCTTTGTCTCTTGACGTAAAACGTTTGCGTAATCGCTAACCTTCTCCGTTACGCAAATTGAGGGTTTCGTCACACATTTCTCCCTGCTATAGTCCACCACAGTTAATCAACTGACCATTCGAGGCACGGAGCTTCCTCACTTATCTCATGACGAGAAGAATTGGGTCGGGCACAGACACTGCCTAGATACATTATGAGGGTCAAATTATGGACATGAATATGGTTGAAATTTTGGGTTACGCGGCGTCTATCATGGTCGCAATCTCACTTACCATGAAAGATATCGTTAAACTTCGCATTCTAAACTTCGTTGGTTGTGGTTTATTCACCGCTTACGGCTTGATGATTGATGCGTGGCCAGTGGTGGTCACCAACGGTTTCATCGCTTGTGTGAACGTCTACTTCCTTGCCAAAATGCAAAGCGAAAAAAAAAGCAGCGCTGAAAAAGTAACGAGCGCCGCTTAATTCTGATTTAATTAGACAGACGCCCTCGCTCACTGTAGCGAGGGCGTTTTTTATTCGTCGTCGTCCTCTTCATGCAATGCAGCCCACGCCTGCGCAGCGCTGACGGCGCGCTTCCACCCTTTGTATCGACGTTGGCGTTTCTCTTCATCATGATGTGGCGTAAACTGGCGATCGATTTCTGCTTTGTTACTCAACTCATCCAAGCTGTCCCAAAAACCGACTTCTAGCCCGGCAAGATACGCCGCCCCAAGCGCAGTGACTTCGGTGACCTTGGGTCTCATCACATCCACATCCAACACATCGGCTTGGAATTGCATCAGGAAGTTATTCGCCACTGCGCCGCCATCAACACGCAACGCTTCGAGTTTGATGCCAGAATCACTTTGCATCGCGTCAATCACATCACGGGTTTGATAAGCAATGCCTTCCAACGTCGCACGGATAATGTGATTCGCGCTGGTCCCACGCGTCAGTCCGACGATGGTGCCTCGCGCATACGCATCCCAATACGGTGCGCCCAAACCGGTGAATGCAGGCACGACATACACTCCGTTTGAGGTCGCCACTTTGGTTGCGAAGTATTCAGAATCTTTCGCATCAGAGAGCAGCTTAAGCTCATCTCTCAGCCACTGAATCGATGCTCCCCCCATAAATACCGCACCTTCTAGCGCATAACTGGGCTCCCCCCTCGGGCCGCAAGCGAGCGTCGTCAGCAGTCCATTATGCGAGGTCACTTTTTCGTTGCCGGTATTCATCAACAAGAAGCAGCCCGTGCCGTAAGTATTTTTCGCTTGGCCCGCACTCACACACATCTGGCCAAACAACGCAGCTTGCTGGTCGCCTGCGATCCCAGCAATCGGAATTCGCGTACCGCCTTTGCCGCCGATGTTCGTTTGACCAAACAACGCTGACGAATTTTTCACTTCCGGCATCATGGAACGCGGGATGTCCAATTCGTCGAGCATGCGCTGATCCCACTCTAGGGTGTTGATGTTAAACAACAAGGTACGTGAGGCGTTGGTATAGTCGGTTGCATGCACTCGACCCTGTGTCATTTTCCACACGAGCCAGGTATCCACCGTACCAAACAGCAGTTTTCCCTGTTGCGCCAGTTGACGTGCGCCTTCGACGTTGTCGAGAATCCATTTCACCTTAGTGCCCGAGAAGTAAGGGTCAAGCAAAAGCCCTGTGGTATCACGAATGTAATCCGACAATCCACGCTCTTGTAACTGCTCACAAATCTTCGCGGTGCGACGACACTGCCAAACAATCGCGTTATAAATCGGTTTCCCCGTCTCTTTGTTCCAGACAATAGTGGTTTCACGCTGGTTAGTGATACCGATCGCCGCCACCTGGTCGCTGCGAATACCGCTTTTGGTCAGCGCTTCAATCAATGTTGAGCTTTGCGTGGCATAGATCTCCATCGGGTCGTGCTCTACCCAGCCGCCATGCGGGTAAATCTGAGTGAATTCACGTTGGGAGACACTGACAATATTGGCATCGTGGTCGAGTACCACCGTTCTTGAGCTCGTCGTGCCTTGATCGAGAGCGACGATGTACTTTTGCTCCGTCATAGTAGGGTCCTTTACTTTCTTTTTGTCTTATGAGGTCATTGTGCACAAAGCAAGAACACAGAAAAGCATCGACCGCCACAAATGAGCGTTCGAACACAAAATGTTAGAAAGTTTTCGCCAGATTGTTGCTGAAATCGCGGAGAGCAAGCCACAGTTGCAACTCTGAGGCCTAAGTAGAACTTTCGAACGAACAAAAAGCCTGACAAACGTCAGGCTCATGGTTGGTCAGTGTGAGATAACGTGTGGTGGGGATCACCCGCTAGTTATTTGAAACGATAAAGAGCACTTCCACTCGTCGATTGCAGGCTTTGCCAGACGGGGTGTTATTACTACAGGCTGGCACATGTTCTCCATAGCCGCGCGTGAAAATAGAGTTCATGGATACGTTGTTGCGCGCCAGTTGCGCTTTTACGGCTTGTGCTCGCTTGACGGAGAGTTGATCATTGAAAGACGCATTGCCTGTACTATCGGCGTGCCCGTCAATCACGATGTCGATGTCGGGTTGTTTCGATAAGTAACGCCCCACCATATCGACCCAATATAAAGAATCCGGTGATAAGTTCGATGAGCCAGTGCGGAACTTGATCGTATCTTTAAGTTTGACCATCACATGATTCCCCGGAAGAATTTCGTAATCGACACCATTGCTGACTAAAAAGCTCTGTAAGTCCCCATAGCTTTGAGTGCGCTGTTGCCCCATCGGGCCTTGTACACCAGCGTTTGATGATAACATCGGCGCATTACCCCAATCTGGATAACGCAATTCAGAGTCGCTTTGCGGAGCGGTATCCAACATATCTCCGCCTAGTCGAGCAAACTCCTTGGGAATAGAGGCACTGCATCCAGACAGGAGTAACAGTAGAGGCAAAATGTATTTTGTCATGGTCGTCATCACTCGTTACTTCTCAACACTCTCTTTATATCGACCATTTTGCGCGAACTTTAGCGCTTCTCTCGTGACCAAACGCATATTTCTTACCACCCTATAGACTTTAAGGGTGGTTGCTCGTCCACCTACTTAGCTTGTGAATCAAGGCTTATCGATAGTAGAATCGAAACACATTCCACGCTCAGCGCGAATTCAATGATAAACCAATGAGTTAAATCGAGTTGGTGTCACGTTAAACGATAAGCCTGCGCATACAGAGATAGTCATAATGAACAAACTCCTTACTCTGACACTCGTCATACTGACATTTGGCTTAGCCGGATGCAGTGAGTCAACCGAGCCCACCGAAGGCAAACACTACGAACCACTCCCCGTTAACCTCTCCACCTTCCGAGTGGAACCCGTTATTGAAGTGTTCTCTCTACATTGTAGTCACTGCCGTAAAATGGAAGAGGCGCTACCTGAACTTGAACAATTGGTCGGCCAGTCGTTTGGCAAGGTCCACGTCACGTTCAATGAAAGCGCACAAGTGGGAGCGATGATTTACTACTCCGCGCAAATGCAGCTTGGTCATACACCGGATCACGCAATGATGACGGAACTGTTTGCCGCTGCGCAAATGGGGGACGGCGCATCGTTAGATGACAAGAAGCAAGCGATTGATGCTGCGTTTGAAACTCGCAACTTAACCAGCCCTTACAATCTCGATAATGATCAGCAAAGTCAGCTGTTTAAAAAGATTGAACGCGCGCATGAGATGACGACTCAAGGGCAGATCAATGCGGTGCCAATGTTCATCGTCAAAGGCAAGTATCGCATCCTTACCTCTGCGCACAGCGATATTGCCGACATTGCCAATACGATCCAATTCTTACTTGCTCAACCTTAACTCTGACAGGACGTTATTATGTCTAAAATTATCATTCCTATCGTTATCGTGGTTCTCGCTGTGTTTTTCGTCTATCGTACTTGGACGAACGGCAAAGCGGCCGAAGCTAACCTTGCTGCTGGTGAGGCATTTTTGGCTGATAATGGCCAAAAGGAAGGCGTTATCACCACCGACAGTGGCCTTCAATACCAAGTACTCACGAAAGGTGAAGGGACGGTATTCCCTACGATGGCAAGCACAGTAAAAGTGCACTACCACGGTAGCTTGATTGACGGCACGGTATTCGACAGCTCTGTCGAGCGTGGAGAGCCTATCAGCTTTAAACTTGGTCAAGTGATCAAAGGGTGGCAAGAAGGACTGACTTACATGAACGTCGGTGACAAAGTAAGACTGTTTATTCCAAGCACATTAGCGTACGGAAAAAGCGGCACTGGCCCTATCCCACCCGCAGCGACACTCATTTTTGACGTTGAATTGCTGGCCATTGACTAAGGCAAGGTCATCTAACCGAGTTTCTTGTGATAATCCATAAAAAAGCCGCTAAGCGGCTTTTTTTTTTCAGCTGACAAACAGAGCGTCTTACTTGTGTTTGTCTTGAATAAACGTACGGCTGACATCAACAACGGCAATGTCTTTAAAGAAGCTACGACCAAGAAGTATTGGGTAGGTCAAGTGCGTTCTGTCGGCTAATGTGAACTCTGTTTTTTCCTTCACATCACCGATTTGAATCCAACCCTCAACCACTGCGCGCTTTTCAGACTCTTCAGAAGTGGATTGGCGAATTTTCACCCAGCGCTGAACAGGCAAAGCGATTTCTTTGCTTTTTACACCCTCGTGTTCAATTTTGAACTTGACCCAATCCTTTCCGTCACGCTCAAACGGCAACACCTCTACCGCACTGATTGATGACGTTGTCGCCCCAGTATCGATACGCGCTTTAAAGCTCGCTTCTAGTCCGGGCACATACACCCACTCTTGTTCACCAAGCATCAACTTACCATCCGCCGTTTTCTTCGGCGATTCTGTCGGCTTAGGTGCCACTGGTTTTTCCGGTTTAGGCTCAGGTTTGACCTCAGGCTCTTGTGGTGCAGTCGGCTCTGGCTCCGAGGTGTCTGGTGACGTCACCTCTGGCGTTGTCACTTCCGGCTCCTGCGTTTGTGGCGTTTGCTCAGGCTCAACCACTGATTCACCCGTCGTTGAACACGCCACCAATCCACCACTCAATAGTAACGGCAGGACGATTTTCCATGTTTTATTCATTGGACCACCTAATCTTGTCAACATGGCCGCTCATCTTGAGCGGCACTCGCGAGTTTTCAATACGCAGATGTCTTTACGCGACACGAACGATAGCGTTGGCAACGTATGGGATGTCTTTTTCCGTCAAACCGGCAATGTTAATTCGACCATCGCCTACGCCATAAATGCCATATTCTTCACGAAGTTGCGTCATTTGCTCTTGGCTAAAGCCTAGCACAGTGAACATGCCTTTGTGGCTCTGAATAAAGTCGAATTGTGATGTTCCGTGGCTATTTTTCAGTTCATCACACAATGCTTTGCGTAGGCTAACCAAACGTTGTTGCATCTGTGACAGCTCTTGTTTCCAGACTTGGGTCAGCGCGTCACTGCCCAAAATGGTTTTCACTAGCGCCGCGCCATGATCAGGCGGCATGGTGTAAGTGGAACGCGCGAGGGTCATCAACTTGCCTTTGGCGTTGTCCGCTTCCTGCTTAGTGTTTGCAACCACAATCGCCGCTCCCGTGCGCTCACGGTATAGGCCAAAGTTTTTCGAGCATGACGTGGTGATCAACATCTCTTCCACGTTGTCTGCCATGTAGCGAAGACCTTTCGCGTCTTCCTCTAACCCATCGCCAAAACCTTGATAAGCGATATCGACAAACGGGGTAAAACCATTTTTCTGCGACAGCTGGGTGATGGCCTGCCATGCGTCAAAATCGATGTCAGCACCCGTTGGGTTATGGCAACAGCCGTGCAATAACACGACGTCATCTTTTCCAGCGGTGCGCAGATCCGCCATCATCGCATCAACGTCGACTTGCTTAGTGTCACGGCTAAAATAGCGGTAGTGACGTACTTTCAGCCCCGCCGCTTCCATCACAGGTTTGTGATTCACATAACTTGGATCAGAAATCCATATTGTTGTATTTGGCTGCGCCACCTTCATCAGGTCACCCAGCATACGCAGAGCACCGCTCGCACCTGGGGTTTGAATAGCAGACACGCGATCCATTGCCGATGTGCCCGTCAACAGCAGATCAATCATCGACTGGTTAAACTGCTCACAGCCCGCAAGGCCAACGTAAGATTTGGTGGTTTGCGTCGCGACGACAATATCTTGGGCTTGTTTAATGGCTTGCATTACAGGGGTTTCACCTGCGCTGTTTTTATAAACACCAATGCCAAGGTCTACTTTTTCATCACGAGGATCGTTGCGGTACGCAACAGAGAGAGAAAGAATCGGATCCAGCATAGGTGCTGGTAATTGAGAAAACATGAAAGTCACAACCCTTTGAAATTCAAGATGGCTGACAACTTATCATTTAATCCTACTTTCTAGAAACTATTTTGTGAGCGAGAGTTCAATTTCATCGATTGCTTTTGTAAATTTTCACATACAGTTAACAATGAGCCCTACCCCAAGGTATTACTGCAATTTGAACGTGTGGATGATTTGATTCGCGCTACCTCGCCATTCAAGATTAAGATCGCGCTGCTCTTGAATGAATTTGCCATCGATTAAGGTATCAATGTACTGCGTCACTTCACGCTGCGCATCATCAAGCTCTGCTAGGGTATACCCCGTCCAGACCCAGATGTCTTTTCCCGGGCATTCGGCGCGTACGCGTTTAACCAACTTAAGGATGTGCGGCACGTTAGCAGGGTGGAGCGGATCCCCACCGGACAGCGATAACCCACGGCGCTTGATACGTGGATCGTTAAGATCAGCGATGATTCTATCTTCCGCTTCTTGAGTGAACAACACTCCTGAGTCCAAACGCTGAGTAGACTGATTGTAGCAGCCTCGACACTGATGCACGCAACCTGAGACAAACAAGGTGCATCGGGTGCCAGGGCCATTAACCACATCGATGGGGTAATATTGGTGATAATTCATCGCTCTTTCCAAAACAAAAGCCGCTAACTAAACACGAAACAAAGCAGAGGACAAAAGAAGCCAGTCAAACTGGCTACTTATTAGCTTGTCTAGGTGACCACTTACAGATGCTTAACGCGTCGTTTTACTTCTTCTTGCTTGCCGAAGTTGAAAGGTCTGGCGTCTGGGCTACCAAGATAACCACACACGCGGCGCGTCACTGACACTTTGGTCGAGTCGTGGTTGCCACAGCTTGGGCAGGTAAAGCCTTTGCTGGTACAGTCGAACTCACCGTTGTAGCCACACTCATAACACTCATCAATCGGCGTGTTGGTGCCGTAGTAAGGCACGCGGCTGTAGCTGTAATCCCAGACGTTTTCGAGCGCTTCGACGTTGCGCTGCATATTCGGGAACTCACCGTAACAGATGAATCCACCGCTTGAGATTTCAGGGTATGGCATTTCAAAATCAATTTTATCGTACGGGTTAACCTTCTTCTCCACATCAAGGTGGAAGCTATTGGTGTAGTAGCCTTTATCCGTCACCCCTTCAATCACACCGTACTCTTTGGTATCGATTCGGCAGAAACGGCTGCACAAGTTTTCACTAGGTGTGCCGTATAAGCTGTAACCGTAGCCAGACTCTTGTGTCCACTGATTCACTGCTTGTCTGAGATGCTTAATGATGTTAAGCGCTTTTTCACGCAGTTCACTGTTATCGTAAACATGGGTTTGATGGCCAAAGAGCGCGTTCACTGTCTCGTGGATACCAATGTAACCAAGTGAAATCGAGGCACGGCCGTTTTTGAAGATGTTCGCAATTGGCTCATCGGCACCTAGTCGGATGCCACATGCCCCTTCCATGTAGAGGATAGGTGCGACGCGCGCTTTGACATTCTCTAAACGTGAGATGCGTGTTTCCAACGCACGGCGTGCCAGTTTCAGCTTGGCATCCAGCAGTTGGTAGAATTTGCTCTCATCGCCGCCCGCTTGAATAGCGATGCGTGGCAAGTTGAGGCTCACAACCCCCAAGTTATTGCGCCCTTCATGAATCAGCTCGCCATTTTCTTCATAGGTGCCCAAGAAGCTACGACAACCCATCGGCGTTTTAAATGACCCTGTCACTTCGACAACTTTTTCGTAGTTCAAGATGTCGGGGTACATACGCTTCGATGCACATTCCAACGCCAATTGCTTGATGTCGTAGTTCGGATCGCCCGCTTTGTGGTTTAGACCGTCTTTAATGCCAAATACCAATTTGGGGAACACCGCTGTTTTGCGGTTTTTGCCCAAACCAGCAATGCGATTCTTCAAGATGGATTGTTGGATAAGGCGTGAGCCCCAACTGGTGCCTAAACCAAAACCAAAGGTGACAAACGGCGTTTGACCATTAGCGGTGTGCAGGGTGTTCACTTCATATTCCAACGATTGGAAAGCGTCGTAACACTCTTTTTCAGTGCGCGCACGCGCAAACGCCTCAGGATCATGAATATCCCACTCTTTGGCGATCTCTAGGTGCTTGTCATAACTCGTCATCACATACGGTTCGAGCACCTCATCAATACGGTTGATGGTAGTGCCGCCATAGATATGACTGGCAACCTGCGCGATGATTTGCGCCGTAACTGCGGTCGCCGTCGAGATCGATTTCGGTGTATCAATCTCTGCGTTACCCATTTTAAAACCGTGGGTCAGCATGCCTTGCAGGTCAATTAGCATGCAGTTGAACATTGGGAAGAACGGCGCGTAATCTAAATCGTGGTAGTGAATGTCGCCCGATTCATGAGCTTGAACAACATCACGGGGTAAAATGTGGGTTTTCGCGTAGTGCTTCGCAACAATGCCTGCCAAAAGATCGCGCTGAGTTGGGATCACCTTGCCATCTTTGTTGGCGTTTTCGTTGATGAGATCAACATTGCTCTCTTCAATCAGACCTTCAATTTCACGCGTCAGTGCACTTTGTTTTTCACGCGCGATGTCACGGTCATGGCGGTACTCAATGTAAGCACGCGCGAGTGACTTATACGGCCCCTGCATCAACTCGTTTTCAACTAGGGTTTGGATTTCATGGATGTGGACTTCATCGTGATCGCATAATTGCAGCTCGATCGCTAACGCGACATTGAGTGCGTAGATGGCAATTTCTTTATCAACGGTATCGGCGGCGGCTTCCACTGCGGCTTGTATACGATCTCGGCTAAATGGCGCTCTTGAGCCATCCCGTTTGATTACGATTGGTTTCACCTTTTCTCCTTACCCAGCATACTCACAGAGTTATCCACAAACACACTGTATAGGGTTAATTTCTATTCGATCAATACTATATATTGTGGCGTATTTAACGAGATAGGCACCATGAAAGTATTGATTTTGATCAATAAAAAACGCCCCTAGCGTAAGATCAAAGCGTTCTAGTGGCACCGATCAAAATTAGGAAGGAAACGATGAAAACATTCAGATTTGAGATAAATTCGCTTGCAATTTTCAGAGCACTTATAGGATAAAGGATGAGTCAAATTCATGGATAGGGTGACGCTAACAATGCGCGATTGGACCGCCTCTTTTCTCTCACTCAGAGCTTACGTGCTACTTGTCGCCTTGGTTGGTTCCATCGGCTCAAGTCATGCTCTGACGTTAGCCAGTTGGAATATTGAGTGGCTTAGCTCTGACCCTAGCGATCGCTTTGAAGCGTCACTGCGTTCTGCGCAAGATTTCGACGCTTTAGGTCGTTATTTTGCCCAAATCGATCCCGACGTGCTCGCCTTTCAAGAGGTCAATGATGAACAAGCGCTGCGCAGCGTTGTGGGTTCGGGCTATCAAATCTGGTTGTCGGATCGCTCGTTAGAGCGCCATCAAGACGCCCAGTTTGGTGCGATTAACCAATATACAGGGTTTGCGGTGAGAGCGGGTATAGAGGTCGTTCAACGTGACGACATCATACTGGTGGACCAAGCTCGCAGCCGACTGCGCTTTGCCGCTTATCTGGTGCTTAACCCGCAAGGCCATCAACCCCTGCACCTTCTTTCGGTGCATTTAAAAGCCGGTTGCAGCGGCGCGTATCGTGATAATCGAGATTGTCGCCTTCTTTACACTCAAGGTGAGAGCTTAAACGCGTGGATCAGTGAACGTGAAGCAAACCAAGAGGCTTACCTCATCATGGGCGACTTTAACCATAATCTAGCGTTTAAAGGCGACTGGCTTTGGCGCACCTTGACAGAGGGCACCAAAGCGCAATTGGCGAGCGATCGTACCGCAGCGCAATGCGTCGTGCGCTCTAACAAACAAACGAATAAAACCCATAAGTTTCGCAGCCTAATTGACCATGTCATCGCCAGCCCATCGCTTACTCTGGCCATGCCTTATCAAGTCACCTATAAAACGAGTGACCTCTTCCAATATCGTCTTAGCGATCATTGTCCGATGGTCACTCGCATTATCGACTAATTTTGGTTATCCCCTTGGCTTTAAATAGTCGTTAGCGAGCAAAGCGATGTTTCATCGCAACGTAGTACAGCACGGGGATCACCAACAACGTTAAGATGGTAGAAACGAAGATCCCGAAAATCAAACTAATGGCGAGACCATTAAAAATCGGGTCATCGAGAATGAACACCGCGCCAATCATCGCAGCCAGTGCGGTTAACATGATGGGTTTAGCGCGAACCGCCGCCGATTGAATCACCGCTTCTGCAAACTCAACGCCCTCTTCGACCTGTTGATTAATAAAGTCCACCAAGAGTATCGAATTACGTACGATGATGCCTGCTAGCGCAATCATGCCAATCATAGAGGTCGCGGTAAATTGCGCGCCGAGCAATGCATGACCTGGCATCACACCGATGATGGTCAGTGGAATCGGCGCCATAATGATCAGCGGTACCAAATAGGATTTAAACTGCGCCACTACCAATAAGTAGATCAGAATCATACCAACACCATAAGCAATGCCCATATCGCGGAAGGTTTCGTAGGTAATGGTCCACTCGCCATCCCAACGCACTGACACGCCATTAAGTCCATCAGGTTGCGCGACGTAGTATTGCTCTAGGGTCATCGCCTCATCCAACTTACCGACTAAGTCGAACATGCCGTACAGCGGGCTATCCAACTCGCCAGCCATATCGGCGACCACCATCACCATAGGCACCATGTTTTTTCGTACTATATAGGCTTCCATTGGCAACACGTTGACGCTCACGAGATCCGAGAGCGGAAACGCTTGACCATTTTGGCTGCCGACCTTCATGTTCAGCACTTGCTCTAAGCGCACTTTAGCCTCTTCACTGGCTTGAATCATAATGGGCACTGGGTATTTACTGTGCTCGCTGTGCAGATAAGTCACAGGCTTGCCACCCACCGCCGTTGCCAGCGCATCGACTATCGACGCATACGGCACTTGATAATGCGCGGCCTTACTTCGATCAATCGCCACCTGCCATTTTTGGTGATGTTCGGGCAGATACATGTCAACATCAACGATGTCCTCTGTCTCACGGAAAATTGCTCGTATCTGCTGTGCGGCTTGATGACGCATGGCATCGGTTGGCGCGTAGACTTCTGCCAATATCGGTGACCAAACCGGTGGCCCCGGCGGCACTTCAACCACTTTAACTTTGCCCCCAAAGCGCGATGCAATCTCATTGAGCACTGGGCGCACCTCACCAGCAATGGTGTGGCTATCTCGGTCACGATCTTTCCTATCCACCAAATTCACTTGAATATCGCCTTGATTCGGTTGATTGCGCATAAAGTAGTGACGAACCAAGCCATTAAAGTTGATAGGCGCCGCCGTACCCGCATAGACTTGATAGCCAGTGACTTCAGGCACCTCATCGAGCGCTTGTCCAAGTTCAAACAGTACGCGCTGCGTCCGCTCTAGCGGCTCACCCTCTGGCATATCCAGCACTACTTGAAACTCGGATTTGTTGTCAAAAGGCAGCATCTTCAACACCACCGATTGCACCACTGGCAGCAGTACCGAACCAGCAATCAGCGCCAATATCGCCAACAATAACAACCAACGATTGCGACGCTGTGCTCTGGCGGTGACAAAAGGGGCCATAATGCGATGAAACAGTGATGAGCTCGCACCGGTAGCGTCTTCGTGATGGGCGTGTTTGAGTAGATGATGCGCTAGCCAAGGTGAGAGCACAAAGGCGACCGCCAGTGAAATCAACATCCCCATAGACGCATTGATTGGAATTGGGCTCATGTATGGCCCCATCAATCCGCTCACAAACGCCATCGGCAGCAATGCCGCGATCACGGTTAAGGTTGCTAAGATGGTCGGTCCACCGACTTCATCGACGGCGACGGGGATCAATTCATCGAGTGATTTTTTGCCCATCGACATATGGCGGTGAATGTTTTCCACCACCACAATCGCGTCATCGACCAAAATACCGATTGAGAATATCAGGGCGAACAGTGACACGCGATTGAGGGTAAATCCCCAAGCCCAAGACGCAAACAACGTGATCATCAAGGTCACCACAATGGCGATTCCGACCACGATAGCTTCACGCCAACCCATGGTCAGCAAGACCAGAATCACCACCGCCGCCGTGGCGAACGCCAGTTTGCCAATCAACGTATTGCTTTTGTCCGCCGCGGTTTTACCGTAGTCACGTGTTATTTCAACCTTAATGCCTTCGGGAATCAGTTGATTCTTAAGTGCGTCTAAACGCGCTTCAACGGCTTTCGCGACGTTGACTGCATTCTCACCGCTTTTTTTTGCCACCGCGAGCGTGACTGCGGGATGCAAGCCCTCTTTTGAGCTCGTCCACACCTGCTGCGTCGGCGTGTTAGTGCCTAAGCTAACCGTAGCAATATCTTCTAAATAGACGGGGGTTTGGTTATACAACCCGACCACTAGCTGTTTCACCTCTTCAACGCGTGAAAGAAACTGGCCGACTTGGACTGGAAACTGTTGGTTTTCATGGGTTAAGCTCAGCATGGGTGAGCTTTGATTCGCGGCGGGCAAATGCTGATTGAGCTGATCCAAGGTGATATTAAAACTGTTCATCTTTACAGGGTCTAAACGCACGTCAACAATGGTCTCGTGAATGCCAACTGTATAGATGTCTCGTGTCCCTTCAATGCGTTTAAGCTCAGTTTCTAAGCCGTGTGCTACCTGAGTTAACTGCTGCTGATCAAGCTGCGCCGATGGGCTGGATAAGGTGATACTGACGATCGGCACATCCTCAATCCCTTTGGGTTTAATGACGGGCTCACCGACACCCACGCCCTGCGGCATCCAATCTTTATTGGAATAGAGTTTATTATAAATGCGTACCACAGCGTCATTACGGCTGACGCCAACATCAAAGATCGCGACGATCATCGCGCCATCGGGCTGCGAGAAGGAGTAGATTTTATCAATACCCTGAATTTCAGAAATGATCTGTTCTGCGGGTGTGGTGACTAGGCTCTCCACTTCTGCGGGCGTTGCGCCGGGGAAGGGAATATACACATCCGCGAAGGTGACATCGATTTGCGGCTCTTCTTCTTTGGGAGTGATGATAACCGCAAACAGGCCCATCAATAAGCCCACCAACGCCAACAATGGCGTCATGGCTGAGTTTTGAAATGCTGCGGCAATACGGCCTGAGATCCCTAGCTTATGTTCCATGCGACTTTCCCCCTGCCCTTATTGCTGCTGGCTTAATGTTGGCAGGGTCGCGTAGATCGCGTCTCCCTCTTCCAACCCAGACAGCACCTCAACGTACTCACCCACTTGTTGACCTAAACGCACTGGGTTAAGTACCGGTCCGTTCTCACTTTGACGGTAAACCGCACTTAACTCGCCTCGGCGTATTACCGCCTCATTGGGAATCATTTGTATCACGCGTTCACCGAAGCGAAACTCAGTTTTCACCCACATGCCCGGCACCAAGGCGCTCGCATTAGCAGGCAAATCTTTGCTGTCGGGTAAATCCAAACGAATTTTGAAGGTGTGAGACGTGGTGTCGGCATAGCTGAACAAGTTATAGGAGGTGGGCGCGACGCGCTCGCCATTGGGTGCCATCACATCAAATTGAGAGACATCCTTAACAAGCGGTTGATAGCGCTGAGGAATTTGCGTTTCAACGCGCAGGCGATCTAAAGAGAAGCCACTGAGTAGTGGCGACCCTGGCGCAACGGTTTCACCCAGTTCGACATGACGCGCTGTGACCACGCCGTCATAAGGCGCTTGAATACTGGTGTAGCCAAGGGACTCTTTTGCCTGAGCGACACTTGCTTGCGCCGCTTTCACTGACGCCGCAGTGCTGCGCGCACGCGCTTCTGCTCTGTCCATTTGATCTTGAGAAATCGCCCCTTTCGGGAAGAGTTGACGATACCGGGCAACCTGAGCTTGCGCCTCACGATTAAGCGCAATCGCACTAGCCAGTTGTGCATTGGCGGCATCGAGCGAGGCCGATTGTTGCACCGCGCTGATTTCAAGCAACACTTGCCCTTGTTTAACGACATCATTGACATCAACGTGCAGGCTAACAACTCGCCCAGACGTCTGAGCGGCGACGGTTCCTTGATTGAAGGGTTGAATCACGCCATCTAAATGGACACTCTGCGCCATCGGAGCGCGTGTGACCGTGTACAAGGTGTCATTCTGGTTAGCCATGCTCACATAAGAAAAGCCCATCAGGCTCACGGCCAGTGCAGACGTGACTACAGAGAGTTGAAATGTCCTTTTCATGATCGCCGCTCCTTTTTTTGAGGGGTTATGTATCAGTGTAAAACTTAAGCAAGTTGAGACTGTGACTTGCGGCTGTTTTTAAAACAAATCATTAGGTTAGTGGCCCCTAGACCAACCATCATGCTGGCAAAAAAGATCCACACGCCCACGTTACCTAAACCAAGACTGGCCATTGCAGGTCCTGGGCAAACGCCGGCTAGCCCCCAACCCACGCCAAACAGCGCAGCGCCGCTTAACAATCGACCATCAATCTGCTTACTTTTTGCTAGGCAAAAGGTCTGTGCCGCGAGCGGCTTTTTCTTGGGTTTAATCAACAAAAAATAGCTCGGCATAAACACCAACAAGGCGCCGCCCATCACAAACATCAAACTTGGATCCCACTGACCCGCGATGTCCAAAAAGCCCAGAACTTTGTTTGGGTCTGCCATACCCGACACCACCATTCCCATGCCAAATAACACGCCTGCCAACAGTGACGTTAAACGAAAAACAACTTTATTCATGAGAAGATCCTAGGGTTATACAAGGTGGAATCGAACAAATACCGTCAGCGCTGCCACGCCCATAAAGACGCCAGTCGCGACCATTGAACGCTTAGACAAACGGCCAAGGCCACAAATACCGTGCCCACTGGTGCAACCGTTGCCAAGGCGTGTACCCACTCCAACAAGCAAACCGGCGAGCGCCAATCCTGTCGCACTGGTTGAATAGACCGTCACCACATCGTCAACAAACAGCAAGGCTGCAAGAATACCGCCCGAGACCATGCCCACCGCGAAAAGCAATCGCCAAGAAAAATCGTTCGATTTCGGCGTAAGTAGCCCCGTCATGATGCCGCTAATGCCCGCGATTTTTCCGTTAATCAGCAACAAAATCGTGGCTGAAACCCCAAGTAACATGCCTCCTGCTAACGATTCCCAAGGAACTGTGAACGCCATATTTACCTCTAAATGTTGTATATATTAATGTTGGGTTTACCCTGTGTTATCGAGCGCAAAAAATCGTCTCTAAACTCTGAATAAGTTGAATCACTCGCGCATCTGCCAAGGAGTAGAACACCTGTTGGGACTCTTTACGCGCCTGTATTAACCCGTGCTTACGCAGCACAGTAAGATGTTGAGAGAAGGCGGATTGACTCAGTGCCGACCCTTCTTGCAACGCCCCAACGCCGACTTCGCCTTGCGTCAATTGACATAAGACCATCAAACGCTCTGGGTGAGCCATGACCTTGAGTAGCTCAGAAGCCTCAACCGCATTTTGTTGCATTTGGCTTAGATTCAATGTTTGTTCACTCATGACACACCTATTATTTTGCAATGGAATGCTCTCTAACGAATGGCTTGATAATAAACTCTAACCTAATTTAGTCAATACTAATTTAGCATTTTTGCAATTAGGTAAATAAACATTAGACTTTTCTAATTTAGAGTTCTATAGTACGAGGGTTTCATCACGAAAATGATTCGAAGGGAGAACGATCATGACGTTAGAAAATGCTATTCGTGTACTGGCAGGCAGTATGGTTCTGCTCTCGGTGGTCCTGACCTTCACCGTCAGTAGCCACTTTGTTTGGCTAACTGTGTTTGTTGGCGTTAACTTGATTCAAAGCGCGTTTACAGGTTTGTGCCCTGCCGCTTTCTTTTTGAAAAAACTTGGTTTTCACTAATCGGAGTCACCCATGACTAAAATTGTTATCGTAGGCGGTGTTGCAGGTGGTGCATCTGCGGCTGCTCGTGCTCGTCGCCTTAGCGAGGATGCTCAAATCATCATGTTTGAACGTGGTGAGTTTGTTTCGTTTGCCAACTGCGGCTTGCCTTACCACATCGGCGGCGACATTACCGACCGCAGTAAGCTCCTGTTACAAACTCCGGAGAGCTTCCTTGCACGATTTAACGTCGATGTCCGCGTGATGAATGAAGTGGTGCGCATTAATCGCGAAGACAAATCCATCACGGTAAAAAATCTGCTTGATGGCACTGAATACCAAGAGTCTTATGACTTTCTGCTACTAAGCCCAGGTGCAGGTCCGGTTGTGCCACCGATCCCTGGTATCAAGAATCCTCTGACGCATTCACTGCGCAACATTCCAGACATGGATCGCATCATCAAAACGATTCAGATGAACAAACCAGAACACGCCACTGTCGTGGGCGGTGGATTTATTGGTCTTGAAATGATGGAAGCCTTCCACCAGCTCGGCATCAAAACCACCCTCATCGAAATGGCCGATCAAGTGATGACGCCCGTCGATCGTGAAATGGCAGGCTTAGCGCACGCGGAAATTCGCCAGCGCAGCATCGATCTCAAATTGGGTGTTGCGTTAAGCGCCGTCGAATATGTACCCAATGTTCACATGGCAAGTATCGCTTCGGGTGAGGATGTCGAACATCAACACATCGAAGGTGAGTTGAAACTGTCACTCAACAATGGCGAATCGCTCACCACTGACATTCTTATTATGGCTATCGGTGTGCGCCCAGAAACCAAGCTCGCACAAGAAGCGGGTCTACAAATTGGCGCCCTTGGCGGCATTTACACCAATGAAGCGATGCAAACCAGCGATCCTAGCATCTACGCCGTCGGTGATGCGGTCGAAGAGAAAGACTTCGTGACCGGTGAGCAGACATTGGTCCCACTTGCAGGACCTGCCAACCGTCAAGGCCGCATGGCGGCAGACAATATGCTTGGCCGCAGTGAACAGTATCAAGGCACACAGGGCACTGCGATCTGTAAGATTTTCGATCTCGCCGTCGCCTCTACCGGTAAGAATGAGAAGCAGCTAAAACGCGCAGGCATCGCCTATGAAAAAGTGTATGTCCACACCGCGAGCCATGCGAGCTACTACCCGGGCGCGGAAATTGTGTCGTTTAAAATGCTGTTTGACCCAACCTCTGGCAAGATTTTGGGCGCACAAGCGGTCGGTAAAGATGGCGTCGATAAACGCATTGACGTGATGGCGGTAGCTCAGCGCGCAGGTATGACTGTCGATCAGTTGCAGCACCTTGAATTAACTTACGCCCCACCGTACGGCTCGGCAAAAGACGTCATCAACCAAGCCGCGTTTGTTGCCAACAACCTAATCAAAGGCGACAGCAAAGCGATTCACTTTGATGAAATCGACAACCTCACAGAGGACCAAGTCTTGCTTGACGTGCGTAACCCAGGTGAGTTGGAATCAGTCGGTTACATCGATGGTGCGATTAACATCCCTGTCGACCAGTTGCGTCACCGCATGAATGAGCTACCCAAAGACAAAGAGATCGTCATCTACTGTCAAGTAGGGTTACGCGGTAACGTGGCCTACCGTCAATTGGTCAACAACGGCTTTAAGGCGCGCAACCTACTCGGTGGTTACCGCACCTACAAGTTCGCTACGGCCTAAGTTTTTATTCCACCACGTCAACACTGTCTTGGGGAGCGAATGGCTCCCCTTTTTTGTTTCGTTACCTACACAAGCCACCATATCGTGTCGCCACCGTCTGAGCAAAAACAGGCACACCGTACCTAGTAAGATAGCACTGATCATCCATTGCTCTCGGTTCATTCCTAGTTCCAGCATTATTTGTCCTTGTGATTGATGGTGCGAGTAGGCATCGGCATTACAAAAAACGTCCCTCTTGCACTGTCACTTCTTTCTTGACGAAATCAATAAAAGAACTGATGCGTCGTGACGTAGCAGAGTTACGGTAATAGACAGCGTGAATGGGCTGACGAATGTCTTGTGAAGCATCTGTAAGCAATTCAGTGAGGGCACCACTCTGCCTATCTTGATAAGTCATGAAGTCTGACAAGCACGCGATCCCAGCACCGTGCAGTGCTAAGGCACGAATCGTTTCCCCGTTGTCCGAACGTAGATTACTCGTGATCTTGATGAGCTTGTTACTGTCATCAAGCAATGGCCAATCTTTTAGCGACTCCGGGCGGCTAAAGCCCAGCAATTTGTGCGACAGCAGATCTTGAACACAGTTAGGTTTGCCTTGTGCTTCAATATACGCAGGACTGGCGAGAATGCGTATACGGCTATGGCCAATAAACGTGGCTCTGAGCGTTGAATCTCTTAGTTCGCCGATCCGAAACGCAATGTCGGTCTTTTTGCCGACCAGATCGATGTTCTCTTCATTGGAATTTAACTCAATCTCCACATCAGGATACGTTTGCTGATAGCGAGCAATTAATGGAGTCAGCACATGCAAACAAAACGGGGTCGCGGCATTGATTCTCAACAATCCTGATGGTTGTGTTTTTTGGCTGGTCAGCTGCGCTTCCGCCGCTTCTACCGCATCCAAGATTTGCCGAACTTTGGCTAGGTAGATCGTCCCTTCACTCGTCACATCTAGCTTTCGCGTTGTACGATTAAGCAGCGTCGTGTCGAGTTTCGTTTCTAAGCGCGATACGGTGCGACTGACAGCAGAGACCGTCACCGACAATACTTGTGCAGCATCGCTGATCGAACCCACATCCACTACAGTCACAAACGTCTTCATCTCATCGAGGGTCGCTTTCATTGTTTACAAATTATCAAATTAGATTTTCTTTTTGTTAACTATACTGCAAGAAATAGACACCGTACATTAGTCAGCACACAAACCCTTCCTTTAAAAATAGGAGTTCATATGGCAGTTCCCACTTTCGGTGTCGGCACATTTCGTCTGACAGGAGACACAGTAAAACAATCGGTCAAACACGCGCTCGACTTGGGCTATCGCGCCATTGATACTGCGCAAATCTATGGCAATGAAGCGGATATTGGAGAGGTGATCGCGGCAAATAATCTGCCTCGTGAATCGCTATTTGTTACCACCAAGATTTGGGTGGATAACATGAGCGAGGCATCACTTATTGCTAGCCTTCGAGAGAGCCTTAAGAAACTCAACACGGATTACGTCGACCTCACTCTGATTCATTGGCCGGGGACAGACAAGAATATCGAGGAGTACATGAAGGCGCTGATGGAAGCAAAGACGCTTGGTCTGACAAAACAGATTGGCGTGTCGAACTTCAATATCGACCTGCTTCAGCAAGCGATTGATATCGTCGGTGTCGATCACATTGCCACTAACCAAATTGAACTGAGCCCTTATTTGCAAAACAACAAACTGGTTGAATTCATGCAACAGCAAGGGATTCAGGTGACGTCATACATGACGCTCGCCTACGGCAAAGTGCTTCACGATGAGGTCATCAAACAGATCGCGGTTGAGTGCAACGCAACCCCAGCGCAAGTTACACTCGCTTGGGCGCTAAACAAAGGCTACGCTGTGATCCCTTCATCGACCAAGCGCGATAACTTAGCCAGCAACCTTGAGGCGCAAAAGCTAACACTGAGTGATGATAATATGGCACGCATCGACGCATTAGAAAGAAATGGGCGTGAAGTCGACCCAGATGGGTTAGCACCCATCTGGGATTAGTCGGGTAATAGCGTCGGAGATCTGTTTTCTCTAAAACGCCGTCCTCACACAAACCATTACACGCAATGGGTTTGCACCATCAAACCCTTTGCTTTTCAACGCTATTGATATATAAACTAATGCATTGTTTTACCACGTTATCCTTGCCTTTCCTTTTTTATGTTACTCACCCTTGTTATTTTGTTGGCTATCGTCCTTACCGCGCTGCTGGCGCACTACTATCACTCCGAATCTGTACGTAGAAAAAGTCGCCAAGACGCAAAGCAGACGCTATTGCTGCGCTCCAAACGCATTAAACAGACATTCAAAGGCCACATAGAACGCTTTTGTGCCCTTGATGCCCTAACGCCAGAAACAGAAATGGCCGTGCTCCGTTTAGCCAACCTGTTCTTCGTTTTTCAACCGGTCAACAGTCACACGGTTGAGCAATACCAAGAGACGTTAAACAACTTGGTCAAGACGATTGATGAGCGAATTGATGCGGCCCAAGAGACATCACTGGACATGCTGAGTGCTGATCTTGAGCGATTTGCCGCTTCACTGCCTAAAGCGAACAGTGCTTATACTGCCAGCTTCTATCGTAATGACTTACCTGCGATGATTTATCACCTCAGCAATCAGACGACCACTTCCGTGAGTGATGAGGCCACCATGAAACCTGCACCAGAAATGGTCACCGAGTAAGGTAAGCAGTTGAGAGTGCTCACACTCTCGTTTGTGTTCGCATGAGCTGCCTAATTAATACGCTATAGTGCAGACTGCAAAGAGAAAGGAGAACTCATGTCAGCCACCCACACTCAACCCGTCATGAAATGGGGCGTGATTGCGCCGGGTCGCATCGCGCATAACTTTGCCAAAGGGATCAGTGTTGTCGACGATGCCTGTATCACAGCCGTCGCCAGTCGAGATAAACAGCGCGCAACGGCGTTCGCTGATCAGTATGGAATCGATTGCATATATTTGGATTACGCCGAGTTAATTCGCGACCCCGACATCGATGCCATCTACATCGCCACACCTCATGCGTTTCACTTTGAGCTAGCAAAACAATGCTTGTTGGCCCGAAAACCGGTGTTATGTGAAAAGCCATTGACGATGAATGCCGCGCAATCACAAGCGTTGGCGAGCCTCGCTTTAGAACAGTCCACTTTCATCATGGAGGCGCTGTGGTCGAAATTTCTCCCTGTTTGGCGAAATATGAACACATGGTTGGCGCAAATTGGCGAAGTGAAACAGGTTCACTCGAGCTTTTGTTTTAAGGTGGATGTTGACCCAAATGATCGTTTATTTGATCCCTTGCTTGGAGGTGGAGCGCTGCACGACATTGGCATTTACAATATCGCGCTATCGAACCTCCTATTTGGTCAAGCGCCGTGTGACTGGAAACTGAGCGGCGATGTCGGGCAAACAGGGGTGGAAGAAACGGTTAATGCACTTTTAGATTATGGTGACGGCCGACATGCCACCTTTCATTGTAGCTTCCATGTGGATGAGCCAATGGTGATGCAAATTTCAGGCACTCATGGACGCATTGTCATTGATGCTCCTTTCTTTGGTGCCCAATCTGCCACGCTCTACGCTGACTATAACGCCCCTGAAACCTTTCAGGTCACCCATCACGGCGGTGGGTTTGAATACCAGATTCGTGAAGCCATGGCATGCATTCGCAGTGGCCAAGTATTTAGTGAGATTCACCCTCTCTCATCAACGCTAGAGCACATGCGTATTATTGATCAAATGCGCGCTGAACTGGGCATCCCAACGCCCTAGCACAAGACTGTTCGCCATCAGATTTAGGTCACCTAGATTTAGGTGACTCTTGAACAATTCGCAAAATAGTCACTCAACACCTCAATCACTAACTGATGATCGACAGCTTGAGGTAACCCCGAGACCGTGATGGCACCTACAAGGCCACAACCTCGAATTCGAATCGGGAATGACCCACCATGCGCACAGTACTGAGTCGCATCTAGGTGCGTTTGGCGTTCAAAATCTCGCTGCTTTTGCGCATTGTACTGACCTAAGTAATAGGAGCTGTGGCCAAATCGCATCACAGAGCGGCGTTTGCGCATCGCCCAGTCTAGATTGTCGGCTGTGGTTCCGGGCATGGCGAACTGAAAGATGACCTGTTCAAATGCATACACTTCAACCAGCACAGCCGCCGACTGCGCTTCGGCACGCTGTTTTAACGCCAGCCCCAGCTCCCATGCTGTCTCATTGTTAAAGCGTTCAAACTGAAGTTCAGCTTCTTGCTCTAACAATACCTCTATTGACGCTTGAGTCATTGATTCCACTCCCATTCACCTTCCAGTGCTAATGTTTGCCCTAAGCGACTGCTCTGCATCGCTAATTCAATCAGGCGAATCGTCACTAGCGCTTGTTCGGGCGTGACGGGGACTGGCGTGTTGTGTCGAATGGCGCTGGCCATTTGCTCAAAATAGGTTTGGTATTGACCCGAAAAAGTGTCAATGCGCTCAGAGCCTTCACCGTGATAAAAACGCCCAAAGTGCGCCTCACTTTCTTGGCCCCAGCTTAGGTCTAAAGGTGTCATTCCTGAAATTAGCTGAGACTCCTGCGGATCAAGACCGTATTTTTCATAGCTGCCCTGTGTGCCCTTAACGCTAAAACGATGGTTGGGGCCCGCACTGAACATATCGCCATGAAGTACTGCTAATCGGTTGGGGTAATGAAGCATAACGTTGAAGTAATCCACCGTGGTGCTCGATGGACGTAGCATTTTGCAATGAGCACTGATCGCCTCTGGTAAGCCAAACAGTTCAAGCGCTTGATCGATAAGATGCGAGCCAAGATCGAATAAAATACCGCCGCCATCGGTTGCCTGTTCACGCCAGCGAACGCGCACTTCGGGTCTGAATCGGTCAAAGTGAGACTCGAAATGTTTAACGTCACCCACTCTGCCCTCTTCAATAAGGGATTTAACGGTTAAAAAGTCTCCATCCCAACGTCGATTGTGGTAAACACTGAGTAGACACTGATTTTGTTTCGCCAAATCAATCAACGCCTGACCATCTTGCACATTCGTCACAAACGGCTTCTCAATGATGACGTGCTTCCCCTTTTCCAATGCTAATTTCGCTAACGGAAAGTGTTCACTGTTGGGCGCGGTAATAATCACCAGTTCAGCGTCAGATTGAGTAAGCATCGCCACGGCGTCTGTAAAGTGCTGGACGTTTGGCCAATCTTGGGCCACCTCCGCCTTACTGGTGCTGACAGCAACAAAATCAAAGGCTTCTAAGCTGGTAATAAACGGGATGTGGAAGGTTTTTGCAGAAAAGCCGTAGCCCACTACAGCAGTTTTGATAGGAGAAAAAGTCATAGCACTACTCGGTCAATTATGGAGATTACCCATCTGGGGTCAAATGGGAGATCTGAGGTTCGTCGTTTATGAACAACCGATTCTATTCGACATCCATCACTCATAAAACCCCAAAAACATTCATCACTAAAATTCCATGGTGACAAACATCACTCACTGTTCTGTAAACCTTATTTCACCATAGAACGCATGGGCTTGCTCGCCACTATTGTCCGTATCGGTCATAATAGCAATGACATCAATATACTGGTACGCGCGGGCGTTATCGATATCACTACCCTTGTCGCCAAAGTAGGTGATGAAGTCTTGATAAACGTTACGCTTTTCATCATGCCATAAGCCAAGTTTTGCCTCGTGGTCTTTCACCGCTAACATTTTGACCCTTTCACCTGCATAAGCATTATCCCAAGAAGTGCCTTCACTTTGTGAGCTCGACCAAACGTAGTTGAGCGCTTGTGAGCTTAGTCCCATCAAGCCCTTTTCCATCACAAGATAAATCCGCGCGGCATAATCATCCCCTTGTTTGCTGCGCTCGTCTAATCTGGTGAGTGCTTGGTCCACTTTCCATCGCCAATGGATCATCGGTGTCTGCAAAAGATCAACACGCTTAGCGATTACCCAGCCAGACGCACTCTCTTCACTGACTGCTTGCAGCACTGAACCACCTAGCATTGGCTGATATTGAGTATTGCCAGAAAACACTTTTTCACGCCACGTTGAGTCATTAATCTCAAACGGCGGTAATGTCACATCAGCGCTGACATAAAACGCGCTGCTGAAAAGAAAGAAGCCAAGTGAAGATTTCATGGATAACACCAATATAGAGTTGAGGTGATAACTTAGTGTAATCACCATTTAATAACGATACGACCAGCATGAAACGGCCGCTGCCTAATTTCAAGGAGGCATTTCGCCTCCTTGATGCTTATCGAGATTACACCCCGTTTCTGCGTTTTTGCTTTTCTCCCATTACCCGTCGCACCATTTTGCCAAATTGTTTACTTTTCGCGCGTTGCTGCGCAAGCGTGGCGCCGTTATGGGCCTGCTCACGTAAGAGCTTTTGGTAGTTGTTAAAACGGCGTTCATCTAACTCGCCATTGGCGATAGCTTGCTGCACGGCGCAGCCCGGCTCACTTTGATGCTGACAATCACCAAAGCGGCACGCTTTAGCCAAGCTCGCTACGTCTGCAAAAGTCTCACTCACGCCATCTTCACAGTCCGCTAGTTGAATTTCTCGCATTCCCGGCGTATCGAGCAAAACCGCGCCCGAAGGCAGAAAGTGAATAGAGCGCGAAGTGGTGGTGTGCCTACCCTTGCTGTCATCCTCTCGGATACCACCGGTCGCTTGCTCGTGCTCACCTAGCAAGGTATTGACGAGCGTGGATTTCCCCACCCCAGACGATCCGATAAACGCCACCGTTTGGCCTTCGCCGCACCAGCTCATCAAGCGACTTACGCTGTTGGCGTCAAGTGCATTGACACTCTCAACCATGAGAAATGGATCCAATTGCTGCACCTGTTGGCGCAGCGCCGCTTCATCCTCGCACAAATCGGCTTTAGTCAGCACGACTACGGGCTCAACCTTGGCTTCATTAACAAGGGCAAGGTAGCGCTCAATGCGGCTTAGGTTGAAATCATAGTTAAGCGAACAGACGATAAATACGGTGTCCACATTGGCGGCAATCAGTTGCTGTTCGACCTTTGTCCCTGCGGCTTTTCGGCTAAACAGGCTTCGGCGTTCAAGTAGCGACGAGAACTGTTGCTGACCATCCAACACTAGCCAATCGCCAACGGTCATCGCTGGCAATGAACGGGTGATCGGTAAATGATGCTCTTGATAGCCGTCACTTTGTTGGCTTAGCACCACGTAACCACTGCGATGATGTGCGATGACGCGAGCCCAGCGGGTGTCATCGTAATCGTCTAATGAGATCTGCTGCTGAAAAAATGGCTTCCAACCGAGACGTTTAAGCAAATTCGGCTTTTTGTTGGCCGCGGTTAAAAAAGAAAATTTTGTATTCATGATTGAATTATCCCAGACGCAACAATGCGCCTTAATACATAGAGCATTAGGGTCTAATTCGGATAGAGTTGACCCCGGCGATACCGGGCAAAGAAGGGGGACTGTGGATTATCCACAAAGAGCGATTTGGCGGTTTACCCTTTCACTGCCCAGTTGCTGTTCATCATTACAATCATCTTGTGTCCTCGCTTTAGGTGAAATAACGCGCTGAATATAGACCTCAGTGGTGAGGCTGTCAAACCCAGCGCATACAATCCGAGCTCAACAATGCGTTACGCCGATGCGACTAACTCGTCTCGGACTATTTTGGCGCCGTCACTCAATGCTTTGAGCTTGGCAGCAGAGACCTCGCGAGGCAAAGGTGCCATGCCGCAGTTGGTACAAGGGTACAGCTTATCGGCATCGACATATTTGAGCGCTTCTCTGAGCGTACTTGCGACCGCTTCTGGCGTTTCAATGTCATGAGTGGCGACATCAATAGCGCCCACCATCACTTTTTTGCCTCGAATCAATGATAACAACTCAATCGGCACACGTGAGTTGTGGCACTCCAGTGAGATAATATCGATGTTTGATTGCTGCAACTTAGGGAACACGGCCTCATACTGGCGCCACTCGCTGCCCAACGTTTTTTTCCAGTCAGTGTTGGCTTTGATACCGTAGCCATAGCAGATGTGCACCGCGGTTTCACATTTAAGCCCTTCAATCGCACGTTCTAAGCAGGCGATTCCCCAGTCGTTCACGTCATCGAAGAACACATTAAACGCGGGTTCATCAAACTGGATGATATCGACACCTGCCGCTTCAAGCTCTTTTGCTTCTTGATTGAGGATCTTGGCAAACTCCCACGCCAATTTCTCACGGCTTTTGTAGTGCGCATCATACAAGGTATCGATCATGGTCATCGGCCCAGGCAGTGCCCACTTGATGGGTTGGTCAGTTTGCTGGCGCAAAAATTTCGCGTCCTCGACAAACACGGGTTTGATGCGACTTACCGGGCCAACCACGGTTGGCACGCTTGCTTCATAACGATTACGAATGGTCACGGTTTGACGATTGTCGAAATCCACCCCACCCAAATGCTCAATGAATGTAGTGACAAAGTGCTGGCGCGTTTGCTCGCCGTCACTGACGATAGTAACGCCCGCGAATTGCTGCTCTTGCAAGGCAACACGCAGAGCATCGCGTTTTCCATCTTGCAGCGCTTCCCCTTCTAACTTCCACGGGGACCAGAGTGTCTCCGGCTCGGCAAGCCATGACGGTTTAGGTAAGCTTCCCGCAGTTGATGTCGGTAGTAATGTTTTCATCGATTGTTCCTTCACAGTATTTTCATCATGGTTACGCGTAGCTTTCTGACCACTGATCAAGTCGCGCTTGATACGGTTGAATAAAGTGCGTTTGTGCAAATTTCCCTTGCTCTACTGCCAATTGGCTGCGTTCTTCTCGGTCATAGACGATTTGTGTCAGAGAGTGATCGAGATTGTTCAATTTTGGCTGATACACCGCGCCCGCGGCTGCGTTAGCGTTGTAGATCTCTGGGCGATAAATCTTTTGAAAGGTCTCCATCGTGCTGATCGTGCTAATGAGTTCAAGATTGGTGTAATCATTGAGTAAGTCGCCAAAGAAGTAGAAAGCCAGGGGCGCGACGCAGTTCGGCGGCATAAAGTAACGTACGTCTAAGCCCATCTTTTTGAAATACTGCTCAGTAAGCGACGATTCATTCGGCAGATACTCAACACCGAGCACCGGGTGTTGATTGCTGGTGCGGCGATAGATTTTGTTGTCAGAAACACTGAGGCAAATCACCGGACGCTTGTTAAACGATTGGTGATATGTCGCGGAGCGAACAAAAGACTGGAACAGTTGACCATGCAGCTCACCAAATTTTGGCGGCACACTAAACTGGCTCGTCTGCTTATTATGCTCAAGCAGTAAGACACTAAAATCGTAATCGCGCACATAGGAAGAGAAGTTATTCCCCACGATACCTTCAATGCGTTGATTGTTTTTACGATCCAAAATATGCGTTTGCAGGACTTCTATCGAGGGAAAAGCGTCACTTTGCCCGTCCAACGCAATCTCGACGGAGATGATGTCCAACTCCAATGCGTAACGATCACCAGTAGGATTGTCCCAATGGGCAAGCGAATTAAAGCGATTGTCCATCATTCGCAGCGCCGCTCGCAGGTTCTCTTGACGCTGCTCGCCCCGTGCCAAGTTTGCAAAGTTGGTGGTAATACGCGTGTTGTCTGACGGCTGATAATGCTCATCAAAACGCAGGCTTTTAATCCTAAAAGTGAACTCGTTATTCATTGTAATTATCCTATTTCCTAAGAAAACGCTGACGATTTAGGCTCTGCTGGGTGGGTCAAAGCCTAACGCCAGTTATACGGAGTTCACGAGTTGAAGAATATTGGTATTACTTCACTTTAAACATGAAAAAGTTTCATGGTGAGAATAGCAGTGCGATAAATAAAACGACTGACTTACTGGTCGTCGATGATGAAAATCAACAATATAAACAAGGTATAACGTTGTCACTAGCGGGAAAACAGAGTTAGACTTAACGATAGTGAATAGGTTACAAAGGCTTGAAAAACATGGTTACGTCGCGTTCCACCACATCGACGCATAAACAAAAGGAAGTGCAGAGAATTATGGCGGCGCTATCAACTGCTGTCGCGCAACACAAACTAAAACCGGGACAGCGTTTGGTTGAAGCGCAAATTGTCTCCGCACTTCAAGCCAACCGTAACCATGTACAAACGGCGCTACAACGCTTGGCCCTGCAACACATCGTTAAGATAGAGCCCAACCGTGGCGCGATGGTGGCCAAACCTAGTGAAGCCGAAGCTAAAGAAGTATTTGCGGCTCGTCGGGTGATTGAAAGAGGTATCGTAGAAGGTATTTCATCCGAACTGATGGCCGACCATTGGCATGAGATTCTTGCACACATTGAGCGTGAGCATGCTGCTGTACATACCGATGATCGACGAGAAATTGTCGACGCGCTGTGTGACTTTCATCGTCTCTTAGCGCGACTCTGTGGTAATACGGTATTGATGGAGATGTTTGACAACCTGATGGTACGCAGCTCGTTAATCGTCGCACTCTACCAGCGTAACGACGTTCCCACCTGCCAGCATGATGAACACCTGCAGCTTATAGAGGCATTAAAGTCTGGCGACACAAGCCTTGCCGTCTCTGTGATGTTAGCCCACCTCGACCATCTTGAGGCTGAGCTCGACTTAAGCCGTCACAAAGAGCAAGAACTCGATTTGAGTGAAGCACTCAACCTTTGATATCAGTATTGTGCTTACCACTTATTCTTTCTCGTTCTCTGAGCCTTACGCCCAAGCTATACTGACGTCAAGCCAGCGTTTATTGCGCCTTTTCCAATTGATGCAACTGCACTTCTGGCCTGGTAAAGGTGACGTTTCCGCGCTTGATACCCATAGTGGGGAGCGCTATCTTCGCGACGATATCGGCTTTGTCTAACGCATCAAAAAACACCGCGTCCGCCGCCTTTCCGACCCCTATGCCATGCTGAACAATTTTCATGAGCCTTGCTGAATCCGTACAAACCCAATCAAAACACTGCGCTAACTCTGTTTTTGTCGCCAAATGGGCAATGTTGGCATACAGATTCGCCATCCTGATTTGAGACGCGTCGCCATAAGGTGTAAATGGATTCTCAATGTTGTTGCTCGATATTGAGCAGCACACCCCGCGCTGACTCATCGGCTTGAGCGGCGCCACCCCTCTCGGTATCAGACAATCAAAATCACGACCGTTGAGAAAAAGATCGGTGCTCGGCAGCGCCGTCAAATGAACACCTGCCATAGCCATTTGTGCTGCTATGGGCGCGAGCGCTTGTGATGGCAGCGCCGATAGTTTTGTCACATGCCCAACGGTAACCCGTCCCTGATAATCAAATGCCTGCGTCATCTCGATGACAAACGGCAATGTCATGGTGGATGTATCAAGGTCAAAATCAAGGTGAAAATCAATATCCACATCGTATTGCTTGGCCAAAGAAAACAGCACCCTTACCTGCTGCTCTGGTTCACTATCGGTATAAGGGCACCCCCCCAACAGATCCGCCCCTTGATCGAGTGCGTCAGCCAGTAATTCGTACGTTCCCGGGTTATTGTGAAGGCCTTCTTGCGGAAAGACGCACAACTCCAGCGTTATCGCCCAGGCATACTCTTTTTTGAGCGCTGAGATTGCCTGAAAACCAACCAACCCTATCACAGGATCAATCTCTACATGCGTACGCATATAACTGGTACCATGCTTGATGGCCTTCTCTAGTATCTGTTTCCCGCGCTGATAGATGTCTTGATAAGTGAACTCCGCTTTTAGCCGTGAGGTCTGTTCAATCGCTTCTTGCAGTGTGCCTTTTTGCAAGGCACACCGAGATACCGTGCATGCTTTATCAAGATGTACATGGGTTTCTACCAGACCGGGTAGCATCAACCTGCCTTGTGCGTCTATCTCTTTCCTACCCCTCAGTTCACTGGGTTCAAGTTCAACTTGCCGTTTAAAGCCAACAAACACCCCCTCGTTGATAAATGCGCAGTTAAGTTGTGGCTCGCCGTCCAAGCGGCAATTGGTCACTACAGTATCGGCTATCATGAGCTTACTCCTAAATACGCTTTTTCTAGCTCAGAATCTGATCGTAGCTGTTCCGAACTGCCGGTTTGTACAATGGTGCCCGTTTCAAGCAGGTACGCGCGATCGGCTATCTGCAAGGCAAGGTTCGCCATCTGATCAACCAGTAAGATGGTCACGCCGTCATCTCTGAGCTGCGCGAGCGCATCATAGAGCTCAGCGATCATCGAAGGTGCGAGCCCAAGTGACGGTTCATCCAACAACAAAATGTGTGGCTTCGCCATTAATGCCCTGCCTACCGCCACCATCTGCTGCTCACCTCCGGATAGAAGGCCCGCCTGACTGTCGATACGATCGCGAAGACGAGGGAATCGCGCCAAAATAGCCTCAATTTCTGACTCTTTATCCACTTCATCTAGACGGCTGTGTGCTCCCATTAACAAATTATCTCTGACGGAGAGCTCACCAAATAACTGACGACCTTCGGGTACCAAAGCCAATCCGCGTTTCGCTATTTGACTCGCATCGAGGTGATGGATATAAGCATCGTCAAGACCAATCGTACCGCTGCGCGGTTTTTTCAAACCAGCGAGGCTTTGTAAAATGCTGCTCTTTCCAGCGCCATTGGCGCCCAAGATGGCGACACACTCACCTGGGTTCACTTCAATGTCCACTTCGTGCACAACCGGTGAGGCACCGTAATCTATCGTTAATTGCTTGGTAAACAACACGGCTTCTTTTTCCGCTTTCCATCTGTTTTCACGCGGCGGTGCGGTATAACTGGTTGCGCCAAGATAAGCGGCGATGACTTTGGGATCTTGTTGTATCTGTTGAGGTTTGCCGAAGGCAATGGGCGTTCCTGCATCCAGTACTAATATGTCATCACTGACACCCATCACCAATTTCATATCATGCTCAACCAAGATGACCGCAATACCAAAGCCTGCAATCGACTTAATTAATTGAGCAAGCTGATCGGTGTCTTCTCTACTCAGCCCAGCTGCAGGTTCATCCAGCAGTATCACCCACGGGCATGTCGCCAACGCACGCGCAATCTCGACCAAGCGTCGATCAACATGCGGCAAGTCTTCCGCTGGTGTGTGGATAGAGCCACGATAGCCCACCAAAGCCAATAGGTTTAACGCCAGATCTCTTTGACCGGATCCCTCCGCATAAAACGGGTGACCGAGTGTACCTTGCTGCATTGCAGCAAGCAGGTTTTCAATGACCGACATATCCTCAAACAGTTGTGTGGTTTGATAGGTGCGGGCAACACCACTTCGGGCAATGCGGTGTGCAGGAAGTCCCGCAACCTCTTCATTCAACATCACACTGCCTTGATCGGGCGTATAAAAACCACTGATCATATTGAGCACGGTGGTTTTGCCCGCGCCATTAGGACCGATGATGCTCGTCACTTTGCCTAACTGCGCGTCAAAACTCACCGCTTTGGCCGCAACCACGCCACCAAACGTGATACCGATATTATTGACTTTGAGCGCGTTCAACCCGTTGTCAGCACGATCATAAAACGTCGCGATAAGATGACGATTGACAGAATTAGGCGGAAGTTGGGTGAATGAACGACGAAATTTCGCTGCGGCTTCTCCAATCAAACCTCTTGGCGCCACCCATAGAACCACCAATAGCAAAACAGCGAATATCAGCAGGCGATATTCGGCCAGAGGCGCTAGGAGTTCAGGCAATAACACGACCACAGTAGCGCCAATGACCGGCCCCCATAGCGTGCCGACTCCCCCCAAAATAACGACGAGAACGAACAAAATTGACTGGGTAAACGGAAATGCACTTGGGCTGATGTACATCATTAGCGGAGGGATCATCGCCCCAGCGATACCAGCAAATGCCGCAGACAAAGAAAACGCGAGCGTTTGCGTCTGTACTGGGTTAAATCCTAGCGATCTCGCGGCAATAGGGCTGGACTTGACCGCGCGCATCGCTTTGCCCCAACCACTGAAATAAAACAGCTGATAGGTGAGTAACCCTAAGCCCAAAATAGCAGTGCTGCTCAAGGCAAGTAGACGTTCAGGTTCCATCTCTCCGAATTGCGGCATCATGATACCCATCAATCCGTTGGCGCCTCCAGTGAGGCTCTTCCACTCCATCAAACCATGATGAACCACAAAGGCAAAAGCGATCGTCACCATTGCCAAGTAAGGGCCAGTAACCCGCATTGCTGGAATGGCGAGTAATGCTCCTATGGCTGCGCACACTAAACATGCCGCAGCTAAGGCGAGCACAAACGGCACATCATTGAGTAATAATAGTGCGCTCACGTAAGCACCGATGGCGTAGAACGCAATGTGACCGAAGCTTATCTGACCACTCATCCCCATTAATATGTTGAGCCCGATTCCGACGATAGCCGTTAACACGCATAGGGTAAAAACCAGCAGAGAATAACTGTCGAGTAGGAAACACAATATCGCCCCTACTAGGGTGAACAGCGCCACCCATAACCAAGACTTGGTATTGATAGCGCTCATACCTTCACCTCCTGACCTTTAACAAACAGGCCATTCGGCTTCACAGCCAAAGCTATAATGACCAGAGTAAAGGTAATAATTTGTGTAAATGCAGAGCCAAAATAGACGGTGACAATCGCTTCAACTAAACCAAAAATAAGCCCTGCGCTGAATACGCCGGAGGCACTCGCGATCCCGCCAAGGATAGCAACAGCAAACGCCTTCAAGCCAAACAATGTTCCCATGTCCGAATGCACGGCATAGAGCGGCGCGATGAGAATGCCTGCAATTGCCGCAAGTACCGTAGAGACAGCAAAACTGACGGCGACCACGCGACTAACATTAATCCCCATTAACTGCGCTGAATTGGGGTTTTGAACGCTCGCCTGCAGCACCTTACCAAGTTGGGTATGCCTTACGACCAAGACAAGTAAACCTGCAATGACCACCCCGACAACCGGGATCATGACTTGCAGTACATAAACACCGCTACCAAATAGCTCAAGACTTGTCGTCGCGAACGTGTTGGTGAACTGCCTTGGCTCTTTGCCGAAACTGAACAGAACCGCGTTGTCCATCAATATCCCCCCAGCCACTGTCGCCATAAGCCACGCATCGGAGCCTTTGCTGGCAAACGGACGCACTAAGAACCGCTCGATGACCAGTCCATATAATGCGCTTAAAAGCAGTGTGATAGAAAAAGCAACCCAATACGGCATACCCCATGTGATACATAATGTGTAAGCCAGCACAGCACCAAGCATCATCGCGCTGCCCTGAGAAAAATTCACCGTCTTACTGACGATAAAGGTAATATGGAAACCCAAAGCAAGGAGAGCATACATGCTCCCCAGACCAAGGCCTGTTATGATCGCGGCGGTTAACATGGCGCTACGCTCTCCTTTACATGGTGATGGATGAATAACCCAAACCGATCGTTACTGAACTGGAACGATTTGGTTATTCACAAAGTGTGTGAACACGTAGTCATTGGGGCCGATCGCATCATGCTGTGTTTCTGTAAACGGACGCTTGAAATCCTTGATCAGCCCTTGATAGTCATCAATGCGGTAGTACCCTTCACGAATCGCGCTCCCCTCCGTAGATCCAGCATTCTTGATTGCGAGCGCCGTTAAATGCATCGCGTCATACGCATTGGCAATGCCAACGGCTGGAGTCACATCGGCAACACTTTGTATCTCTGGGAATTTCGCTTGCAACTTGCCAAATACCTCGCCGCCTTTTCCGGTTGTGGTATCCGTAAAGGTAAACGTCTGAATAAAGTGCACTCGATCGGCCGTTGGACCAGCTAGCTCACCGAAACGTCCACCCGCCGGTCCCCAGTGGGAGACTACAGGGACATCCCAGCCCATACGTTCAAGTGATTTGACCACCTGAGCAGAAGGCGCGACGTTCGCTACCATTAATAGCGTGTCCGTCCCTTTCTCTTTTAAACGGGTCAATTGTGGGACTAAGTCAACGTCACCAGATTCAATACGCTCAATACCGGTGTGTTCTATGCCACGACTATTGAGAGCTTGGCGAAAACCTGTTTCGTTCGACTCACCCCAAGGGTTGTTTATCAGCAACATGCCTGGCTTTTTCATCGCATACTTATCGATGGCATACTGAACCAGCGCTTCGTCGACCACCTCATCCACCGCTGAGACACGAAACACATAGTTCTCCTTAGCGCCATTTTTGGTAATGGGTGTACCCGCGGCCCACACCCCCATGAAGGGCATTTTCATTCGGTTGGCGACAGGTACAATCGCAAGCGAAACGGGCGTGTCTAAACCACCAAATAACACCGCGACCTCTTCTTTTTGAATCAACTCGCGTGCCGCTAACAGCCCTTTTGATGGGTTGCTTTCATCGTCACGTCGCACCAGTTCAAGTGGTCGACCTAATACGCCGCCACCTTCGTTTATCTCATCAATCGCAATTTCTAACCCACGAGTGATCGCCTCTCCTGATTTCGCCGACTGGCCTGATAGAGCAGCAACTAATCCCACTTTAATCGGCTCCTGCGCAATGGTTGAAAACGCCGTCAAAGACGCAGCGGCCAAAGCGCTTATCCCAAGTCCCTGTCTGACCCATTTTTTGATAATTGAATGTTTCATAAGATCCCTCTTTTTATTGATTGCTAGCTATTGCACAATAATTGCTAGCAATTTAGGTGCCATACGAAAAAGTGCGGTTTTCAGCCGATTAGAGGCGCACTTTGCACAAAAAAGGCACAAAAATTAACATTTTTGCACCAAATCAAACCACATAAGGAAATGAATCGATGAGTGAACTAGAGAATGCTGTAGACATCGTCCAACAATTTTTAGAAGCATCAATGAAGCCAGATCCGGAGACGGCCGCGACGTTTATGGACCCTGACGTTAAAATCACTTTTACAGGTCGAAGAGAAATGGAGGATACCCACGCCATCACGGCTTTTAACCAACAACGATACCAATGGGTGAAAAAGAACATTCAGCAATACGATGCAATGGAAAAAGAGGGCCACTGCGTCGTGTATTCAACAGGTTTTTTGTATGGTCAGTGGCCAGATGGACGCCATTTCGATGGCAATCGCTACACAGATAGATTTGAAGTCAGGAAGGGTAAAATTACAAAAATGGACGTGCTCAACGACAGCGCTGAGTGGATTCTTGATCCATCGATAAATCGTGAGCAGGCTGAATAGGTCAGCACGTAGATCATACTGATGTCCATTCACGCCTTCTCATCAATTTGTAACCCCCTATGCCACATGATGTTGGCATGGGGGGTTATAAACATATTTTAGCAGCGTTCAGATAACTCTTGCAGATAATACCGCCACCCTCCAGTCTGGGTAATGTCGGTAGCCCCTTCAATGCCAATCCCTTCACATATGAACCCTGTAACCCAGTCACCAGAATCAATCTCAACGCGGCCCAACCCCAATGGATGGGGAATGAGCATCAAAAGGGAACCAAGCTGCTTTTTCGGCACGCGCCAAATTTCAACTTCAATCTTTTGCCCTTGGTTTGAATGACGCACTAAGCCCGGTCTCAGTGGGGGCCCGCCGGCTAAGCAATAAAGAGAATAGTGTTCAGATGTCGTGGTTCGCCGTTTAAAGTTCGCACCTAACTCAATCAGTTGATGATTGAGCGCTAAATCTTTCATGTGTGCACCACAAACCAATAGGTCCACACTCTCGCAACTCTCTAATTCTATTTCGGTCGCCCCTAGTGGTAAGTTCATTGTTCTCTGCCACTCGGTCGCTAACGTAATCAAGGCTTCGTCATGAAATGCTTGGGCAAACAGAGTTACGCCAAACGGGAGTCCGGCGTCGGTGAAACCTGCTGGCATTGCGATCGCACTGTAGTCGAGTAAGTTCATGAAATTGGTGTAGTAACCAAGGTTTGAATTGAGCCCGATTGGGTTATTGTTCACCTCATCAATGGTGTAAATCGTGCCGGCGGTAGGGGTTAGCACAACATCCACATTTTCCATCAATTTATCGCACTGAACCTTAAATGCTTGCAGTAGATACATGGCTTTAAACGTATCCGCAGCCGATAGTTGTTTCGCTCCACCGACAATCGTTTGAATCACCTCTAAACACTGTTCTTGATTATCGTTGAAGAAGGATTCAATCGCGGCGTATCGCTCCGCAACCCAAGGACCTTGGTAAAGAAGATTGGCGGCCTCTAAGAAGGGTGACAAATCGAAAGGAATAATCTGCGCGCCCAAAGACTCTAAGCGAGCAACCGACTGAGCATAGAGCTGATGGTATTCTTCATTACCAAAGAATTTAAGCTGCTCTTCACCTGGAACTCCGACCCTCAATCCTGAAAATTGCGTCGTTGTGTTTTGTCCTTGTTTAAGGGCATGGCGCGCATAACAGTCGCTCTCATCGTAGCTTGCGCCAACTTGGTAGAGGGTGCTTAAGTCTTCAGCACACTTGGTAAAAAACGTCACGCAATCTAGTGTACGGCAGGCCGGAACAACGCCACTGCAGCTCAACACCCCTCTGCTCGGTTTGAGGCCATAAAGGTTGTTAAATGCTGCCGGGACACGTCCTGAACCCGCGGTATCGGTACCCAATGCAAAGTAAACTTGGTTGCTCGCAACCGCAACCGCACTGCCAGAGCTCGAACCGCCTGAGATGTGTTTAGGATCAAAGCTATTTTTCACTGCTCCCCAAGGGCTGCGTGTACCCACTAAGCCAGTGGCGAACTGGTCAAGGCTCGTCTTACCTAAGGGGACTGCACCTGCTTTTATCAACTGCTGAACAACGTAAGCCGACTCCGTTGGTTGATAGCGGTATGCCTCGCAACCCGCGGTGGTGTCTAAACCCTGCAAATCGATATTATCTTTGATCGCAAAAGGAACACCAAACAGAGGTAGCTGGTCAATCTCTTGCCCTGAAAGTTGAGCGAGATACTCCCCCAGTTGCTGGTCAGAAATCACTGACACCCAGGCATTGGATTGATCCGCTCTCACTTGCGCCAGTTTGCTGCGCAAAAACATCTCTACCTCTATATCACCATTACGGTATGCTTCAAGTAAGCGGCCGATCGTTGTTGGTTCTTCCATTGCCTGACACCTTGTATTTGAATCTGTCATCTTTTCTATCCTCAAAAACCGAATCATGCCTTGCAGGTGTTGACGACAAGCAGTGGCTCACCCGCATGGACTTGTGCGCCCGCCTCGTGGCATATCGAGTCAATCACACCAGAGACACTCGCGGTCACCTCAAGCTCCATCTTCATCGCTTCTAGTATCATCACGACGTCGTTCTCTTTTACCGTTTGGCCAGGCTTAACAAGCACTTGCCAGATGTTGCCAGCAACATGACTCTCAATGGCTTCTTGTCCCTCTGCAAGCTCAGTGTGTACATTCGACTGCTCAATTTCAGTGGCGACAAAATTCGCTTGTCCAGACTCTTCCCAGCGTTGGCGCTCTTGTTCAAATGCTTGTTGCTGGCGTGCTTTGCTTTGCTTTATTTCATCGGCATGGTCATCAAGAGTGGATTGATAGTCCGCGAGTGAAAACTCTGTCTGTTCAATTTTGATTGGGTAATGACCTAAAGGATGCTTTTCACGGATATCCAATAGCTCTTGTGCACTCACTTCATAGAACCTAATCTGGTCAAAAAAGCGCAATAGCCAAGGCTTGGTAAAGGCTTCTGTTTGACGATAGCGATTCCACATTTGCAAAGTGCGACCGACAAATTGATACCCCCCGGGGCCTTCCATGCCGTAGACACACAAATAGGCGCCACCAATGCCTACCGCGTTTTCAGGCGTCCAAGTACGTGCTGGATTATATTTAGTCGTGACCAAGCGGTGACGAGGATCCATTGGTGTTGCGACCGGCGCGCCAAGATACACATCCCCTAAGCCCATCACTAAGTAGCTGGCATCGAACACAATGCGCTTAACGTCCTCGACTGAATCAAGCCCGTTGATGCGGCGAATAAACTCAATGTTGTCTGGGCACCAAGGTGCGTCTTTACGTACGATCTCATCGTATTTACGTATCGCCAGCCGAGTGGCTTCATCATCCCAAGAGAGTGGCAAATGCACTACGCGAGCAGGGACAGCGAGATCATCGATGTTATCCAGCGTTGCTTCAATTTTTTCTAGCTCTTCAAGCAACTGCGCTCTTGGCAACATAAGGTTATCGTAGTGAATTTGCAGGGAACGTATCCCCGGAGTCAGTTCTTCTACACCTAGCAACCGCCGCTCTTGAAGCTTCAGCATCAAAGCATGAACTCGAAATCGCAGACGAATATCGAGTCTTTGTGGTCCATATTCCACCAGCAGGTAATCCTCGCCACTGGGTCGATATACCACCTGTTCTCCATATTGACTGGCTGGTATTGTTTTAATGACGGGCGAGCCGAGATCTGCTCTTGGCAGCGCCATTTCATCAATAGCGCCGACTTCAATTTGAGCCAGCTGCGCGCGCTCGGCTAACTCGGCGTTTTCTACCGTAACCGGAATAAATCGAATCTTATCCCCTGCTTTGAGCTGTCCCATTTTCCATAGATCGGCTTTGATGATGGTGGCAGGGCAAACGAACCCTCCCAAGCTCGGCCCATCCGGCCCTAAGATGACCGGCATGTCACCCGTGAAATCGATGGTACCAACCGCATACGCATTATCGTGAATGTTAGAGGGATGAAGGCCCGCTTCGCCACCGTCAGCCCGCGCCCAATTTGGTTTCGGTCCAATTAAGCGTACACCGGTTCGGCTCGAGTTAAAGTGCACTTTCCACTGCGCATCAAAAAATGTATCGATATCTTCCTGAGTGAAAAAATCAGGCGCACCGTGCGGCCCATAGATCACTCGAATCTGCCACTCGCCGTTGAAAATCGGCTGAGGAAGTGAGCCAATTTCAGCGCCACCCGCTTGAACGACGGGATGAATGTGCAACACATCGCCCGCTAGCAATGCGCGCCCAGCATGGCCCCCAAATTGACCTAAAGTGAAGGTTGAACGGCTACCTAGATATTGAGGACAATCAATGCCCCCCTGAACAGCGAGATAAGTGCGAGCGCCATCGAGTATTTTACCGAGTTTGAGCGTTTGTCCTGCTTTGATGCCGATGGCCGCATTCATCGCAACTGTTTGATCATCAAGCGTCGCTTGAATCGTTGCACCCGTTAGAGCTATACGAGTGTCTTGGTTAAATTTTAACGTTGGACCAGAAACAATCATTTCCAGACCGGCACTGGATTCATCATTCCCCAGCAGTCTATTGCCTAAACGGAAGCTCAAGCTATCCATCGGACCTGAAGGCGGCACGCCAATGTCCCAGTAGCCTGTTCGTGCTGGGTAGTCTTGAATGGTGGTTTGGGTACCTCCGCTGATCACATCAAAGGTATTGGGCTTGAACTCAAAGCTATTAAGAGATTGAGTCAGCACCTCGCCTTTCTTAACCCGTTCGCTCGCTAAGAGCTGGCTCAAGTACGCTTTGTTGTGCTCTATTCCGTAAATAGTACTTTTGTCTAAGCTTTGTTTAAGTTCAGCCAGAGCCGTGTCTCTATCGGCAGCATGAACGATCACTTTCGCCAGCATAGGGTCAAAAAATGGTGATACTTCGACGCCCGCTTCAATCCAGTGTTCAATGCGCAAATTCTCTTGCTCTGCCCACTCAACATGGCTCAATAGACCGGCACAAGGTTGAAAGTTCTTGTTGGCATCTTCCGCATAGAGACGAACCTGAATCGCATGGCCTTGTGATTTGAGGTGCGCGCCCAGCGTTGTTAACTCGAGTTGCTCTGCCCCTTGGTGAACCATCCACTCGACAAGGTCCACACCAAACACTTCTTCTGTGACACCATGTTCAACCTGAAGACGCGTGTTGACTTCAAGGAAGTAGAAGGCTTGTGTTTGCTGATCCAATACAAACTCCACCGTTCCTGCATTTCGGTAATTCACCTGAGCGGCCAACTTCACTGCGGTCTCTTGTAGCTTAGATCGAGTTTCATCGTCGAGGTTAGGCGCGGGGGTTTCCTCAATGACTTTTTGGTTACGGCGCTGCGCCGAGCAGTCCCGCTCGCCCAAGGCAACGACATGACCCTGCCCATCGCCAAAAATCTGGACTTCGATATGCCGTGCTTGTTGTATAAACTTCTCGATGAACACGCCACTGTTGCTGAAATTGTTCTCACTCAATCGTTTAACGCTGTCGTAAGCCTCATCCAACTCTTGGCTTGTGAAACAACACTGCATGCCGATACCACCACCACCTGCCGTGCTTTTGAGCATCACTGGGTAACCAATGTTCTCCGCTTCACGCAGTGCTTGCTGCTTGTCGTTAAGCAACCCCGTACCAGGGAGAAGTGGCACATCGGCTTGGGTGGCAAGGTGGCGTGCAGAGTGTTTCAGTCCGAACGCACGCATTTGCTCTGCTGTGGGCCCTAAAAAGACCAATCCTTCTTGTTCGCAGCGTTCAACGAACTCTGGATTTTCACTCAGGAAACCGTAGCCAGGATGAATCGCTTGCGCGCCCGACTCTTTAGCGATGGAGAGTATTTTATCTTGGTCAAGGTAGGTCTCGGTCGCGCCCCCTTGTCCTAGAGAGAACGCTTCATCAGCACCGACGACATGGAGACTGTGTGAATCGGCTTCGCTGTAAATCGCAACGCTGCCAATATTGAGGTGTTTTAACGTGCGGATAACTCGACAGGCAATGGCTCCACGGTTAGCAATCAATACCTTACTAAACATAATTTCGTCCCTAAAATCCGGGTCGTCCCGGAACAACAAAGAGCATTCGTTAGGGTCGTCCCTTGCTCATGTTCGACAGCGTGCTTGCTGACGTTATCGCCAAAACCTTTATTCCCAGATAATGACCTCAACGGGGGTGGGATTGTAGGCATTACATGGATTGTTCAATTGTGGGCAGTTTGACATCAACACAATGACGTTCATGTGAGCTTTAAGCTCCACGTATTTACCTGCACCACTGATACCGTCGGCAAAAGTCAGACCGCCTTCGGCTGTAACGGGGACATTCATAAAAAAGTTAATATTATGGGTGATGTCGCGCTTCGACATACCAAACTGCTCATTTTCAGCCACCGCCAGTAACCAGCTATCACGACAAGCATGCATACACTTTTTGTCTATCGAGTAGCGTACAGTGTTGCTCTCAGTCGCACATGCGCCGCCCAAGGTATCGTGTCGACCACAGGTATCCGCCACTATCTCAAGCATTACGTTGCCTTGATCAGATAAAATCTTCGTGCCTGCGGTTAGATAAACATTGCCCTGCTCTCGAATCGTATCCATCGCGCTGTAACGCTCTGAAGGATCATTGGCGTTGTAAAACAGTGTATCTGCGGCTTGGTTACCTTCAATATCAAGAATGCGCACAGTCTGCCCTTTTTTGACGACTTTCATGTAGTAATCACCCGCTGACACGGTGTCACGATATAGGGCTTCATTAAGTGGTAATTGGCTCTCTACAATCATGTTTCGCTCCTTTAGCAACATTGGCGGGTGGCTGATGGTTCAAACGTTCGATTCGCCGTTGCTGCATAGCGGCGGTTATTTTCAAAGCCTCGCTCGTTCTCTTCCCGATGAGTGAGACAGCTATCGTCATCTCGCATTGGCTCAGATTCCCATACTGAAACCTCAACGGGCTGGTATGGGTAGGTTTTTGATGGATTAAGTGGATGTGGACAAGTGGTCATCACAACCAACGTATCCATTTCAAATCGCAGCTCAATGCTATCGCCCGCCTTGCTGTGTTGTGGGTCGTAGTTAAGATTACCCTCCTCATCGGTGGCGACTTTGCTAAATAGATTTAAGTTCGCAGCCAAATCACGCTTACCTAAACCGTATTTAGCCACCTCGACCAACAGCGCATCATAACCATTTTGCTTCCACTGATTGCGTTGGGCTTGGTAGTCCCGTTCACCCCATTTTTCTGCCACTTTTTGTTTGTTGCTGACCCCACACACGGTATCAATCCAGCCAGTATCATCGCGCACGATCGAGCAGAAGATGCGTCCCATATCAGAGTACAAGCAGTGGCCTTGGGTTAACTTAAACGTATGTTGGCATTTCAAGGTATCGGGCGCATTGTAGCGCTCAAGTAGATTAGCCGGGTTGTAGAACAGCACACTCAAATTCGCACCACCCTCGATATCTATGAAGCGTACGGTTCGCCCTTTGGGTACCACCATTGACCAATGCGCGGCCCCTGGCAGAGTGTCTGAAAAAATCACATCCTGTTTTGCTGACATATTTTATTCCTTATGCAATTTTGGAAAAAAGTTGGTCTGGCGGCGTGTTGTCCAACTGCTCGGTTGAGATATCAAATGTCACCTGCGCGCCAAAACGCTCCGGCGCTTGCTCATCATGACGAGTATGATCAAACACCCATAAACGGTTGCCCAGATGGAAGCCTTCACTCAGGTCGTGCGTGATCATGAACACCGTTAAATTTTGCTCTTTCCACAGCGACTTCACTAACACATGCATATCTTTTCGAATCCCCGGATCCAGCGCGCCAAACGGTTCATCCAACAACAGAATTCTTGGTCTTTTTATCAGCGCCTGAGCGATGGAGAGTCGCTGCCTCATACCACCCGATAGCTCATGCGGGTATTTATCTTGAGCCGCTACAAGGCCAACCTGCTCGAGCATCTTTAATGCCTGCTCTTTGGCCTGCTGCTTCTTCGCGCCAAACAGTCGTCCCAGCGTGCGGCTAGAAAGACTATTCGACTCAAACTCATAACCGAGCATGACATTCTCAAGTGCTGTTAAGTGTGGGAATACAGAGTACTTTTGGAACACGATGCCTCGTTCGACTCCAGGTTCTTGAGTCAAAGGTTCGCCATCCAATAGTAATTGTCCTCTTGAGGGTGTTTCGGTACCGAGCAACATATTGAGGAATGTGGTTTTACCGCACCCAGAGGCGCCTACAATACTGACAAAATCCCCTTCATGAACGCTAAGGTTTAAACGCTCTAAAACGATGTTGTCGCCATACTCTTTCCAAACCTGTTTGACTTGAATGATCGGAGGGGTGTTTTCTTTGTTCGTAGTGGAGTTAACCATGGCTCTCTCCTTGTGACTGGTGATACCAAGGGCTGAGTTTTTTTGATGCTAGACGCAGCAACCAGTCCATGCTGTAAGCTAAGAGAGTAATCCACAACACGTACGGCAGAATCACATCCATCGATAGATAACGGCGTACTAAGAAGATACGATAGCCCAAACCTTCGGTAGCGACTATCGCTTCGGCAGCAATCAGAAACAGCCATGCGCTACCCAAGGTTAGGCGAACCGCTTCAATCAGTTTGGGCATAATCTGCGGAAGGATCACTCGTACGATAATTTGCCAACTGTTCGCACCTAAAGTCTGAGCCTTTATGAGCTGTTCATCCGGCAAGCTTTGCACGCGAAGTTGAATGTCCCTAATGATGATTGGACACACGCCGATGACAATCAACACAACCTTGGACAATTCACCCACTCCGAATGAAATAAACAAAATCGGCAAAATCGCCATAGGTGGTATCAGTGATACGGCCGTGATCACCGGTGATAACGACGCGCGCATTAAAGGAATGATCCCGGTCGCAATGCCCAATGACAGACCAATAAGGGCACTGAGACCAATCCCCCAACCCAGCCGTGCTAGGCTTGCAAAGGTGTCCGTCCACATCAGGTATTCGCCCGTTCTTCGACTTGGGGTAAATGCCATTCTATCGATTGCATCAGCAAAACTGCTGAAGGCTGGCAGCAATTTGTCTGCGGAGTTCGCCGCCAATCTTGCATCCGATGCCGTCACATAGACGGCAAGCAGGATAAGAAAAGGCATCACGCCGAGCAAAACCCGCCCAAGTTTAGACGGGTGACGGTTAATTACTTTGGTCATAATGACTCCAATTACAACGACCGAATGGTGAGGTTACAGCGTGTTGTCCGCTGCCATCTGCATGTATTCAGAAGTAAATCGGAGCTTGACGTTGCTAGGGTCACCGAACACACCCGTTGGTGTTTCTACACCAATGAAGCCCGCATCAGGCGCACCTTCGCCAAGTAATCCATGTTCAAACGAAAACTCACTGACTTTTTGCATCGTTTCTGCCAGTTTAGGGCTTTGCGTAAAGCTGACCGCCTCATCTGCTGAGTAGAACATGTTGGTCGCTTGGAGTTGAGACTTGTAGCCATCAAGATCTGTCCCTGACGCTTGCGCCATATATGATTTGGCTTCATCGCCCTGTTCAGGTGATTGCATGATTGACATGATCTCATACCATGCGCCCGTTAATGCTTTACCTAATGCGGGGTTACTTTGTAGCGTCTCTGTATTGACGACGAGTAGATCAATGATTTCGCCAGGAATATCAGATGAGTCGAAAACAAAAGAGGTGTCTGGCTGAGAAGTAATTTCGCTAAGAAGGGGGTTCCAAGTCACAACCGATGTCACTTCACTTGTGCTAAACGCAGCAACAAGATCAGCGTCAGAGGTGTTCACCACTTTCACATCACGCTCACTCAAGCCGACACTTTCTAATGCACGAGCCATCAAGTAGTGGGACACACTCAACTCGACAAGATTGATCGATTGGCCTTTTAGGTCTTCAAGTTGCTTGTCCCCTTTAAGGACAATACCGTCATTCCCATTGGAAAAATCACCGACCACAAGAGCAGTAGAGTCCACACCACTTGCAGCGGGAATCGTTAATGCATCCATATTGGTCATCACAGTGGCATCGAACTGACCTGTCGTGAACTGGTTGATCGACTCTATATAGTCGTTCACCTGCACGACATCGATGTCAATGCCATATTTGTCTGCCCATTTGTCTATGATCCCAGCATGATCGGCATAATCCCAAGGCATCCAACCAACGTAGATGGACCAAGCCAGCGTAAATTTCTCTTTCTCTTGAGCGACTGCGATAGGTGAAAAAGCGGATGCCAGTAGCGAAGTGCCGACAACCGATGCGAGTAGGCTTTTTTTGATTTGAGCTTTCATTTGAATCTCCTCCATGAGGTCACTGAATATCAACACAAGAGACGCAACCAATAAGTTTGGTTCAATCTCCCGGGCTTCTATCCCTCCGTGTGACCTCTTACGAGGTTGACAACTCTTGACCCAGACACTGTTTCAACAGCCGGAACCCTAGATGTCTATTTTCCAAATTGTATGTTAGCCAGACAACATTAACCGCTAACTATGCGCTCTTGTGAACTGATATCGAGTATTACAAAACTCATGCCAACCATTAAGACACATAAAATCAACAACTTAAAATCGATTAACTTCACTCAACCTCTCTAAATGAGATCATATTGGTGCATAAGCCCTACATGGGTGCATTGAAAATCCGGTCACTGTTTAACGACTTATTCCATGCATGATTGAGTATCCCGATAAACCCAAACAACATTTTCATCCGATAGTGGTATTTCAAACCAAGACCAGAACAACTCCAACATTTCAGGTGTCAAGTCATACGACTTGGCATCCAAGTTTGAATTGCGTAAAAGCGCCCTTTGCCGACATACTTCAAAAGGTACGTCAAGGTAATGCACTTCACTCTCAATCCCCTTTTCTGATGCCCAGCGAATAAAAGTATCTCGATCCAATTTGCGCCAGAAACCAAAATCGAAAATAGCTGGTACACCGAGAGTAAAAAGCTGAAGAGCAGAATCTTTAAACAAGTCTTGAAGCGCAGCTAAACGACTGTCGAAGAGTTCACGCTCCATATGCTGACCATATAAAGGAATCATCCATTCATCTATGGAGAAACGAAAAGCCCCATACTTTTTTGCTAGTTCCTTGGAGTAAGTCGTTTTACCTGAGCCGATAAAACCGCATACGAAATAGATCTTGGTCATAATTTCTCTTTAGCTAATAATATCCAACAAAGGTGTGAGGTGCGCTATCGCAACACTCTAGCCATACGTCCTTACCACTCAACTTGATCCAGTATGAATAGTAGCTTGCCGATGGCCAACATGTTTCTCGACGCTTTCAATTTACGCCGAGGGGATGATTTCTACCCTATCGATAAATTTAAGCAATGCTGGGCTGAAGAAAGTGAGGTTATAGTACCTTTAACGACACCTAAGACCTATTCGCAATAGGGGGGACACCAAATTAAGCCACCGACATAATAGGCAACGTCCCGATCTTGAATTTCAGACATGAAAAAACACGCTATAAAGCGTTTAATATTCAATAGGTTAGGATAAAAATATTGTTTAGGAATGATTGGAGCGTACTGCGGGAATCGAACCCGCATCATCAGCTTGGAAGTATTACACCCACTCAAATCTTTACTCCTTTAAAACCAATAAAACTTCCTAGTTTCAATTAGTTAAATTGTCAATCCCCCATAAGATATTGCTCCCATTTTTCAACATTTTTTGCCGCTTTTCTTAATTTTGAGCCTCAGCAGATGTACAGTTATTGTACAAAAACTGACTTCAATGGATGTTTGAAATGCCGCATATTTTATCGAATCGTTCGAAAAATCGATTAGAATTTTCGATTCATCCTGCTGCTCTCTCAGCATTTACTTTCTATCACTCTCGAAAGTTCTGGGCAGATAAAACGACCATTTCTCGCTCAGCATTAGCAGACATTAATTACGGCCTGATGCTCAATGCCGTTAAGTCATCAAAAAACAAAATTGCTATAATTTCTGGTTTTGAGTCATTCAGTTTTTCACTTGCAACTCTCTCTCTTGCAGACTGTAATGTAATTATTCTCGACGAGATAAGTGACAAAGATATAGAGCGACGAGCGTGGATTTCTGTACTTCGTTCCCTGCTCTCTTCCATCGACAGCAGTTCAGCGGAAGACTTCCGTCGAGCACTCAATCAGTGCACTCCAAAACCTATCCTGAAAATGATATTCGACACGAATAAGCTCAGCCAAAGGCAGTTGGCCGGCATTATTCATTCTTCAAGAAGTACACTAGCCCAGCAGAATGCAAAGGCGAGCGCACAATTAACAACGCCTCCAAAAGAACTGTCTATCTTCGAACAACTCTTAAGAGAGAGAAAACAAGATGTTTGAAGAGATAAGAGAGCGGTTTAAGCAGAAAAATATCGAACGATTCCTTCGGCAGTTGTTTCCATTTCAGCGAGAGCAAAACTCTCTCATTGCTTCAGAAGTGATTCGGCTTTGCGCCGTGATCAGGAGTGAATACAAAAGTGAGTTTTCTGAAGTGACGTTTCTTATTAGCGAAGCCCAGAAACACATCATTAGCAACCACCACCAGAGACTCCATGATGTCGTTGAGTCTATTTCTAAAAATAAGAAGCTTGGTGTTCATTTTCTGCCCGCTTTCTTAGCATCAGATCTATTGCTTACATCCTATGACCACAAAAAATTTGACCAATACAAAGCACTCACCTTTTTGTGTGTTGCGCGCCTTTCGTTTTTAGGCACACACCAGCCAAAAATCAAAGCAATCTGTGATGACGTGAGGCTGTTCTCTAATGGACAAAGAGAAAGCATGGCAGCTTATCTTCCTGACATCAATCAGCTAAATCTACCGCGGCTCGTGAAAGCATTTAATGTTCTTGTTGACGAAGAGAATGAACCAAGGCCACCCAGTCAAGTGGTGAGCCAGCTCAATACCTATCGTCGTCCTTACGAATCCACTTTAAAAAATGCTGAAGGTTATACCCGTACAGTGACCAGTAGTGAGTTCAAAAAAAGTGGGCGTTTGGAGCCAGGTGAGCTCAAAACTCTTGACGAAGAGGCTGGAGATACTGTTTTTGAATTGAAACAGTTTAGCGAAACGCCCAAGTCTGGCGGTCATAGTTGGCAAAAGGAAGACCATCACGGTGAGCGCAGTCGAACAATGAGTATTGTCAGCGCGTACAGTCACACTAAGCACAGTTATGCAACGGGGGCGTTGCACGCGCGCGCTATCCAAGCTCGAATAGAAAAACGTGAGTTGTACCTAGCTTGTGATATTGACAGTGCAACCAACTACGAAATAGGCTCGCTGACTGGCTTTTGTGTCGCACAAATCAAAACACAATCACCCGATTTGATGGCGGCTAAACTTCTACTTCTCATGCTTATCACTGGGGATACATATGACCAAATAGAAAAATTAAAATGTAGGCGATCAGCAAACAATCGTATGGTCGGCTTTTACAGAAAGCACCGCCTCCCTTCCCAAACACAGCGTACTGAGGTGCAGCCGTTACTTGTTGGCGTATCGAACGAGTTTTGGTTACCTTTGCCTCAAATTGTCTGCGGACAGCTTAGTAACCTCAAGTTTAGAAACGTAGAAGAGCAACAGCTCAAAGCGATACTTCAAAAGATCAACGAACAAAAACAAACGAGCCTGACACTCAGAAAAGTGTCGTCCTACCTCAAACAAAAACTTTCTCATGAAAATATCGACTCGACGATCATTGCGTTGCTGAGCGGATCTCCAATTAACACTGTCCCGGCTCTTTTCTACGTTCAACTGTCCAGTGAGTTACTTCTGAGCACCTACTACCGTTATTTGGATTTTCTCTCTCACTTAACGTCTACCTCTTCAGTGTTTACCGAGTTCGATGAAGACCCACTCCCCCTGACACTTGGTTCACCACTTTATTTGGAGGTGAATGTTTTGTCCTCACTGGTTTCCAAATTACAGGATAAACTCAGCTCGACAGACCAACATTCACAGCAATTTCATAACTACATCACTATCTACACTCAGTTAGTGCTGGCGATTGGCTCGGGATATCGTCCGGTGACAGGTTGGTTTGGTAAAATCACTCATCTCTCCTTACAAACAGGAGACTATTGGATCTCAGACAAAGAATCAGGGGTTGGAGATAATAGCCGCGTCGTCAAACTCCCCCAAATTGCAGTCAACATACTGAATGACTACCTAAAATACTGTTCAGATAGAGGCTTACGACTCGCCAATATCAACCCTGAGCTATCACGTGAGTATCAGGGCGTCCTTTCTGGCGAGAATCACCTGTTTTTCTATGTAAAGGAGCATCAACTGATGCCCTGTACGCCATCAAACTACTCGCTGTTTATTGACCCTATCCTCCCTTTGCAAGCAAATTGGTCGAGACACCATATACGATCTCTGTTAACTGCCAATAACGTCGACGCCCCAATTATCAACGCCTGGATGGGACACATGAATCATTCAAAACGCAGCTTTCATGAATACAGTGCGCTTTCACGTCAAGACATGCGTCTTGTATCGACGTTAATTAACGCGCATTTGGTCGATATTGGTGTGAGGAGTGCGTATGAGTGATATTGGTATAGAAGCGCGCCATAAAAATCGGCTTAATCAAATAGAGCGAGTCGACAAAAAAGCACGGCAAGTGTTCTCCAAGTACTTCCCTAACCCCGAACATATCCCTCAACAAGAGAGTTTTTGGAAGAAATGGGGACAGTTCATCGATGAGATAACCAATACATTTGGGCAGTTCAGAGATTATCGACGGGCTTTCAACTTGGGCGTCAAAAATGTCCTAGACTACAGAAAACACTACCACTGGACCGTCAACCCACCAAGTTACATTGTCACTCAAAAATCACCCAAACCGCTTCGCACTCTGTCTTGGATGCAACTGGCATGGCAAGGCTATGCGTTCTACCAAAGTTGGTATTTCGATGACTTATGCGCGCACACTGCACAATCAAAAGAACAAGCATTTCGTCATCTCATCCTTTCCTTCATTTACCACAGTGGTCATGCCAACCCAGATGTCGTTGATGCATTTCAGCAACTCGTTGCCACGTCAGAGATACAAGTTTGTTGCTGGGAGTCATCACCGTTTATTAGCATTAACATTGAGTCCGCCAAGTTCAATACAAACCTCACTGCCGAAGGCAAATCCATTACCCAGTTTCACTGTTACCTTCATCCAATCACACTCGGGTTGTTACGTCTATGGCGGAGATGGAGACGTAAGCGTTGGGATCCGCCTAAGAATGAGAACGAACTTGTTACTTTGCTTGTAGGGCGCCACTGCCCTCTGACTTTCAGTCAACTTTGCCAAACTTCAGTTTATGTAGCAGAAAATGAGAACGGGTTATCAATCAGCCAAGCGCTTATTGAATACATGATCGGTAAAACAAAGTCTTACGGGATCCCTACCAGCAACCTTGCGCGCTTAAGTCACCCACAAGTTTTTCCAGTATGCGATGTTGAGTACAATCGCTCTCCAGTAACCACTAACCGAGAGGCTGTTCATCACTCGAGACGTAGGCATCCCAACAGTAGCGATTTGATGGACTCACTTAAAGAGTGTTTCTGCCCCAAAGTTGCCCGACCCCAAAACAAAAATGCACTCAAAGCTGATCTAGACAAGTTATTGTCGCAGCAATCGCGCACAGGCTGCATTCATCAAAGAATTTTGGTGCAATGGTATCGCCACAAACTACAGACTTGTGGTGTTAGCACGTTAAAAGCCTACCATTCAAGGATGACGCGGAAGTGGCTGTTCTTGTGCGAGACATATCCACTCCACGAGTTAAAAGGTGACGAACTAGAACACCTCTATCAACAAGTCATCGACAGTCATACGACCAATAAGTCGAAACTATACTTTGCTGGACGGCTCCAAGACTTGCACGCTTTCGCTGTTGAACACGGTGTCCTTCCCGCTATCTCGAGCAACTACTTACACACCGACCCGACACAATCACACACTCGAGCGGCGTTTGTTGATGAAGCACTTTTTACCGCCCTTCTTAACAGTATTTCATCGGCGAAAGGTCTCAATGAAGCTGACCAACTTTGTCTTCAGTCGATGTGCATTATTTCGTATCGATGTGGACTAAGGCTGGGCGAGTTGATCAAGTTACGGATGAAAGACATTGAGCCCTCCAATATTGGTTGGATATCCGTTCGGGATACGCACCTTGGGAAAAATAAAACCGCATCAAGCTTAAGAAAAGTGCCCGTTAAACCGTTACTACTTACGCATGAAGCTGACATTCTCAAACGTTACGAAGGCCTCAAACAACAGCAAGGGCTTGGGAAAAAGCACCCGTTCTTTTCGATTGGCGCAGACCCCAAGCTTCCCCTTGAGGCCATTAGAATATCGATATTTATTGGTGAGTTATTGAAGGCTTTGACCCAGTTAGACTATTTCGTATTTCACCACCTGCGCCATAGCTGTCTGAGTCGATTTCAGCTTATGCTAGAAATGGATAGCACAAACCAGTTACCACAACAACTATCACCTTATGGTAAAAAGCAGACGGATAGTATTAAGAGACTCATTTGGGGACAATCCTCAATGAACGGGTATGATAGCATCGCCTCTATGGCTGGTCATGAATCCCCCAGCATGACGTTTGAGCACTACTTCCATTTTTCAGACTGGATCGTTGCTCAAAAACTCAAGAAAGCAAACTTTTCCATGTCCAAAGCTGGGATGAGCCTCGTCGGCATGCTACCGAAAAAAGTCAGAGTCAAAGAACGAGCAGAAGAAAACCCTCTCCCCTATCTGATGAAAAGTCTCTCTGTTGAATTATTACCAGCCAATATTGAAAAAGGCATAATTCCAAGCATCGAGGTCGACGAAGACAAAGAAATCATCTCATTACCAATCTGCTACCGCGCGTTGGAGCTTCACCAACAAGGCTTTAACGACGAAGATATCTGCTCGAGACTACAAATATCGGAGAACACACTGAGAAAGTGGATAGCAAATGCGAAGGTTATTAAAGAGATTTTTGTTGAGTCATCTGGTCAACGGTACTCTCGCCACTTTTCTTCGGCTCGGGTTACGAAACTCCTCCCTGCTCCGCTCAAGACAGCTATTGAAATTAAGACACAGAATCAGTACATCAGAGACCTGAAACATCACTATAGCCGCAACCAACAGGCCATCGTAAACGCGACCATCTATGCTTTACATCATGTGAGTGTCTCACGCTCTGGTATTCACTTTAACTCACCAGATCAGCTGATAACTTTCCTTGAAGCAACACACCTATTTATACCAAAGTCTCACTGGCGAGCCGCCACGCAATTCACAAACACTAGCGAACGAAAATCCGATTGGTGCAATGCCCTTAAAAGCATTACAACATATTGCGAACGACGCTCCGTTGGCCGAAGTAAACGATCACAAGGCTCTGTCAGACTGGAACTAGTACATCCTAGAACACGCTTGAATAAAACGGAACAAGCGAAAAGCTCTTCTCACCTACTCATTCACTTATTTCACATGATGGGGATAATGATGATAAATCCTCATGATGCTGACAATAACGGTGCAAAATAGTAATTGACAGGAACTACATTCTTCACCTTCATAAGATTAGTGATGAAGGATTCAACTGTTATTGTAATAATCTGTTCAAGTTATTTGCCCAGGATATTATTGATCATGATACTCACCGCAGAAGGAAACGAGCGTTTTATGAATAGCTTTGGGAGTTTTCTGTCACGGCCTCTCTGCTGGAAGTCAAGTATAAACGTAAGGTGATTCCAGTGGTACTGACTTGTCACTGCCTAATTACGTTAACACCAAATGGGGCCTTAGTGAACAAACTGATGGAGCGCAAATAAGCCTCGCATCGGCGAGGCTTGATGATGCTTATTTGTAGTATTGGTGACGCCTTTTCGAATTATGCTTCCAACACTTAGCAACGTCATATACGTGTGCAGGGTAGTCGTCCCACGGGTTAGCCAGTGATCTTCCTCTAGCTGCTCGTAGTTTGATGGGATATTCACGACACTCAACTTTGTGGAGGAAATAGTAGCTCTTCTCCTGCTTGGTTGAAAAATGCTTGTGAGTTCCACTACGTACGCTAGGATACACATCCCATAGATAATCCCTTTGCGCTTTGGCATGACTTCTGTACTGTTGCTTAAGTTGTTTCATTTACCCTCCTGGTTTACATAACCTAGAAGGGGTCCTCTGCAAAGTAGTTCATTCGTCCACCATGATGCGCTCTTTACCTAAGTCTAGCAAATTCTACTTAGGGCCTAAATCTCTAGTGGCCTAATGTGAACTTTATCTGACAAACCATTTTATCAATTGCTTCTTTAAGAATTATTTGAGTGTAGTGGCGATTGAGTTTAGACAGAATTGACATCCGGGGAATCCATGTGCCCTGTTAGGTGATTTTTCCTCGTAATTCTCTCATTAGTCTTACCGACTCATCAAACTGCGATAACGCCTTATTTACCTGAAAGCTAAGACCTAGCTTACTATCCAATGGTCATCAGGATTGGCTAGACGGTCTGGTTGATGCGACACATAACGCACTTTAGTGTAGGCTGATATAACAAAACTATGAAAGCCGACTCCAATATGATTGAGAGCGGCTTTTTCATACAATATGAAAATAGACTTACACAGATTTTTAACTGTTAAATGTAAATCTGATGCTATTAGCTATAGAAAGCTCTTGATAGCGCCAGCTCAACACCACGTATTTCCGCCAGACCTTTTAGACGGCCTATACATGAGTAACCAGGATTAGTTTTCTTTTTTAAATCATCTATCATTTGGTGACCATGGTCTGGGCGCATAGGGATTAAACGTGTTTCACCCGCGCATTTACGACGGTACTCCTCCTTCAATAAAGCATTAATCACATTATACATATCAACATCACCTTCTAAGTGAGCAGCTTCATGGAAACTTAATGGGTTTTCTTCACGCTGAGTTGAACGTAGATGAGTAAAGTATATACGATCACCATAGGTTTCTATCATATTAACTAGATCATTGTCTCCGCGCACACCGTATGAACCTGTGCACATCGTAATACCGTTCATTTGGCTTGGTACCGCTTTAGTTAACGCGTCAATATCTTCAATTGTAGAAACGATACGAGGTAACCCCAAAATTGGTCGAGGCGGGTCATCAGGGTGTACGGCAAGCTTAAGCCCATACTGTTCACATACAGGCATCAACTCATTGAGGAACAACACCATATGCTCACGCAACTTGGCTTTATCAATACCTTTATAGGTATCTAAACGTGTTTGAAACTCTTCTAAAGTGTAGCCTTCTTCTGCCCCAGGTAGACCAGCGATAATATTTGCTGTCAGCTTCTCAATTTCATTCTGAGTCATGGCCTCATAACGACAACGAGCTTCATCTTTTTCGTTCTTTGTGTATTCAGAATCAGCGCCTGGACGCTTGAGAATATACAGGTCAAAAGCTGCAAACTCTATTTGATCGAACCGTAGCGCTTTTGAACCATCCTCGAGTTCGTACTCTAGATCAGTACGTGTCCAATCTAATACGGGCATGAAATTATAACAGACCGTATCAATACCGCACTCTGCTAGATTAATAAGCGTATTCTTATAGTTTTCTATCCACTGAGCATAGTTACCCGATCGAGTTTTAATTTCTTCATGTACAGGAACACTTTCTACAACAGACCAAACAAACCCCTTCGCTTCGATAAGTTCCTTACGATTTTTAATTTCTTCTTTACTCCAAACTTCACCATTTGGAATATGATGAAGGGCATTAACAATACCAGTTGCGCCTGCTTGTTTTATATCATCTAAAGATACTGGGTCATTTGGCCCATACCAACGCCAAGTCTGTTCCATATTTATCTACCTACTTTTAGACACTACTGAACTTGGAGATTAATTTAGTAGCCTCCAAACCCAATACTTAGTTAAGTGTTGATGTGATTTAAGTAAATTGTAGTTTTATCGAAATAGAAATCCATCGAATTGAGGATCATCTACATCTGATAATTCAAATAATGTTTGCTTTACATTTTCAAGGTGCTGCCACATAGCTTTACGTGCACCTTCAGGATCACGCCGTTGTAATGCTCTCAAAATAACCTCATGATCCTCTAACCAAGCTTTCCTATAATTGATATCAGTAATTCTCGCATGTAGTTGGCGCCACATTGAACTTTCGTCTCTACGAGCCCAAAGATCTTGGACGATATCGCTTAATACACTATTTTGCGATGCTTCGGCGATCGTAAGATGGAACATCTCATCGCCATCATAATCACCAAAACCTGTTTCTAATTGCTTGCGCTCTGTATCCAAAGCTTCACGAAGTTTAGAAATATCATTCTTGGTGACATTCTGTGCTGCAAAACTAGCTATCTGACTTTCTAAAACTTGACGAGCCTGGAGCAACTCAAAAGGACCGATATCTGAAGATTTACGGCTGCTGGTCTCTTCAGGACCACCAAGCGTGCTTACGGCTGAGTCATTAAGAACATAGACTCCTGAACCTTTACGGACCTCTACTAAACCTTGTATTTCAAGCATGATTATGGCTTCACGAACCACTGAACGGCTGACATTCATCTCTTCTGCAATATCGCGTTCTGGTGGTAAGCGATCTCCCACTTTAAACTCACCCGACCTGATTCGTTCATGCAGCGCAAGACCGATTTCTTGATATAGGCGTTTTGGTGTTGAGATTGCAATATTCATGAGTACATCTTTGTTTAGGTTTGAGTTTATCTTAACAGCGAATTTTAATTGGTCAACCAATTGGTTGACCAATTGTGAGGTAGGTCTTATCGCTCTTGCATTAGCTTTTTATAGAAGTCCGCCAATAGGTAAAAAGAGGTCTTCTTAGTGAACTTATCATTCGAGATAAGGCCTTTACGATTCCAGCCAAGCTGGAACATGTTTTGGCGTCGCTCAACACGGAACTCGTACATGATCCATGGCGATATTCCCTTGATATAGTCCAAACGCTGCAGGTATTCAATCTGCTTTTGGTACACCTCAGCCATATAGGCTTCACTGAAGAACCCCGTTTTCGGAGCACCTTCTCCAATAAAGCCATCGGCACCAGTTTCTGAGATCACCACTGGCTTACCAGGGTTCGAGTTCTCACCAATCTCGATCAACTCATCAAACACCTCTTCATACCAACCGTAGTATTCGTTGATACCAATAACATCAAGGTGTTCAGCGAGGCGATCTTCAATCTTGTTCTTAGCGTGGTTGACCAAACAGGCTGCTGAAACTAAGCGACATGGGTCGTTTTCACGCGCTACTTTAACCAAGTTCGACATGAAGTTAAGGCGCGCATCTGTGTCAGCGTTTTCGTTACCTACCGACCACATAATAATACTTGCGCGGTTTCTGTCACGCTTAATCATCTCAAGTAGTTGATTTTCAGCATCGTCGTACGTTGCTGAGTTTTCAAAATCAATCGCCCAGTACACTGGGATCTCAGCCCAAATCAAGAACCCCATCTCGTCGGCCATCTTGGTTGCCAATTCATGGTGGGTATAGTGTGCAAAGCGCATGTAGTTGCAGTTCAATTCTTTGGCATGCAGGAAACGACGCTTCAAGTCCTCTGGGGTCACAACTTTACCCAGAGTCTTATCATCCTCATGCACACTGATACCGCGAAGGAAGGTGTTAAGACCATTGACGTAAATATCGGTGCCGATGACTTCTACTTGACGGAAACCAACGCGATCACTCACACTGTCTTTTCCGTAACACGCTGTAATATCGTAAAGTTTCGGACTTTCTAGAGACCATAGCTCTGGAGATACCATGATATCTGCGCTTGCCTTGCCATTGTCTACAGTAAGCACTTGCTTAATACCAAGCTCATCTATCGCAAACTCAACCTCTGCTTGCTCCCCCTCAACCTCAATATCAACATGGATCTGGTTATACTCACCGTTAGGGACGAGGTAGACGTGAAGATCACGCAGTACGTCTGTTGGCGTTCGTACAATCTCAATATCTCGGTAGATACCACCATAGTTAAACCAATCTGTGTTACGCATTGGGACTCTATCAAGAGTACGAGTATTGTTTACACAACACATAATCCAGTTACGACCAGGCTGAAGTTTACCGGTAAACTCTGCGAAGAACGGCGTAGAGCCACCATAGTGGTTACCAATAAACTCTCCATTTAAGAATACCTTACAGTCATATTGAGCTGCACCCACACGCAAGAATATACGTTCATCTTGTTCTTTTTCGTTGTAGTCCCAAGCTTTGGTATACCAAGCGCTGCCTTCAAAGAAATACCACTTCTCTTTTTGCATCTGCCAGTTAGAGGGAACCGGCGTCGTTTCGCCAACGTAAGGGTCATAATCCCATGGTTCGGTGCGCTCTTCCGCTGGCATTGGTGTCATTTCGTACCAACGCTGGCGCAAGCCTGTATCCAATAGGTCTACCGCAAAGTTCCAGTGACCATTTAATGACTCTGTTTCACGGTCGCCCATGAATAACATATTGTTATGATTTAGATTTTGTAGGTTGAAAGGCACATCATATTGCTCATCGTGCAGACAGTTAATTGCGTTTTCAGCCAACTCAGAACGTTCTAACATCTTAATTGCTCCCAACAAAAAGAGCGCATCTCTGCGCTCTTTCGTTAATCTCTGTAATTATTGTGCTAGTGCGTCGATGCCACGAACGTACTCAGCAATTGCTGGGTTTTCTAATGCTGTATCGTGCATTGGTTTCACTGCGTCAACAAATGGTTGTTTTTCAACAGCAACGAACTTAACGTCCATTGATTTCTGAGCTTTCTTAACCGCTTTGTCCGTCATTTCTGTCCATAGGTCTTTGTGGTACATCATTGACTCTTTCGCTGCTTTCTTCAGAGCTTGTTGGTATTCATCACCTAGGTCATCCCAAACTTTAGAACTGATAACCAGTACGTCAGGGATCATTGTATGCTCATCTTGGCTGTACACTTTCGATACTTCACCGTGACGAGAGTTAGTTAGCGCCGTTGGGTTGTTTTCTGCACCATCTACAACACCTTGTTGTAGTGCAGTGTATAGCTCACCGTATGCTAGAGGCGTTGGTGCACCACCCATCAACTTAATCATCTCAACCGCTGTTGGGCTTGGTTGAACACGAATCTTCAGACCTTTTAGATCTTCTGGAGATTTAATTTCTTTGTTTGCGTAGAAGCTACGTGCGCCTGCATCGTAGTAAGTTAGACCTACAAAGCCTTTGTCGTAAGATGCCGCTAGAATTTGCTCACCAACTTCGCCAGTCATCGCACGGTAGTAGTGGTCACGGTCGCGGAAGATGTAAGGGATATTGAATGCGCCGTAAGCAGGTTCGAATGACTCCATTTCACTAGCGTTAGATTTAGCAATGTGTAGAGCACCATTTTGCAGTAGCTCCATTGATTCACGCTGAGTACCTAGTTGACCGTTCGGGTAAATACGGATGCGAACTTCGCCATCTGTGTATTCTTTTACTTGGTCAGCCATGTATTGCATTGACTTGTGTACAGGGTGGTTACGATCTTGGTTGTGGCTAAGTTTAAGCGTAGTTGCTGCTGATGCTGCAAAGCTGGTTGACGCTGCTAGTGCGCAAGTCATCGCAGTGCTTAATACTTTCTTATTCCAACGCATATTCGTTCTCCATGATTTGTTTCAAGTAATTGGTAAGTCTCGGTTAACCAATTTTAATCAGTGCCGAGTTATTATTGAGTACCCATCCAATTTGAACCAATTCTGTTCAATTCTCAAGGCTACATTACCAATTGGTTGACCAATGCCACACTTTCACCGATTAAATTGGCCTGACCAATATTTCTGTGACTCCTATCACGTGCCAATTGACAAGTCTGTGTTTAAATCCGCTCAACTTAAAGAATTATTCCCTTTTATATATCACTCATGACGAACTTTATTTTTCGTCACCTAGGAGACTTTATGAATAAGCTCATTACGATAATGAATAAAGTGCTTTCTTTATTCTGTATCTCTCTGAGTAGTGTTTTGGTTGCTTGTGTTGTTTGGCAGGTCTTTTCTCGTTACGTACTCAATATTCCGAGCACCATAACCGATGAAGTCGCCCGCTTTCTGTTTATCTGGGTAGGTCTAATGGGCGCAGCTTATACCCTAGGTCAAAAGCGTCACCTAGCGATTGACTTGCTTGCCATGAAGATGGAACACGACAAGGCAAAACACGAAAAACTAAGGCTAGTCATCAATGTCATTAGCATGGTTTTCGCTTCAGTTATTCTGACTTACGGTGGCGGAAAATTAATGCTCAAAACTCTCGCAACCGGTCAAGTTTCACCTGCTCTTGGAATAGAGATGGGCTTTATATATGCCGCTATTCCATTAAGTGGTGTCTTCATGATGATTTATTTAATCAAAGACATCATGGACAACCTTTCTAATTTAGAAAATCCAGCTTAATCCTAAGAATAATAAATAAGGAATATCACCGTGGAATGGCAAGTCATTATTGTACTATTTGGTAGTTTCTTCCTCTTTCTAGGGTTAGGTGTACCAATTTCATTTTCGATTGGTATCGCATCCCTACTTACTATTATGCTTTCTCTGCCATTTGATGCAGCGATCGCCGTAATTTCACAAAAAATGGCTTCTGGCCTAGACAGCTTCGCACTATTAGCAATCCCGTTCTTTATTCTTGCGGGTAATATCATGAACCAAGGCGGTATTGCACTTCGTCTAATTGAGTTCGCTAAAGTACTGGGGGGTCGTCTGCCGGGCTCACTTGCACACGTAAACGTCCTGGCCAACATGATGTTTGGTGCGATTTCTGGTTCTGCAGTCGCTTCTGCAGCAGCCGTGGGTGGCACAATGGCGCCACTACAGAAAAAAGAAGGCTATGACGAGTCTTACTCTGCAGCGGTAAACATTACTTCTTGTCCTACAGGCTTGCTTATCCCACCTAGTAACACTTTCATCGTTTACTCGCTAATCTCTGGCGGTACATCAATCGGGGCTCTTTTCCTTGGTGGTTACATCCCTGGCCTACTCATGGGTTTAAGCCTTATGATCGTTGCGGGCATCATTGCAAAACGTCGAGGCTACCCTGTTTCTCCTAAGCCAAGTGGCTCTGAAGTTCTAAAGAAAACTTGGGATGCACTGCCAAGCCTGAGCTTAATCGTCGTCATCATGGGCGGTATCATTGGTGGTATCTTTACAGCAACAGAAGCGTCGGCAATTGCCGTGGTTTACACCTTGCTACTGGCGGTGGTGTTCTACCGTGAAGTCTCGATTAAGCAGCTACCATCTATCATCCTAGAGTCTGTGGTAACCACTTCTATCGTTCTATTGCTGATTGGCGCATCAATGGGCATGTCTTGGGCAATGGCGAACGCTGATATCCCATACATGATCAGTGATGCGCTACTAGCTGTCTCTGAAAACCCAATCATCATTCTGCTGATCATCAACATCATTCTTCTTGTGGTTGGTATCTTCATGGATATGACCCCTGCACTACTGATCTTCACACCTATCTTCTTGCCAATCGCAATGGACCTAGGTATGGACCCTGTGCACTTCGGTATCATGATGACATTCAACCTAGCAATCGGTATCTGTACTCCACCAGTAGGCTCAGCACTATTTATCGGCTGTTCTGTTGCCAAGGTGAAGATCGACAAAGTTATCAAGCCTCTACTGCCTTTCTACGCGGTATTGGTACTAGCGCTGATGCTGGTGACTTTCATCCCACAAATCAGCCTGACACTACCTCAGCTATTCCTGGGCTACTAATCGCCTAGCAGACATAACGTTACTCAATAAATAAAACAGAGAGTCCTCATATCGAGCTCTCATTCGACAGGAATTCACAATGAAAAGCCTAAGAAACTGGACCTTCAATCAGCAGAACAATAACGAAATCATCCTAAACGTTGATGAAAAGCACGCACTGCACCTATTCGTGCTTGAAACAAACCTGATCCGTGTCCTCATCAAGCGTAAAAATGAACTACGCCTAGACCGCACTTGGATGATTGCTCCAGACGGTCAAGATGTTCCATGGGAAGGTCGCGACCGCATGTCCACTGAGGGTTTCTCACTACCAAGTTTTGAGTTAACTCATAATGAAGAAATATTGGTTGTTGAGACAGAAGAGCTGCGTCTTACGCTAAACCAACCACTATGGATGGAATGGGAACACAAGGTAAACGGAGAGTGGTTACCGCTAACGAAGGACCGTAAGACGGGCGCTTATCAACTTGGTGTAACCGAGCCTGACATCAGCCACTTCATGAACCGAGGCGACGACGAATACTACTACGGTCTGGGTGAAAAAACAGGCAACCTGAACCGTGAAGGCCGCCGCTTCGAGATGCGTAACCTAGATGCAATGGGCTACGATGCAAGCAAGACTGACCCACTATACAAACACGTTCCTTTCTACATCACCAAGACAAACACCGATGAGAGCGCAGCTTCTTTTGGTGTGTTCTACGACAACCTTGCAAGCTGCTGGTTTGACCTAGGCAACGAGCTTGATAACTACCACATCAAATACCGTAGCTATCGTGCTGAAGACGGCGATCTTGACTTGTACTTCATGTATGGCGACAGCATTAAGAGCGTGACTAAGCAGTTTGTTCGCCTTACGGGTGGCACCGCATTTGGCCCTAAATGGAGCCTAGGCTACAGCGGTTCAACTATGCATTACACTGATGCACCAAACTCTCAAGAACTACTAGAGGGTTTTGTTGACCAATGTGAAGATCACGGCATTCCATGTGACTCATTCCAACTATCTTCAGGTTACACATCGATTGGCGACCTACGTTATGTATTCAACTGGAACTACGACAAGGTGCCAAACCCAAATGCAATGGCGGATCACTTCCATAACAACGGCTTGAAGCTAGCAGCAAACATCAAGCCTTGCCTACTTCACAGCCACCCTCGCTTTGAAGAAGTGAAAGAGAAAGGTCTTTTCATCAAGGATTCTGAGTACGACCAACCTGAAAACTCCGTATTCTGGGATTCAGACGGCTCACATCTCGACTTCACTAACCCTGAAACAGTGAAATGGTGGCAAGACAACGTTAAAGAGCAGCTACTAGATAAGGGTATCGATTCAACGTGGAACGATAACAACGAATATGAGATCTGGGACAAAGGCGCTCGCTGCTTCGGTTTTGGTAAAGAGATCCCTGTAAGCTTAATCCGCCCGCTACAACCACTATTGATGATGCGTGCATCGTACGAAGCACAAGTTGAGTACGCACCAGAGATTCGTCCCTACCTAATCTCTCGTTCAGGCTGCCCAGGCATGAACCGTTACGTTCAAACTTGGAGTGGTGACAACCGCACCAACTGGACGAGCTTGAAGTACAACATCAAGATGGGTCTAGGTATGAGCCTATCTGGTCTGTACAACCTTGGTCACGATGTAGGTGGCTTCTCAGGTGAAAAACCGGATCCAGAACTGTTCTCTCGCTGGGTACAAAATGGGGTAATGAACCCTCGCTTCACCATCCACTCTTGGAATGATGACGGCAGCGTTAATGAACCATGGATGCATCCAACGGTCACACCAATCATTCGTGATGCCATGAAGATCCGTTACCAGTTATTGCCATACATCTACGACTCACTCTACCAAGCGCACGCACACGACGAGCCAATACTTCGTCCAACGTTCCTTGACCATGAGCACGACGTAAACACATTTGCAGAGAATGATGATTACCTATTAGGTAAAGATCTACTGGTTGCTTCAGTTGTTGAAGAAGGTCAGCGCGAGCGTGAGGTTTACTTGCCAAACAACCAAAACGGTTGGTACGACTACTACACAGGGCAATGGTACAGCTCTGGTAGCACAGTCACAATTGATGCACCACTAGAGCGTATCCCACTGCTTGCTCGTGCAGGCTCTATCATCCCAACCAGTGAACGTATAGCTAACGTCGATGCGAAGAAAGATAACCGCCGTGGTTTGAATATCTACCCAATTCAAGGCGTGGGTTGCAGCACTTGCAGCCTATTCGATGATGATGGCGAGACCAATAGTTACCAATCTGGTGAGCACATCACGTTAGACATAGAAATGACATGTAACAACAACACAATTGAACTAAGCATCGCTCGCACTGGCGATTTCAAACCCGCTTACGATGCACTGACGCTAAACCTACCTCAAGGTGAAACTCGTCAGCTAATTATCAACGGCGAAACTTACCATAACGGTGCCACTTTCCCACTAACAGCTGCGAATTAAGGAACAGATTCATGACGAACATTAGCAATCAACCATTGAACGAAGCGGTAACCCAACCAACTTACGATCGTTCAAAACTAAAATCTCGAATCGTTCACCTTGGTTTTGGCGCGTTTCATCGCGCCCACCAAGGTCTGTTCACTGACGAAGTCGCTCGTAAATCGGACAGTGATTGGGGCATTTGTGAAGTAAACCTATTCGGTGGTGAGGAGCTCATTAAGTCCTTACGCGAGCAAAACCATCTTTACACCGTGGCAGAGAAAGGTGCTGAATCAACAGACGTAAAAGTGATTGGTTCAGTCAACGAGTCTCTTCATCCGAGCTTTGACGGCATCAATGCCGTCATCGAAAAGATGGCAGAACCGCAAGTGGCTATCGTGTCTATGACCATCACTGAAAAAGGCTACTGTGCAGATCCAGCAACGGGCCGATTAGACAAGAACAACCCGCTCGTTGTTGCAGACCTACAAAACCCTACTCAGCCCAAATCGGCTCTAGGTTACATTGTTCAGGCTCTAAAAGTGCGTCGTGAGCGTGGTCTAGCACCATTCACGGTGATGTCTTGCGACAACGTGCAAGAGAACGGTCACGTAGCAAAAGCGGCAATTCTTGAGTTTTCCAAACTGCTTGATGCTGAGTTAGGTGCATGGATTGAAGCAAATGTGACTTTCCCATGCACCATGGTTGACCGCATCGTTCCTGCAGCAACAGAAGAAACACTGAACGAAATTACCGAACTGCTTGGTGTGCAAGACCCATGTGGCATCGCCTGTGAGCCATTCCGTCAATGGGTGATCGAAGACAATTTCGTTACAGGACGTCCAGACTGGAATATCGCTGGTGCAGAATTTGTTGCTGACGTCGTGCCATACGAAGAGATGAAACTACGTATGTTAAACGGAAGCCACTCTTTTCTAGCTTACCTAGGTTACTTGGGCAGCTACGCACACATTTCAGATACCATGGCAGACGAGGGTTATCGCAAGGCAGCATTCGACATGATGACGCAAGCGCAAGCACCATCGCTAAGCATGCCAGAAGGTACAGACCTAGAAGGCTATGCGAAGCAACTGATCGACCGCTTTACTAACCCAAGCTTGAAGCACAAAACATGGCAAATTGCGATGGATGGCAGTCAGAAGATCCCTCAGCGTATGGGCGGCAGCTTGCGCTTCCACCTAGAGCAAGGTTCAGACTTCAAATGGCTTGCGGCTGGTATCGCAGGTTGGATGCGTTATGTTTCAGCAGTTGATGAGCAAGGTAACGAGATTGATGTTCGTGACCCTATGGCAGAGCAGCTGAAAGCAGTATGTGACGAGCATGGTCAGAATGTTTCTGTCGTTCCGGCGCTCTTGTCTATCGAAGCCGTCTTCGCTCCAGAAATCGGCCAAAATCCTCAAGTTATCAATGCAGTAAGCTCTGCGTACCAATCTCTTATCGAGAATGGTGCACGAGCGACTGTTGCTGCGCTTTAAAAGGAAACAAACATGAAAAACTTTCTATGTGATGACTTCCTATTAAGCAATGAGACGGCGCGCCGTCTCTACCATGAGCACGCAGCTGACAAACCTATTTTTGATTACCACTGTCACCTGAATCCGGCAGAGGTTGCACAGAACCGCCAGTTTGAAAACATGAGTCAAATTTGGCTTGAAGGCGATCACTACAAGTGGCGTGGCATGCGTTCTGCGGGCATTGAAGAGCGCCTAATTACGGGTGATGCAAGCGAGTATGATAAGTTCCAAGCGTGGGCAAAAACGGTTCCTATGACGTTAGGTAACCCATTATTCCACTGGACTCACCTTGAGCTTCGCCGTCCATTCGGCATCACAAACAAGCTGCTTAACGCGGAAACAGCCGATAGCATTTGGCATGAATGCAACGAGCTGTTACAAACACCTGAATTTTCTGCACGCGGCATCATGAAACAGATGAACGTAGTGATGGCGGGAACGACCGATGATCCTATCGACACATTAGAACATCATGCTGCCATTGCCGCAGATGAGAGCTTTGATGTTGAAGTACTACCGAGCTGGCGTCCAGACAAAGCCTTCAAGATTGAGTTGGATGGTTTTGCTGACTACATGACTCTGCTGGGTCAAGCTGCTGATATTGAGATCACGAGCTTTAATGCTCTACTTCATGCTCTCGATAACCGCCTAGCTCACTTTGACGCTCACGGCTGTCGTGCAGCTGACCACGGTATTGAGGTGGTTCGTTATGCCGAAATTCCATCAGAAAAAACGCTTGATAGCCTGATTACTCGTCGATTAAACGGTGAAGTACTTAGCGAAACAGAATGTGCACAGTTCTCTACCGCTGTGCAAGTATGGCTGGGCAAGCGCTATGCCAAACTGGGCTGGGTAATGCAGCTACATATTGGTGCGCAGCGTAACAACAACACTCGTATGTTCAATCTACTAGGCGCAGACGCTGGCTTTGACTCCATCAGCGATCGTACTTTCGCATTCGAGCTAGCACACCTGTTAGATGATATGGAAAATACCAACGAGCTGCCAAAGACCATTCTTTACTGCCTAAACCCTCGTGATAATGAAATGATGGCGACGATGATGGGTAACTTCCAAGGTGGTGGTATCGCAGGCAAGATTCAGTTCGGTTCAGGTTGGTGGTTCAACGATCAGAAAGACGGCATGCAGCGTCAAATGGAACAGCTTTCTCAACTCGGTCTACTAAGTCAGTTCGTTGGTATGCTTACGGATTCACGCAGCTTCCTATCGTACACCCGTCACGAGTACTTCCGTCGCATCCTATGTGACATGATCGGCCGCTGGGCAGATAAAGGTGAAGTACCCAATGACATATCACTGCTTGGTCCAATGGTTGAAGATATTTGCTTTAACAATGCTAAACGCTACTTCGCGTAAGAACTGGTTATGAAAAATATCGCAATAATTGGAGAGTGCATGATTGAGCTCAACGGCAAACCGTTCGGCGCAATGCACCAAACCTTTGGTGGGGATACACTTAACGCTGCGGTTTACCTAAGCCGCGGTTGTGAACTCAATACTAAAGAACAAGCTATTACCGTTTCTTATGTTTCGGCAATCGGCGCAGATCCGTTGAGTGAAGGTATGATTACTCGTTGGCAGCAAGAAGGCATAAACACCGACCTTGTACTGCATGACGAAAAACGTACCCCGGGCGTTTACCTCATTCAGTTAGATGACCAAGGCGAGCGCACGTTCTTGTACTGGCGTAACCAATCGCCTGCGCGCTACCTACTGCAACATCCAAACTTCAACCGTATTAAACAATCTCTAACGAAGATGGATATTGTGTTTGTTAGTGGTATCAGCCTAGCGATTTTGCCTGATGAAGACCGCAGCAAGCTAGTCACTCTGCTTGCTGATCTTCGCAGTCAAGGCGTAGAAGTATCATTCGACAGCAATTATCGTCCAGCTCTATGGCCAAATGACAAGCTAAGAACGGTCAAAGAACACTACGAAGCAATGTATCAAACCACAGATTTAGCGCTGGTAACTTTTGATGATGAACAGCTGATCTGGGGTGATAAAACAGCTGAAGATACATTGACTCGCCTGCATAACCTTGGAATCACCAAGGTTGTGGTCAAACTGGGTGAGAAGGGCTGTCTTGTTGGTGACACTAGCCATGACAACAGTTACACAGTGCCGACGATACCAGTCGAAACTGTCATCGATACCACATCAGCGGGTGACTCATTTAACGGTGGTTTCCTCTCTTGCTACTTAGCAGGAGGCTCCCTAGAACAATCATGCCAACGCGGCAATGTACTTGCCGGCGTGGTAATCCAACACCGTGGCGCAATCATTCCCAAATCAGCCACTGATGTTGTGACTTCAAAAATAGAATTAATTTCTAAGGATTTATCATGTCTACAATTAACGAACAACTAAAAGCACTAAAAGTCATCCCTGTTATCACAATCGACAAAGCTGAAGACATCATCCCAATTGGTAAGGTGTTAGCTGAAAACGGCCTTCCAGCAGCAGAAATCACCTTCCGCTCTGATGCAGCAGCAGAGGCTATTCGCCTGCTTCGCGAAGCACAACCGGACATGCTGATTGGTGCTGGATTGTAGTGGTCAACTAAATCCGGACACTTTGTTAGGCCGATTCTCGGCTTTAGCGGGCGGCACCCCATCATTGTGCTGATGCGGGCGCTGCCAGTTGTAGTAATCCATCAAAAACAGACCCACGTCTCGTCTCGCTTCTCGAGCAGTCATGTAGCCTGTTGATGGGATCCATTCTGTCTTTAAGCTCCGGAACAAGCGCTCCATTGGCGCATTATCCCAACAGTTGCCACGGCGACTCATACTCTGTGTTATCTGATAACGCCATAGCCGTTGTCTGAACTTCCGGCTCGCATATTGGCTACCTTGGTCTGAGTGAAACATGACTCCACGAGGGCATCCTCGTTGCTGGTAAGCCATATCTAGGGCTTTCACAACCAAGTCTGCATCTGGCTTTTCTGACATCGCCCAACCTATGACTCGCCGGGTATGAAGGTCGATAACAGCAGCCAAGTAGTGCCAACGACTGCCAGCCCAGATATATGTGATATCCCCGCACCAGACTTTATTAGGTTCGACAACGTCGAACTCCCTTTCTAGTCGATTCGGGATATCCGGTCGTTCCATCTGCGCTGATTTATAAGAATGAGAGCCAGGTTGCTTAGACAACAATCCTGCCTCTTTCATCAGGCTACGCACTTTGAAACGACCAACCTGATACCCCAGCTCCTGCATCATTGACTTTAGCGAACGACTCCCTGCAGAACCACGGCTCGCCTTGAATAGGCGACGAAGCTCACTTCGGAGTTTTAGTCGCTCAGGATTGACACTACGTTTTCGGGCCTTGTACTCATAGAAACAGGACGTGGAAATACCAAAAGCGGAGCAGACCAGTTCAGTGGACTCTTGCTCTCTTAACTGGTC
>NZ_JCBDHE010000012.1:0-57286 GCF_059834225.1 Vibrio sp. R10-SG3-ISO3 | reverse complement strand
GCTATCTTGCACCGCAGCTTGGCCATCTTCGGTGCCGCCCGTTAAACCGGACTCTGACACTTGCGCCGTCTCGATTTGAGTGATGATGGGGTCATTACCATCTTTAATATCGATAGTAACCGTACCGGTCAACACGTCACCATCGCCATCTTCAATGGTCGCCACTAAGGTGTGGCTCACCACGTCACTGGTTGAATGGTCGATGTTTCTGTCTGGCGCAAACGAGAGTGTGCCATCTGCAGAGACGATCACTTTGCCGTCGGTGACCAAGTATTCACTTTGACCGTCGACTAACGTAATCGGATCGCCACCATCAAAGGTGAATTGCGTAACCACGCCTTGCTCGGCGCCCGAGGCGCTGATGAGCGTGATAGGATGAGATTCGTTATCGTACTGCGTATCTGGCTCAGTAACGGCTATCTCGCCATCCACCACCGTCTGAATGTCGTCATTCACTGTGATCGCGAGATTCACCGATGCTGATTCATCACCATCGCTGTCCACCGCGACCACCGGCAAATTAATCACCAAGCTCTCATCATTATCACCGCTGTGATCGAGCGGTCTGAGCAAGGTAAAGGTGTAATCTTTAAGGGTGGTTTGATCGAGCGCGACCGCAAAAACAGGCACATCTTGCCCGTCAACGGTGATCACTCCCTGGTATTGACCGGGTACATCAGAGTCTTCTATCAAGCGCACCGTTTGCCCTTGCGCTTTCAATGTCGATTGCTCGGTAAAGCGCGTGATATCGAGTGTCAGCGCGGCAATGTCATCACTGCCGACATCGATAGTGATGGTGCCGCTGTCTTGCACCACGACTTGGCCGTCTTCGGTGCCGCCCGTTAACCCAGATTCTGACACTTGCGCCGTCTCGATTTGAGTGATAACGGGGTCATTACCATCTTTAATATCGATAGTAACCGTGCTGGTCAACACGTCACCATCGCCATCTTCAATGGTCGCCACTAAGGTGTGGCTCACCACGTCACTGGCTGAGTGATCGATGTTTCTATCTGGCGCAAACGAGAATGTGCCATCGGCAGAGACGATCACTTTACCGTCGGTGACCAAGTATTCACTTTGACCGTCGACTAACGGAATCGGGTCACCGCCATCAAAGGTGAATTGCGTTACCACGCCTTGCTCGGCGCCCGACGCGCTGATGAGCGTGATAGGCTGAGATTCGTTATCGTACTGCGTGTCGGGCTCGGTGACCTCTATCTCGCCATCCACCACCGTCTGAATGTCGTCATTGACGGTGACCGCGAGATTCACCGAGGCCGAGTCATCACCGTCGCTGTCTACAGCAACCACCGGCAAGTTAATCACCAAGCTCTCATCATTATCACCGCTGTGATCGAGCGGTCTGAGCAAGGTAAAGGTGTAATCTTTAAGGGTGGTTTGATCGAGCGCGACCTCAAAAACAGGCACCTCTTGCCCGTCAACGGTGATCACCCCCTGGTATTGACCGGGCACATCAGAGTCTTCTATCAAGCGCACGGTTTGCCCTTGCGCTTTCAATGTCGATTGCTCGGTAAAGCGCGTGATATCGAGTTTCAGCGCGGTAATGTCATCACTGCCCACATCGATAGTGATGGTGCCGCTGTCTTGCACCGCGGCTTGGCCTGCTTGCGTGCCACTGGTTAACCCAGATTCTGAGACTTGCGCCGTCTCGATTTGAGTGATGACAGGGTCATTGCCATCTTTAATATCGATAATCACCGTGCTGGTCAACACGTCACCATCGCCATCTTTAATGGTCGCGATTAAGGTATGGCTCACCACGTCACTGGTTGAGTGGTCGATGTTTCTGTCTGGCGCAAACGAGAGCGTGCCATCGGCAGAGACGATCACTTTGCCATCGGTGACCAAGTATTCACTTTGACCGTCAACCAGCGTAATCGGATCGCCGCCATCAAAGGTGAATTGCGTCACCACGCCTTGCTCGGCGCCCGAGGCGCTGATGAGCGTGATAGACTGAGATTCGTTGCCATATTGAACATCCGGTTCGGTCACCACAATCTTCGCATCAGATACCAAAGGAACATCATCCACGACGGCAATGACTAAGTTGCTATTGGCGGTAGTATCGTTATCGGCATCAATCGCGAAAACAGGCAATGAAACTAAAACGTCGTCTTTGCCCTGCTCTGAATGGTCAAGCGGCGCAAGCAGTTCGAATTGATACGCGACTTCAAAGCCGCCAGAACTCAGGTTGCTGACGCTCTCAATGATGAGAGAAAAGACATCGACTCGCTCCTCACCTTGTATGACAAACCCAACATACTCACCCGGTTGCGACGGGTTAGCCTCAAGAGTCACGATTTGCCCTGCAGAGGTGAGACCATTGGCCTGCTGACTCTGGTTGAATGCCTCGACGTCCAGGCGAACATCCACCACTTGATCACTCCCAAGCTGACCGGCTATCGTTCCCGTTACAATCGGGCTAACACTGCCTGCCTCCGTTCCCGTCGCCAAACTTGATTCTAGTGCCGTTTTACCGTCGATAGGAGACAGTGTCGGCGCCTCACCGTCACTGATCGCCGTGCTCACACTGACGGGTGAGCGTAATAGGTTACCTAAAGCATCCGCTCCCTGAATCTCAATGTTGATCGTGATTTGGTCATCATTAATCGCCACCAATCCTCCCGCCACTGACGGAAGATGATCGATCGGTTGACTCAGCGTTGTGGTGATCTCCAGATTGATGTCTCGACCAATATTGGCTGCGTTGATGTCAATGCGTAATACTTCCCCTTGCACATTGACACCAATAATTGCATTTTGCGAGTCATTATAGGAAAACAGGACATCCCCGCCATTCGAAGTGATATCACTATTGAGTTCTGTGAGCAGCGCGGCTATGGATGAGGTCTCAGGAACAAAAGACTCGGGATCGAGAGTAAGATCCCCGGCAGCAATGAGAGTGCTGCTGACAATAGTGGCAGGATAGGTCCCGAGAGATAACGAACCTTCAGACAGGGTGGCTGCTACGCTCTCGCCACCTTGAGAAAATTGAAAGCGGCGTCCAGTATCTTGCGTTTCAGACTGGGCCTGAGCATTGAAACCCGCGGTTTCGAAAAAGGTGCTCGCCAGTACTTCGGGATTATTGTACGCGATAGTAATGAAGCCGCCGTTGGCTGAGCCACTCGTCCCTGCACCCGCTGCCGTGGCTTCTAAAATCGCCGTCGGGTCAGCGCCCGCAAGAATAGCCTCTTGAATGGCCGCCAATTCATCACCGCTCAGTGCCCCTTCACCAAGTAGCGCATCATCAACCTGAATGTCGCCGCTGACTCGCGCGGTTGCCCAACCAAATCCGTCACCTGGTTCTATGCAGCTGACGCAATTTTCATCAATAAACAGTGTTTCTGATACGTCTTCGAGAACGAGCGTCCCACCTTGAGCGGTGATGATCATCTCACCGATGTTGATATTCTCACCGACTTGCGCTTTGCGAGCCTCCCCGTTGGGCGAGGCGATCACGACATCACCATTCACTTCTTTGACACGACTTGTCTGGCGAATGACTTCTACGTCCATAACATTTCCCTTTGTGAATTAGCGTCCCACGTCTTTGACGTGGATACGGGTTTTGCACTAGAGCGAACTGACTGAAACGAGAATTTATTATTAGAGTTGTAATTTTAGAGAAGCAAAAAACATGCACATCTAACATCATCACTCAATCTCACAGCGAGAGTAAGAAAAGATTAAGCTTTTTCGCCACAGTCTCAACAGTGATATTTGACACTTTCAGTATAGGGGACGATAAAAAAAAAGAGCCAGCAAATGCTGACTCCCTTCTCATTATTATTCTTTTGCGATTTCTATGGCACACCGTGCCCTTTCGATGCAACCCAAACACGATACCACTGCTCACGTGTGAGCTCGAACGGAAGCGACTCGACGGCCGATTTCACTCGCTCAATTTTGCCTGAACCGATAATAGGCAGCGGATTCGACGGTAGACGACGTACCCAGGCGTAAATCACTTGATCGATGCTGCTTGCGCCGATTTCAGCGCGGATCGCTTCCAGTTCATCACGTACGCGAGCTGCTTGCTCTGTGTCCCCGCTGAAAATGCTGCCTCCACCAAGACAAGACCACGCCATCGGTAGCGTGCGAAGCATTTGCATTTGATCTAGGGTGCCGTCATGGACAACATCAAAATTGAGTGGGTTAATTTCCACCTGATTAGTCACCAGAGGCTGAGAAACGCGCGATTGCAGCAGTTCGAACTGACGAGGAGAAAAGTTCGATACACCAAAGTGCTTCACTTTACCTACTTTGCGTAGCTCGGTAAAAGCCTCTGCCACTTCGTCTGCGTCCATCAAGGCATCTGGACGATGGATCAGCAAGACATCAATCTGCTCCACTGCCAAACGCTCCAGTGAATTATTCACCGATTGGTAAATGTGGGCCGCACTGGTGTCGTAGTGGTTCACTTTACGCTGCGGGAACTTGTCCACGCATAGGTTGATATCGCACTTAGTGACAATCTCAATTTGGTCACGTACACAAGGATCCAGCTTCAACGCTTCACCAAACAGCTGCTCACACTCGTAGCCACCGTAAATGTCCGCATGGTCTACCGTGGTTACGCCTAGCTCAATGTGCTGCTTAAGGAACGTCAAACGCTCTTGCGGCGTCATACCCCATTCTGCTAAACGCCAGTAGCCTTGAATCATCTGTGAAAATTCGGGGCCCTGCGGCGCAATTGTTACTTTAGACACCATCTTTTACCTCCTAAAAAAGAACGCTTCTACCCTATTCTTGTTTGTTTCAACCTACAACGTATACTGTGCAGAATTTCGAACTGGAGTACGAAAATGAGTTTTGCACTGCGTCTTCAAGCCCTCATCGGTGAAGAGTCCATTTCTGGTTTTGCGCGTCGGGTCGAGCTCTCCGAAGCCCTGATTCGCAAATATCTCAAAGGCAGTGAACCTAGCTTGGCCAAAGCGAATCAGATCGCGATGAAGGCCAACTGCTCACTGGAGTGGTTAGCCACAGGGTGTGGGTATCTCTACAGGCAAGCGGAAGTGGTCGATATGCCCGCTTACACCATGGCGTATGAGACCGTCATGGGCCAAACACCAGAGCCCATCGAGCAACATCGCAAGGTGATCGCGGCATACCAATATTTACGCGCCCATAAAAAACCCGATGGCTATCTTGACCAGGCGTCGATGCTGCAATTTCTTCATCGTCACAGCCCGAAAGAACTGTGACTAAAAGCAAAATTTAGGGCGTAGATCGGGGGTAGGATGTGGCGCCGCTTCGTTCGCAGTATTCTGTCTAAAAAAACAACAAGGACAGAACGTGAAACGATATCAACCACACTGCATAGTGATTGGTGGGCTGTTGAGTGCGACTGCATTCGCGTCACCCACGCTCACTCTCTCAACCACAACCACCAGCCGAGATTTTCCTCTCAATAGCGATACGCCCTTGGTCCTACCGCTGCCCAAGCAAGAGTATACGCTACACATTTCCGCTACCGGTGGTGACTGCCCCACCACAAACCTCGATCAGGTCAAGTTTAGGCAGCCGATTGCCCTGAACTGTCAAACGGCAACGACTCTGCCCGTCAACATCCGCTTTAGCGGCGATTACTCCTTCGAATACGATGCCGATGCGAATACATTGGTGATCGCCCGTGAAGCGAAGAAAAACACCACCACAACGTTCAAACGACCACTACCGGATGTGAATTGTCGTCAATACGTGGGTGGCCCCGTCACGCTAAACTTAGGTGACACCTTCCCCGATGGTACCGAGCTAAAAGAGGCCTTGAGCGGTCAAATCGTCACCGTACGCGACGGTCAAGTCTCACTCGAACCGAGTGAAAATAGTGGTGGCCTCCTACTCCTTGAGCCAGTGCTCACAGAGCCCGTAGAGCGCGACTTTACCTATCGTAACGCCAACATCTATTTCGCTATGGTGGACAGGTTCCACAACGGCGATACCAGTAATGATGCCAGCTACGGTCGTCGCAAGGATGGCAAAGATGAAGTGGGCACCTTCCACGGCGGCGATCTTAAAGGGGTGATAGAAAAACTCGATTACATTCAAAGCTTAGGGACGGATGTGATTTGGCTATCGCCCATAGTAGAACAGGTGCATGGCTTTGTCGGTGGCGGCGAAAAGGGCAGCTTCCCGTTTTACAGCTATCACGGCTATTGGACACGTGATTTCACGAAAATTGACGCCAACTTTGGGCAAGAGGACGACCTGAAAACGTTAGTCGCCGAAGCCCACAAACGCGGTATGAAGATTTTCCTCGATGCCGTGATCAACCATTCGGGGTACGCCACCTTAGCCGATCTGCAAACCGACAACATCGACGTTGTCAATGCAGGTAAAATGCCGGCCACTTGGCAAGATTGGCAGCCAAACGATGATGAGAATTGGCACAGTTTCCACCAAGCCATCGATTACAACAGCCCACAATGGCAATCTTGGTGGGGTGGCGATTGGGTCAGAGCGGGCCTACCGGGATACCCTGCACCGGGCTCCAGCGACATCGAAATGACACTGGCTGGGTTACCTGACTTCCGTACTGAATCACAACAATTTGTGACACCGCCGCAATGGCTATTGGAGAACCCGGGCACACGCGTTCAACGCCGCGACAATTATCGCGTCTCGGATTATCTGATTGAATGGCAGAGTGACTGGGTTAAACGTTTTGGTATTGATGGTTTTCGTGTTGATACCGTCAAACACGTCGAGGGCGAAGTGTGGCAACGACTCAAAGAGCAAGCCAGTACAAGCTTAGAGCAGTGGCGTGAAGCCAATGGTCAATCGGGCGAGCCGTTTTGGATGATGGGAGAAGTCTGGGGGCACTCGGCTTACCGCTCTCCCTATGCCGACCAAGGCTTTGATGCCCTAATCAACTTTGATCTACAAAAGAAAATGGATAAGGGCGCAGCGTGTTTTAGCAAGATGCAAAGCACCTATCAAAACTACGCAGATTCCATGCAAGAAACGCCGGACTTTACCCCGGTAAGCTACATGTCATCACACGATACCGAACTGTTTTTCAGCCGGTTCAACTCGCTTGATGTGCAGCGCAGTGCCGCCAACGCGCTGCTGCTCAGCCCGGGGGCAGTCCAAGTCTATTACGGCGATGAAGTGGGACGCGAAATAGGACCTTATGCCGATGACTTCCATCAAGGGACACGCTCAGACATGCTTTGGACACTGGATAAAGAACGCCAGGCGCTTCTTGCGCACTGGCAGCGTGTGGGTCAATTTCGTCAGAATCACCCAGCGATTGGCGGCGGAGTACACCGTGTGATTGACAATAACCAAGAGTACGTCTTCTCTCGCACCTTAGGAGACGACAAGGTCGTTGTTGCCTTTGTCGGCACCAAGCGCGAGTAAAGAGTGAATGAGAACATTAGCCGCTAACGCACATTAGCGAGTGCAATAGAAAAGCAAACGGGCTCCGCGGAGCCCGTTTTTATTGGAAAGAGTTCAAGAAGGTGAGAATTAACGGTTATTACGACGCGTTTCGACCGCTTGAGCGAGTTGGCGCAGTACCTTCTCGGTATCATCCCAACCAATGCACGCATCGGTAATCGATTGACCGTAAGTCAGCTCACAGCCCGCCACCAAATCTTGGCGACCTTCCACAAGGTGAGATTCAATCATCACACCAAATACTGCGTCTTCACCGCCTGCAATTTGTCCTGCCACGTCCTCTGCCACAACCATCTGGTTTTGGTACTGCTTTGAACTGTTCGCATGGCTAAAGTCGATCATCACTTTTTGTGGCAAACCTGAGGCTTCCAGCTCCGCTTTGATGGTGCCGACGTGATCTGCGCTGTAGTTTGGCTCTTTACCACCACGCAAAATAATGTGGCAATCTGGGTTGCCTGCTGTCTCGACAATGGCTGAATGGCCAAATTTGGTCACCGAAAGGAAGTGGTGCGATGCGCCAGCGCTTCGAATTGCATCAGACGCGATCTTGATGTTGCCATCCGTGCCGTTCTTAAATCCAACCGGGCAAGAGAGACCCGAGGCGAGTTCACGGTGCACTTGTGACTCTGTCGTACGTGCACCAATCGCGCCCCAGCTGATCAAATCCGCCACATACTGCGGGGTGATCATGTCTAAAAACTCGCTTGCGGTGGGCATGCCCATGTCGGTCAAATCCAACAGTAATTTACGCCCCATACGCAAACCATCATTGATCGCAAATGAGTCATTTAAGTACGGGTCGTTGATCAAGCCTTTCCAGCCAACGGTGGTACGCGGCTTTTCAAAATAAACGCGCATCACGACTTCAAGACGATCACCCAACTCATCACGCAAAACCTTGAGACGCTGACCATATTCCAACGCGGCTTCAGGATCATGAATAGAACAAGGCCCGATGATGACCAACAAACGGTCATCATCGCCTTTTAAAATATTAGAAATCGCTTCACGCGAACGAAACGTGGTTGAAGAAGCAGACTCAGTCGCCGGAAACTTCTCTAAAACAGCAACAGGGGGTAATAACTCTTTTACTTGGTTAATTCGTACATCATCAGTTTGAAACATCGCTTACTTCTTCCTATTTTCTTGGCCTGAACACAGCATCAAAGACAGTGATGCAAAAATGTTCAATCTCTCGTCACTCTGTTCCCAGTAACTTATCTGCCAAAAACAAGGCTTGCAAGCATTATTTTGTTTAAAAGGCAATATTATATCTAGTTTTAGGATTTACACCGCCCGTTCATTAATATTTACACCCAGTAATGATCAACTAAAAGTAGCAGAAACAGCAGCATTAACTGATAGATTGAGTACTTAAACGTCTCAATGGCTGATTTGTCGGTGGGAGCGAATTTCAGTTTCCAGGCATGAACAACAAAGCCGAGGCAGAGCAGAGTTGCCCCGACCCAATACATGGTGCCTGCCATACCGACTAAGGCAGGCATTAAGCAAACCAAGGTCAACAGCACGGTGTAGAGCAAGATCGAGGTTTTGGTGTACTCCTCGCCATGGGTCACAGGGAGCATGGGGATGTCGGCTTTGGCATAATCCGCTTTGCGATGGATAGCCAGCGCCCAAAAATGAGGCGGGGTCCAGATGAAGATGATCATCACCAGCAACCAAGCGTGTGCGTGCATCTCACCGGTGACCGCCGTCCAACCAAGTAAGGGAGGCATAGCGCCAGCGATGCCTGCGATAACAATGTTTTGCGGTGTCGCACGTTTAAGGTAGAGCGTGTACACCACCGCGTAACCAAGAAGGCTCGCTAACGTCAGCCAAGCCGTGAGTGCGTTGACGCCAAAGAGCAACACCCCCATCCCCATGGCGCCAAGAGCAAAGGCGAACACAAATACATTGACCGCCTTGATGCGACCAGAGGGCAGAGGTCTTTGATAAGTACGCGCCATAATCGCGTCAATTCGGCGATCGATCAGGTGATTAAACGCCGCTGCTGAACCCGCCATCAAGGCGATGCCGACCAATCCAAGCACCGTTTGCTGTATGGGTAGTGAGCCTTCCACGGCCAAACACATCCCCACCAGCGCGGTAAGCAGCATCAGCGCCACCACTTTCGGTTTAGTGAGCGTGAAATAGTGATGCGCGAGTGATTTCTCCGCGCTGGAGGTAAACGTCGCGGTTTTACTCATGAGCACTCTCCTTAATGTCGATCACTGACGGGCGCTTTGGGGGTTGCGTCCTCACAGACGCGGCGATTCTAGGGCTGATGCGCTGCGTCGCTTTCGTTGACGCACTGACTTGGCTCAGCAAGTAATTGGCTCTCAGCGTGGCGACCAACAGCAGCGCTGCGCCAAGGTTGTGTGCAACGGCAATAGCCAAAGGTAAACTGAGCAGTACGTTACTTACTCCCAGTGCGATTTGAAGGACCAACAGCCCAAGTAGCCAATGGGCACAGAGGGTAAACTCCGTATTCCGATAACACTTAAGCGCGACCACCAACGCGAGAACAAACAGCATCACCAGCATAGCGCCAAAACGATGCGTGACATGAATCGTCATTCGCGCGCCATAGTCGAGAGTACCGAATTCGTAACTCTCACTCTTAGGCTGGATAAGCTCAAAGGCCGTCCCAAAATCCAAATATTGCGTCCAGTTTCCCTCACAAATCGGCAGCGAAGTACACATCAGCGCGGCGTAATTTGATGAGGTCCATCCCCCTAACGCCACCTGCGCTACCACTATCAATGCCGTGATCCCAGCCAACCAGCGCAGTCCACGAGATACTGAAATATCACCCAGTCGGTGCGCCAAAGGATAACGAGTCACATGCCAATAGCTCAAACAAAGAAGGCTAAACAGCGTAAAACCACCAAGCAGGTGCCCCATGACGACAATCGGCATCAGCTTCATCGTGACCGTCCACATCCCCAGTAACGCTTGAAACACAATCACGGCAGGGAGTGCGAGAGACAGCCCAACAGGTAACGCTCGATGCTTCAAGCCAAGGTAGGCGATAGCAAATACCAGTAAGCCAAGGCTGCCGGCAAAGTAGCGATGGATCATCTCAAGCCACGCCTTGTCAGCTTCTACCGTCAGCTCAGGGTAAAGCGCGGTCGCTTTGGCCAGTTCGTGGCTTTCATTGGGCACCGTTAAATGGCCATAACAACCGGGCCAATCCGGACACCCGAGCCCTGCGTCAGCCAAACGGGTATAGGCGCCAAGAAAAATGACCATCAAGGTGAGCAGTAAACTGGCTCTTAGTAACGTAATCACACTTCCCCCTTACCCGACGCGAGACAGCTTGAGCAATTTGCGCAAATCCGCCAGTAAGCCTTTGCTTTGCGCGGGTAGTTGGGCGAGGTCTTGCTCTGGTGGATAACGCATCACTAACTGCCCCAATGGGTCGATAATCACATATTCAAAGTCCCCGACCACTTGATGAAACGCCTCATTGATCGCAATCCTGGTCAGCACGTGCTCTTCTAGGTACGGTGCGCTTTTATCGGTGCGCAGCAAGACTGGGGTGACGCGTTCTTGATATTTTCCTAGTGCAATGTGAGTTTGACCAAGAAGATGGATTTGCTGTTGGCATCGCGCCTCACATTCGCTCGGCAAGACGTAGCCCAGTTGCCACTGTTTATGCTGAAAAGGATTGGCGACACCGAGCGACTCAAAGGTGGTGAGCGGCTCGATTAGAGTCCCTTGATTGGTCACGCCCGAGTTGTACCACTGCTTGACCAAAATCGCCTTGGCGGCAATCACGGGGAGAGTGAAAAACAGCACCAACGCGATCAGCGTCAAGCGCCCTCGGGTGACACGACGTGTATCGACCGAATTCGGGGTTCCCATTTTAGCGGCATGAGTCATGCGACACCTCCTTGTGAGTAGAGTCTAGGCTGCGATGATGCGCCTTGACCTCTGCAAGCGTTCTTTTGATGGTACGAAACAGCAGCAGTGAGACAATCAGTAGCAAAGCCAGCGCCATAGAGAACCATTGCACGGCGTAACCCAAATGCTTCTCTGGGCTCATCGATATGGGTTGCCACGGCTGAGGGTAGGGCCAACTTTCCCCAGTTGTTGCACCCATCGACCAAGTGGTAGGCTGGGCGATAAATGTCGCCATCGGTGCGGCCCACTGTTTGGCAAGCGCCTCTGTATTGATGTTTTGCACCCGCGCGGGGTTGCCCGCTTCGTAATACAGCTCATTGCTGAGCGGGTTGAACGATTTCTGATACAACCTTGCGCTCATCGAACCGGGCTCGCTCAGCCACTCCACCTCAGGTAATACATCTCGCGTTGCTTTTGCTTCCACCCAACCGCGCTCGACCAACAGATGCTCATTCACACCACGCACATCCACCAATTGAATCGCTAAGTAACCAACCTTGCCTTGGTATGACTGATTGTCGAGCAAGACGGTTTTTCCTGCGATGGGGGTGTAATCGAAACGTACCATCACACCGGTTGGCTGCACTCTCTGCGCTTGAGACAACGCACTGAGTGCGACAGGGCGTTGCTGCAAATGCTCGGCGACGCTTTGCGCTATCTGCGTTTTTTCTTCTGCGCGCGAGAGCTGCCACAAGCCAAGTTTGACCAAAAAGCAAAAGGCAACCACAGTTAACAGAACCATCAACGCAAAGCCTCGGGTATAAAACCGGCGACGTAAGGAATCTCGGATGATTTTTTTGTTTAAACTGCTGCTCGTGCTCTTGCTACTGTTCATTCTGTTTAATCTTGGCCTTGCATTAATTGAGATGGTCAAAGGCCCGCGCCAAGACACCTCCAAAGAAGACAACAAACCCATGAGTCACTATTTGGGGCGACGCGTGTTCCTCTCTGCTCTCGCGGTCATTTTGTTAATTGCCGCGCTGCTTAGTGGTTTCATTGAGCCGAACGTGCGCCCCTACTAACGGCTCTCATCTGCCTGTCTTTTTTCTTTGTCTACCTCGTCGTCTACCTCTTTAAAGCACGTAGACAAAGACAAACAAACACAGCCACACCACATCGACAAAGTGCCAATACCAACTGCCCGCTTGGAAAGCGAAATGGTCTTTCGGCGTAAAATGGTCTTTCGCCACACGTGCCAGCAAAATGATCAAAAACGTTGTCCCGAGCAGCACGTGCATGCCATGAAATCCGGTCAGCAAAAAGAAGGTGTTGCCGTACACCCCGGATTGCAGAGTGAGCCCTAAATCTTGATAGGCGTGCACATATTCCACCCCTTGGTAGTAAAGGAAGAAGCAGGCCAACACAATCGTCAGCTCCAACCACACGATCAGGGCCATACGGTGATTTTTTTCCAAACTGGTGTGGGCCAAATGCAGCGTGATGGAGGAAGTCAGCAGCAACAAGGTATTGATCAGCGGGATGCCCTGCCAAGGCATCGCTGTGGTGGTCGTGCCTGAGGGAGTGGTGGTGAGCGGCCACAACGCCTCAAAAGCGGGCCACAGCACCTCATGAGTCATGGCGTTGTTACTCGCGCCGCCAAGCCAAGGGACAGAAACCATGCGCGCGTAAAACAGCGCACCAAAAAAGGCGCCAAAGAACATGATTTCCGAGAAGATAAACCAGCTCATTCCCTGACGAAACGAGCGAGAAAGCTGCTCGGAGTATTTGCCACTCATGCTCTCAGTGATCACATTGCTAAACCAACCTGCAAACATATAGAGTAAAAACAGTAAGCCTGCGGTTAAAATCAGCTTTCCGAAGACACTGGTATCGCCCCCTTCTGCCATACTCTGCACCGTGATCCCGGCGCCAACAGCAATTAAAAAGAGCGCCACGGCGCCGACAATCGGCCAGCTACTCTGCGCGGGAACAAAATACGGTTGATGTTTCATGCTCATGGGGTAACTCCTTGCTCAAGGTTTCCTTGACTCACCCTTTCTTGACTCACAATACCTCGACTTCCATTACCTTGACTCCGACTACCTTGACGGAATGTGTCTTGAGCCGCCAGTGGCACCGATGCCACCTGAGCCATCGCGGTGACAGGCGTTGAGGCATCATCAACAGCAGGTGGCGTCTCTTTTTGCGTGATGTCATACAGGGTGTAAGAGAGTGTCAGTGTATGAATCGAATCGGGAATGTCCGGTTCGATGTAAAAAATCAGTGGCATCTCGGCATCTGCCCCTGAATCTAGGGGCTGCTGATTAAAACAAAAGCACTCTATTTTGTTGAAATAGGTGGCCCCTAGACCGGGTGAGACCGACGGTACTGCTTGCCCCACTACGGTATGATTGGCGAGGTTTTTCGCCTGATACGCGGTATGAATCACCTCACCCGGGTGCACATCGAGATGGGTCAATTGGGGCTGAAACTGCCACTCGATACCCGGATTATTGTGCGCCATAAATTCCACTCTCACGGTTCGCGAGGTATCGATACTCAACCCGGCAGGTGCCACCACTGACTCGCTGTTGGTTTTGCCATTGATGCCCAACGCATCGCACATCACGTCATACAGCGGCACGAGTGCAAAGCCAAAACCGAACATAGCGACGACCGCAGCACACAGCTTTAAGGTCAATTTCTGGTTCGCATTTGCTTGGCTCATCTCTCACCTCAATCAATCTTAGGGGGTGTTGAAAACGTGTGATGTGGTGCAGGGCTAGGCACGCTCCACTCCAAACCTTCTGCACGCTCCCACGGTTTCGCGCTTGCCTTTTCGCCGCCGCGAATGCACTTAATGACGAGCCACAAGAAAATCAGTTGAGAGAGACCAAAGGCAAACCCACCAATGGAGACGATTTGATTGACGTCGGCAAACTGAATGGCGTAATCAGGAATGCGTCTTGGCATCCCCGCAAGGCCAAGAAAATGCATCGGAAAGAACAAGATATTGACGGAAATGACCGAGCACCAGAAATGCCACAAGCTCAACCTATGGTCATACATGTGACCCGTCCACTTCGGCAACCAGTAATACGCTGCCGCCATGATCGAGAAGACCGCACCCGAGACTAAGACATAGTGAAAATGTGCCACCACAAAGTAGGTATCGTGATACTGGAAATCCGCAGGAACGATCGCCAACATCAAGCCCGAAAATCCCCCAATCGTGAAAAGAATGATAAACGCGATAGCAAACAACATAGGCGTTTCAAACGTCATTGCCCCTCGCCACATAGTCGCGACCCAGTTAAACACTTTCACCCCAGTCGGCACCGCGATAAGCATGGTGCAATACATAAAGAACAGCTCAGCAAACACCGGCATGCCGGTCGTAAACATGTGGTGCGCCCAAACCAAAAAGGAGAGCAGCGCGATACTGCACGTCGCGTAGACCATTGAGTGATAACCAAAGAGCTTTTTACCACTAAAAGCGGGGATAATCGCCGAAATGATACCGAATGAGGGCAAAATCATGATGTACACTTCCGGGTGACCAAAGAACCAGAAAATGTGCTGGAACATCACCGGATCGCCGCCCCCAGCCGCATCAAAAAACGAGGTGCCAAAGTACTTATCGGTCAACACCATGGTGACCGCCCCTGCTAACACCGGCATGACCGCGATCAGCAGAAACGCGGTGATAAGCCAAGTCCAAACAAACATGGGCATTTTGAACCAAGTCATTCCTGGCGCGCGCATGTTGACGATGGTGACGATGACGTTGATCGCGCCCATGATGGAGCTGATGCCCATGATATGTACAGAAAAGACAAACAGCGCAGTGCTATCAGGGCCATAGGTGGTCGACAGCGGCGCATAAAACGTCCAACCGAAATCGGGGCCACCGCCTTCAGTAAACAGCGAGGCAATCAGAATCAAGAACGCAAAAGGCAGAATCCAAAAACTCAAGTTGTTCATACGAGGTAGCGCCATATCCGGCGCGCCAATCATCATTGGAATCATCCAGTTTGCAAGCCCAGTAAAAGCCGGCATTACGGCGCCAAACACCATGATCAATCCATGAACCGTGGTCATTTGGTTAAAAAACTGCGGCTCCACCAGTTGTAGACCCGGTTGGAACAACTCAGCGCGAATCACCATCGCCATCGCGCCGCCAGTAAGGAACATGATAAAGCTGAACCAAAGATAGAGCGTGCCGATGTCTTTGTGGTTGGTGGAGTAAATCCAGCGGTAAATACCGCTTGGCGCATCGTGGTGATCGTCATGATGATCTTCTATCACCCCTTCAGCGTGTCCAGCGCGGCTTAGCTCCGCATCCGTTACAGGCGCAGATTTGACGTTGTCTGCCGTCATAGAGTCAGATTTGGACGTTTTCATTGTCCCTCCTCGGCTGCGCCAGCATTGTTAGCGCTTTTTGAAGCTTTATAGGCATCGACGTCTGACGCTTGTATGACGTCACCCGTATTATTACCCAGTCCATTACGTTGATAAGTCACCACCGCCGCGATTTCTTTGTCGGTCAATTGATTAGCAAACGCCTGCATAGCGGTGCCCGGGCGGCCATAGACAATGGTGTCAATGTGATTGTTTATCTCACCCGTCGCCACTTTACTGCCCGTGATTGCCGGGAACGCCCCCGGAATACCGGCGCCATTGGCTTGGTGACATACCGCGCAGCGATCGAGATAGACTTTCTCGCCCAAGATGACGAGCTCTTCGAGAGAGAGTGTTGCCGTCAGTGACGCCGCAGCCTCTTGTTTGGCTAAAGCGAGTTGTGATTTTTTATCCGCTAGCCATACCTCGTAGTCTGCTTCTTCCATTGCGTGGACCACGATCGGCATAAAACCATGCGCCCTCCCACACAATTCAGCACATTGGCCGCGATACACGCCAGGCTTATCGATGCGCGTCCACGCTTCGTTAATAAATCCTGGAATGGTGTCTTTCTTGACCGCAAAATCTGGCACCCACCAAGAGTGGATCACATCATCGGACGTCATCAAAAATCTTACTTTGCGATTGATCGGCAACACTAACGGGTTATCGACCTCCAGCAGGTAATGGGCGCCTTTTTCTTCAATGCCATCGATCGCTTTTTGACTGGTCGCGAGCAAGCTGAAAAACTCAACGTCTTCATCAAAGTAGCTGTAGTGCCACTTCCACTGCGACCCGGTGATTTTGATCGTTAAGTCCGATTGTGACGTGTCTTCCATGGCCACTAAGGTTTTGGTGGCGGGGATTGCCATCAAGACCAAGATGACTATCGGGATCACCGTCCAGATCACTTCGACTTTGGTGCTTTCGTGGAAATGCGCCGCAACCGCGCCTTTGGATTTTCGGTGGTGATACATGGAATAGAACATGATGCCAAACACCACCAGTGCGATGGCGCAGCAGATGTAAAAGATCAGCATGTGCAGTTCATACACCTGACCGCTGATATTGGTCACACCTTGTGTCATGTTGTAGGTGGTGTCTTTGGGGCTTTCCTCGGCTGACGCGTGGGCGGGTAACACCAACCACACACTCGTCATTCCATAGCCAAGCCATTGCCCAAGTAATCGCCACAGTGCCTGCTGTACTCGTTTCAAACGATGTCTCCTTTGCTCGGTAGCCTACTGGCTAACTCGCTTGAACTCAGCGTTCCCTCACCGCACCTTGGCCTACTACACATCACCCGAAGGGAGTCGCTCAGTTGATTCCTATAAACAGCGAAATTTGGTTTAATTTGTTATATTTATGTTAACAAAATGAATGTAATTAAAAGCTAGTTGGCGTTTTCAGATTGTGCAAGCGGTTGACAAGGTCCAATGATTTTTTTGTGACCCAATGTTTTTTATCGGCAAAGTAATTTTGTCGGCATAGCCATTTTGGCCGCATAGTGATTTAACGATTGCGCTCCTATAAATGATAATTGATATCAATTAAAATCATCACAACCATAGTTACACTGTCGTCCATTGCTGTAATAGATAGCTACAATACAAAGAGAACGACATACAAACCGTCAGTCGCAAGACCTACGAGGACCCCTTAACATGAAACAGTATGATCAATGGCTAGCACGCGATCCCGATCCCGCCACCCGTGAAGAGCTACAACGTCTCATCGAGCAGCAGCAACAAGCAGAACTTGACGATCGTTTTAGCCAACGGCTCGAATTTGGCACCGCGGGCCTAAGGGGCAAAGTGGGTTGTGGGCCTAACCGTATGAATAGGTTGGTGATTCAAGAAACCGCCAAAGGGCTAGGTCACTATCTGCTAGCACAAATCCCACAGGCGGCTGAGCGCGGCGTCGTGGTCGGCTACGATGGCCGCATCGATTCCAAACAGTTTGCACACGATACCGCTGCGGTACTGACGGCCCTTGGGATTAAAGTCTTTCTCACGCATCACGTTGCCGCGACGCCTATCGTGGCGTTTGGTGTCAAACACTTTGGCGCGGCAGCGGCGGTGGTGGTGACAGCTAGCCACAACCCACCGGAATACAACGGATTTAAAGTCTACTGGGAGAATGGCGCTCAGATCATTCCACCGCATGATTCCGGCATTGCGAAGCACATTGAAGACGCCGCGACGGCGCCGCTCGCGCTGATGGATCTTAGTGATGCTGAGGATCAAGGCTTGCTCGTTTGGCTTGATGACGCGTACTACAACACCTATCGACAGGCCATCAACACTCACCCGCAACTCAGCCAAGCGCCTGCGCCCATCACCATCAGCTACACCGCCATGCATGGTGTCGGCGCAGAGATGGCAGAAGCCCTGCTCGGCGATGCGGGCTTTAACCAAGTATACAGCGTCAAAGATCAGCGTGAGCCAGATGGCCATTTCCCGACCGTCAACTTCCCCAACCCCGAAGAAGCGGGCGCGATGGACAAAGTGATTGAATTAGCCAAGGCGCACAACGCCGATCTCGCCTGCGCCAATGATCCCGATGCGGATCGCTTTGCGGTGGCGGCGAGAACCGCGCAAGGCGACTATCAAATGTTAACCGGCGATCAAGTGGGCGCGCTGTTTGGTCATTATCTACTGAGTCATTTTGATCGTAGCCAAGGTGTCACGCCGCTAGTGGGAAATACCATTGTCTCTTCGACACTGCTCGCCAGCATCGCACGCTCGCTTGGCGGTGAGTACTACCAAACGCTGACGGGCTTTAAGTGGCTGACTAACGTTGCCATGAGTAAAGTATCGAGTGAGCGCCCGTTCCTGTTTGCCTATGAAGAGGCGTTAGGTTACACCATTGGCACCACTGTCTGGGATAAAGATGGCCTGTCAGCGCTGGTGGCGTTTGCTCAGTTGACGGCAGAGTTAGCACGCCAAGGAAAAACCGTGTGGGATCAACTGGAGACGATTTATCGTCAACATGGCATGGTGGTCAATGCGCAGCGCAGTATTGCCCTTGACCCAAGCGCCCCCGCTATTGGAGAGAGCCTAAGAGCCTCACCAGTCAGCCAAATTGCAGGGCGTGACATCGAACGGGTCGACGATCTCAAAACGCTCACCACCACCCATCAAGATGGTCGAGTGGAGACCATAAATTTACCGGCCAGTGATGTGCTTATCTATCATCTCGCGGGTGGCGCGCGTGTGATTGTTCGCCCTTCCGGCACTGAACCGAAAATTAAATGTTATTACGAAGTGGTCGAAGCCTTCCCACCTCAGCAAAGTTTTGCCGAAGCCAGCAGCCACGCTCAGCAAGTGATGGATTTGCTCATCAGTGAACATCAAACCAGCTTAACGCACCTTTAGCACTCAAGCGCTTTTGTGACACGAAAGCGCTTTGTATAACGGCCTCATTATCGATAAGCTAGCAGAATCAATGGCATGTCGCCTATCGCGCTGGCTTTTCACCTGGCGAAAAATAGAGACCAGTGCAAAACGGATAATTGAGGCTTATGGACACCGACACACTCCCCACCCACCAAACCAGTAAACGAGAACAACTTCTCAAAGGTAGCCTTGCTATGGTGCCTCTGAGTATTGCGGTGATCCCTTGGGGATTGCTCGCAGGCTCGTTTGCCATCGACGCGGGATTGACCAGTATAGAGAGCCAAGCGCTCTCGGCGATTTTGTTTGCGGGTTCCGCACAATTAGTCGCAACGGGCATGTTTAAAGCGGGCGCAGGGCTTGCCACTATGTTGCTCACCACCTTCTTTATTACTTCCCGTCATTTGCTGTACAGCGTGTCGATGCGCAACCGAATCAGTCCACTGCCTCTAAAATGGCGTCTGACGCTCGGTTTTTTGCTGACCGATGAACTGTTTGCTATCTGTGGTCAGCAATCTGAGCAGCAGTTCGATCGCTGGTATGCCTTGGGCGCTGGCCTCAGTTTTTATCTTTGTTGGAACTTAGCGACCTTAGCGGGCATTGTGCTTGGCAATCAAATCCCGATAATGAATGAGCTCGGCCTCGAGTTTGCGGTTGCGGCGACCTTTATCGCCATCGTCGTGCCCAATATTCAGTCGTCGCCAGTGATCGTCGCCGTACTCACCTCGCTGATCGTCGCGGTAACTTGTCACTATTTCTCACTCGATGGAGGGCTGATGCTAGCAAGTATCAGTGGCATGTTGGCAGGTTATGTGACGGAGCAAGTGAAAGGGAGAGCGGTATGATTTTAGGATCAATTTTAGCGATGACGGCGTTGGTGTTTCTCAGTCGCTACCTGTTTCTTGAGCCCAAATTACCACTCAAGCTAAATCACAGTATGCAGCGCTTGCTCAGCTACACAGCGCCTGCGGTATTAACCGCCATTTGGGCACCGATTGTCTTTATGCCGGAGGGAGAGCTGTGGCTGTCACACAGCAATCCCTATTTAGTGGGCGCAGTGATTGCGGCCTTGATTGCTTGGAAAACCAAAAACGTATTGCTGACCACCGTCATCAGTATGTGTCTTTTCCTACTATTGAAACTGATGTAACTCACGCATCCGATTATTGTGCAATCCACTCAATCTCCATCAAGGTGGTGTCATCAGTTTTCAACCGCGCAAGGAAGCGATCGCCACTGTGCACTTCGCCCACACCTTGTGGCGTGCCTGTCATGACCACATCCCCGTCATATAGCGTGGTGTAGCTGCCGAGCTCTTGCAAAATTGTTTGTGGAGAATAGATCATCTGCGTGACTGCACCTTTTTGAACGCGCACGCAGTTGATGTAGAGCTCAATGCTCAGCGCATTCACCTCTATGCCATCGAGTGGCATAAAACGGCTAAGCACCGCAGAGCCATCAAACGCTTTTGCTCTCTCCCAGGGTAATCCTTTCCCTTTGAGAGACGACTGCAAGCCGCGTTTGGTCAAATCAAGCCCTAGCCCGACATGGCTATACTCTCCGTTCGTCACCACAAAACAGATCTCCGCTTCGTAATGAAGTGGCTCTTGATGAAAAGAGGACAAGGTTGACGCAATCGCACTGGTTGGCTTGTTAAACACCACCATCTGCTCTGGAACGGCGTTACCCAACTCGTGAATGTGTTCGATATAGTTGCGGCCAATACAGACGATTTTGCTAGGGGTAATCTCACTGCTGCCGAGTTTTATTGACGTCATTTTTCCATCCGTGGTGATCAATTGTCGCTGTCAACTAAAGTACCGATTCTAAATGAGTTTTTTGACAATTTAACCTACCAATCTGATAAATTCAGATCTGCGACTGTTATTTTTGGTTGTGTGTGAATACTTCTGCCAACCAAAGGTATCACGAATGGGAAAAACTCAGTCGCACGGTAAACAACACCATAAATGACGAAAAGACATAGACCCTACTTTCAGTGGTGAGGCTAACCAACGAGGCGCCCATCACTGCCTCGCTTATGCCATCCAGACAGTTGGTTTATATAATCACGAAGAAGCCCATGGGATTCATCATCCACATGGGCTTCTTTTTAACTAATCGTACGGTTAACTACGTTCTAGTGGTTAACGTGCATTCACCGCTTTGATAAAGGTCTCTTGTGCGCCTTCAACGTTGAGCGCTTTGGCTTCTTCTAGCAGACTCAAGGCTTTGTCGAGTAACCCTGCATTGACCGCGTTTTCAATGCTAGACAAGTAGAAAGACTGCTGAGCGTCAGTCAACAATGACGACTCTGCTACTTCATCGGTGCTGATCAGCGCCACCTCTGACGTCGGTTGATTCGCGGTGCTCTTTTGCTCTGCCAACTCTTTTTGGAACTGAGCATGAGCGGTATCCGTGCTCGCAACGGTGATCGGCTCTTCAACGATGACCGCGTCATCCACGGTTGCAACCAGTGTCAGCAGGCCAAATTCTGCATGAGGAATGATTGGGTTAGGGACATCAGGCGGATAGTTTCCGCGAGCAATAGCGTCAAGCTTAACGGGATGCAAGACTTCAGACTCCCCCGAGACCAACTCAGGCGTAGTAAAGACCAACAATTTTACTTTCTGTTTACCTACAGGCTGAACCGTCACTTCACTGACAAGGCGATCGCCATCAAGCGCGTACGCATGTTTGTATTCAAAATCGTCTTTTCCAAAACGCTTGAGGACTTGATTGTTTTCATTGAGCAGCAACGCATTGGGGTAAAAGACCGTTTTTTTAAAATGACTAACGAGTTCTAACTCCAACTCTTTGCCTTGCGTATCGATAGTAAACGCGGCAATGGCACTTTGACCTGTCGTAAAGGTGTAGGTCTGGTTGGTTTTATCAATAGCAAAATTAATTCGCTTGGTTGGCGTTACCTCAACCCATTGAATGTCTGAGTATGACTGAGCCACTTGAGCAACACCCGCGGAATCAAAGACAACGGTTTCCGTCGTAGTACAGCCAAGTAGTGCCATGCTGATTGCACAGCCTAATACGAGTTGTTTCATCGCTACCTCTGCGTTAAACGAAAAAAGCCGACTACAATAAGCCGGCTTGGATTTATGGACTTATAAGACTAGGAAACTATATTACCACCAAGCTTCCATTTGAATACCAACACTGAACTCTGTGTCATCGGTATCATTTGCAAAGCTATCTGCTTCGTGATCCATGAAGTATGAACCGTAGATACGGATTTCAGGGCGCGCCCAGAAGCTAGAACCCGCAGACCATGCTTGTGCAATCGTTAGCTTAGAACCAGACGCGTCTGTCGTCGTGCCACCAGACTTTGTTTCGTCAGCAAAGTAACCCGCTTCAAAGATAGTACGCATGTTCTCATCCCACTTATACATTGGGCGAACAACTGCGTTGTATGCGGTGATGTCACCATCATCAGTATCATTTGCTTGTGCATACATGACTACGTGACCCAATTCCCAAGCGTCCCCTAGACCTGTCACACCCCAGTTGATGATACGAAAGCCATCAGCGTCATTGTTACCACCTGAGCGATCAAACCAGCCACCGCCACCATAGGTCGCCATTTGCTTACCGTAAGAAGAGGTGCCGTATTGAAGAACAGTTTGGTTGAAGCCATTCGATAAGCCTTGACCGATGACTGCCGTTAGCAACACACCGTCATCAGCCGCCACTGTTTGGCCTTTCGCTTCAGAAGCAAAATCATACGCTAAGGCGAGTTCTAAGTTGGCATTTTCCCAAAGATCGATACCTGCATAACGTAGGTCTAAAGTATAGCCTGACACAGTTTCATCTTTAGTTTTGTCGACCTCTTTATAACAGGTATCATCAGCTGGCGTACCAGACCCAGTGCATTGGTCCTTGTCAAATACAAATTCTTTACCGTCGGCCACCGTTTGTGATCCATCATCATGCATTAAAGCAACGGACAGTTTACCGCCACCTAGAGATAGATTTTCGATACCGCCACCTGCACCACCAGACGTATCAAGAAAGTAGAAGTCAGTGATGTGAATGTCTTTACGTTGGTAGTAACGCTGGCCAGCCCATAGAACGGCGTCTTTATCTGAATCGATCAAGCCTTTGGCTTGCACGTTCATCACACGTAATGCGTTAGAATTACCTTCCCAGTTATTGTTACCTGCTTGGCCGTAAGCAACCAATGACTCCAGTTTAAAAGAGACATCGCCTTTGTTGTACAGCTCAGCATTCAAGCCAATTTCTGCGTAAAGGTCGTCTTCATTACCAAGACGGCCTACTTTGTTTTTTTCGTAAGTCACGTGAGAACCTTCACCACTCAGGCCAACACCTGCACGAGAGTAACCGTGGAATTCCACATCAGCTGCGAAAGCACCAGCAGATAATGTCGCAGCCACTGCAGCAGCAATTACACTTACTTTTTTCATTATTTAACTCCATTTATAGGGATTATTATTCTTTTACTCTCTTCCTCTAAGGACATCCCGCAAGGCAGTAACGGAGTGTTTGAAAAAGAGAGGTAAGATAGGACTTGGCTTGCGCTTCATCCTCGTTCGTTTCAACTGTGGCTAGATTAACGAAGCGGGGTAAGGCTGACTTCCTCCACCTCAGATTAATTTGAGGGGGATGAGAAGGGAGGAGGAATGTGGGAGTACGCCGTTGATTTGGTTGAGATCACACTAATCGGGAGGAGTAGAGGAGGATTTCGAAACAAAGTTTCGCACCAAATGACACACGGCTCACGATTTGGTTTTTTGGTTTCATTAAATTGTAATTAAATTTCATTGAGAATTATTTTGGTAATAGGCTTGACCTGCTATAAACAAAACTATTTACTAAAGTGAGATTGAAAAACACACGACAATAAGTAAAAGACAATGCAGTGCTCTCGCCCATACCCATTAGGGGCCACCTTGGATGCAGCAGGTTGTAACTTCTCGATTTTTTCGCCTTCTAACCAAGACTTACAACTCGCGCTTTTTAAAGCCGATGGCTCTTATACGACGTACCCGCTCGTTAATGAAGACGCGGGCATTAAGCACACCTATATAGAAGGGATTAAAGCGGGGCAAAAATACGGCTTTATTACCCGGGTCAACGATGCAGAGCATTATCTCTCTGATCCTTATGCCAAAGCCCTCGACAAGCCTCTCTTCTATGACCTCCCTTTCAATGCTGAAAAAAGTTTCCAATTAGCCAAGTGCGTCGTCACTAAAACCAGTTTTGATTGGCAAGGTGTCGCTAAGCCTCATCGCCCGCGTGACGAAATGGTGCTGTTTGAAACACACGTCAAAGGGGTCACCAAACTTAACCCGAATGTGCCTGAATACTCGCGCGGGACCTACTTGGGCTTAGTCAGCGAAGCGATGATCCAATTTTATAAGCAACAGAACATCAATACCTTGCAACTGCTGCCCGTCGCCGCTTGTATGCATGAGCCGCACCTGCTCAAGATGGATAAAGTCAACTATTGGGGCTACAACCCATACTTGTTTATGGTGCCAGACCCAAGATACGCGATGCATGACGCCGTGACTGAGCTGAAAACCACCATTCGCGAGCTGCATCGCCACGGTATCGAGGTGATTTTGGATGTGGTCTACAACCACACCGCCGAAGGTGGCGCAGATGGCCCAGTGTTTAACCTCAAAGCGCTGGATGCCAACTACTACTTGCGTCACGACGATCACTACGCCAACTACACTGGCTGTGGCAATACGGTGGATCTCTCTTACCAGCCGAGCCTCAACTTAGTCATGGACACGCTGCGTTATTGGGCGCAGGAGTTCCAAGTGGACGGTTTCCGCTTTGACCTAGCCGCAACCTTGGGTCGTGAACGTGAAGCCTTTAATCCTAATACCGCTTTCTTTAAAGCCGTTGCCCAAGATCCCATCTTGCGTGAGGTGAAGCTGATTGCCGAACCTTGGGACATTGGCCCGAACGGCTATCAAGTGGGGAATTTTCCGCTTGGATGGAATGAGTGTAACGATCGCCTAAGAGACATCACCCGCAGCTTTTGGCGCGGTGACCAAGGCTTTATGAAAGAGTTTGCGACGCGCATTATGGGCTCGCGTGACCTCTACAGCGCGGCGAATTGGCCCTATAAACTGACCGTTAACTACATCACCTATCATGATGGCTTTTGCATGCAGGACTTGGTCTCCTACAAGCAAAAACACAATGACGCCAACGGCGAACAGAACCGGGACGGTCACGGGGATAACCGCTCCGCAAACTATGGCATCGAAGGACCAACCGATAATCCGCGCATTATCGAAAAACGCGAGCGGCAGAAACGCAATTTCATGGCGAGCTTACTGTTCGCCTTCGGCATTCCGCACATTTTGACTGCCGATGTCCTCTCTCACACCCAAGGTGGCAACAACAACGCCTACTGCCAAGACAACGAAATTAGTTGGCTCAATTGGTCTATGACCCAAGAAAAGCAGAGCTTTCGTGAGTGGCTGGCGCAAATGGTGAAAGCGCGTCAAACTTACATGGTGCCGTTCATTCGCGCCTTTAGTGGCGATACCCGCAATGAAAACCGCGTACTGTGGCGACGCATTGATGGCACCTTCATGGAACATGAAGATTGGAACCAACTGAGTTGCGTCGCTTTGCAACTGGGCATCGACAAAGCAGGTGACGAGCTGTTCTACTGCATCAACCAAACCACGGCGCCCGCGCGCTTTACCTTGCCAGCAGAAAATCAACAAGAGTGGATGATGATCTGCAACACCGATTCGCACGAAGTGCATCAAACCATTGATCACAAACAAGTGCTGATCGCGCCAGGATCGATGGCGATTTTCCACTACAAGGCGATTTAAGCCAGTGGCCGACAAACTCTCTACTACCGCGCTGGCAAAACAGCGCGGCTTGGACGCCAAAGCCTTGTTCAATCAGTTGAAACTGGCTGGCTACATCAATCGTGATGAAGAGAGTTGGGTGCTAACGGAGCTGGGCAAAAAGTTTGGTGGTGACTACGCCACCCACCCCAAATTTGGCCAGTTTATCGTCTGGCCAACCAACCTACTGATTGATAGTAACGCCACCAGCGGCAAAACGCTCACCGCCACCGAGCTTGGCGAGCGCTTTTCCCTGGCGGCGAAAAAAATCAATCAACTGCTTCAAGAACTCGGTTGGATCCAAAAAACCGAACAAGGCTGGCAAGTGAGTCAGACGGGGCTCAGTGTCGGTGGTTACCAACGTGAGGATAAACAGAGCGGCCAGAAATTTGTCGTCTGGCATGACTCAATAGCGCGCAACAAACGCCTGAGGCAAACGGTGGTCGAGTTTTCCGGTCAAGATGCACACGTGCACGCGACGGATAAATCCCTCTCTAGCTTTCGGCAAAAGTTTGAAGCTAAACATCGCACCTTAGACGGGCACTATGTTCGCTCAAAAGGTGAGCTACTGATTGATAACTGGCTGTACATGAACGGCGTTGTCCACGCCTACGATAGACCGCTGCCTATTGAGCAAGATGTGTTAAGCGATTTTTATCTGCCAACAGGCAACGTCTATATCCAGTATTGGGGCTCAGACAGCGGCGCAATGCCAGATGACCAACGTGAGACCCTTCGCGCCCTCTACGCTCAACACGGTTTTGAACTGATTGAGATACACCCAGAAGAGGTCGAGACACTCGATGAGTGCTTACCCGCGAAACTGCGCGCTTACGGTATCAAGGCGTATTAACCTCTCACTGGCCAAAAACTAAGGCGTATTCACCGACGCCAACCATTCAACAAAGGCGCTCAAATTCGGATTGTCGCTGTCTGAGGGAGCGATCAAATAGTAGCCTTTGCCGGACAGTACCTCATGCTCAAAAGGCTGAATCAGTTGCTGATGCTCGATTTGACGCGCTGCCAGCGTGAGATCGCCGACCGTCATCCCGTAGCCCAGTTGCGCGGCATTCATCGCTTGATCCAAAGTGGCGAAGGTTTGGTTACGTGCGCCGCGCAGTTGACTTAACCCAGTACTATCAAGCCACAACTGCCAATCGGATTGCTCCGCATTCGCGTGCAGCCAGTTAACGCGCCGCAATGACTGGTAAGCATCACCGCCCCCCTCTTGCTGCGCTTGGTGCCAGATCTGCGGTGCACAAACCGGGGAAAGGCGCTCCTCAAACAAAAGCACCTGTCTCACACGCTTGCTCGCACTCGCTCGGCCATACATGATCACCAGATCAAAACTATCAAAGTTAGGGTGGAGCTGATGCTTGGTGGTCGAGGTAAGCTCAACATTAATATCCGGATGAGAAATCTGAAACGCCGTCAATTTTTCCAGCAAAAACGTGGTGATACAGCTAGGTGCATTGAGTTTAATGCGGTTGGCGCTCTCTGCGACCTCACGCACCGCATTTTGCAATTGGTGAATAACCGCTTCGGCCAGTGGCACAAACTTGAGTCCGTCTGGTGTCAGTGCCAAACCGCGAGCGTGGCGATAAAACAGGCTCACCCCCATCATGGATTCAAGTGACTGAATCTGACGGCTGATCGCCCCTTGCGTCATCGCCATCGCACTCGCCGCATGAGTAAAATTGAGATGCTCCGCCGTTGCCAAGAAGGCTTGCAAATTTTTTGTCGAAGGAAGTCGATGATTCATCGTCAATACTTGTCTGCCAGAATGCCACGACTCTAGCACAGGTCATGTTAAAACTCCTAGCACAAGCCATGATAAAAATGCATAGCTATCATGTATTATTTTCGTTTCATCCAACTCCCATTTTTGACTAAATTGGCAATACAAACCGCTTATAAGAAATAATTTTTCATTATGAGCGACTATAAAATCAGTCAAAGGAACGTAAATGGATTCATTAGCGGATAAATTAGCGCCTGAGAGCATAAAAAAATTAATACCTTATCAATCTGCTCGACGCATAGGTGGTCATGGGCGCGTGTGGCTCAACGCCAACGAGTTAGAGACCCCGATCTTTTTTGATGAACAACAATCCGATTACTCCCGCTACCCTGACTACTTGCCTCACGACATCGCGCGCGCTTACCAAGCGTACTGCAATACCGATCAGGATGTGATGGCCGTGCGCGGCGCCGATGAGGCGATTGATCTATTGGTCAGAACCTTTTGCCAGCCAGGTAAAGACAAGATCGCGATTTGCTCGCCAACCTACGCCATGTATGAGTTTTGCGCCGAATCCTTCGCGGTCGACACTATCGATGTCCCTTTGATGGGCAATGCTTTTACGTTAGATGTTGAAGGCATTAAATGCGCAGTGCCAAAGGTTAACCTTATTTTTCTCTGCTCGCCGAATAATCCGACGGGCCAACTGCTCGCCCGTCAAGACATCATTACCGTGCTCGAAAATACAGCGAACGACGCCATCGTGGTCGTGGATGAGGCATACATTGAGTTTGAACTTGGCGAGAGCGTGGTCGACCTTATCGATCACTATCCGCATCTAGTCGTCATCCGAACCTTATCCAAAGCCTTCGGTTTGGCGGCGGTACGCTGTGGTTTTATCATCGCTCAACCCGCGGTTATGGACTATGTGAAAAAGCTCGTCCCTCCTTACCCGATGCCTGACAGCACGGCGGAGATTGTGCTTAAAGCGCTCAGCAACGAGGGACTAAAGAAAGTCGCCGCGGCGACTCAGCGTCTGATTGAGACCAAACAGCGCTTTATCGCGCGCATTGACTCACTGAACTGGATCGAGACCCTCTATCCGAGCGCGACAAATTTTGTTCTAATTCGCACCAAACCCGGTGTGGATCTGTTTCAGTACCTCGCCGAGCATGGCGTGGTCACGCGCAATCAGGCTCATGAGCCAAGTTTGAAGCATTGCGTTCGTATTACCATCGGCTCAGAGCAAAGCATGGATGAAGTTGCCGAGCTCATGTGTCGCTACCCCGCCACTTTGGCGCAGTAACCCATTATAAAAAGGAACCACGATGAAAAAACTCCTTACTCTCATTGCTTGCACCGCCACTATGATGACCGCCCCAGCGTTGGCGAAAACCGTGCGTCTGGCGTCTGATTTCACTTATCCCCCTTTCAACTACATGGATGCCGATGGCAAACCAGCAGGTTTTGACATTGAAATCGCCGATGCCCTATGTGCTGAAGCAAAACTGGAGTGCACTTGGGTATCACAAGGTTGGGATGCGTTAATTCCAAGCTTACTCGCGCGTAAATCGGACGTCATCATGGCCTCGATGCGTATTACTGAAGAGCGTAAAAAGCGCATTCTCTTTACCGACAAGTATTACCAAACGCCAGCACGTTTCGTCACCGCTAAGCAAGGCAACATTGAGATCAGCCAAGCCGGACTGAAAGGGAAAGTGATCGGTGTGCAGTCAGGTACGATTCACGACCGTTACGTCACGGACAAGTTTGGTGATGTGGCTGAAATCAAACGCTACAGTGGTCAAGATGAAGTGTACATCGACATGCAAAACGGTCGTCTGGACGTCACCTTTGGTAACTCAGATCAACTCGCGCTTGCCTTCTTAGACAAAGAGATTGGTGCAGGGTTTGAATTTGTGGGTGAAGCGGTGACTGACAAAGCCTACATTGGTGAAGGCACCGCACTGGCACTACGTCAAAGCGACACGGCCTTAGCCGAGCAGTTTAACCAAGCTATTGCCGCCATTCGCGCCAACGGCACTTACGACAAGATCGCCAGCAAATACTTTAGCTTCGACATCTACGGCGAATAAATAACGGCGGACCAATGAGTCACTGAGCGAATGACGCATTTTCCCAACCGTTCGTCTAAGAGAGCGTCAAAAAGAGAGCCCCACACACTGTTATATATAGTAAGTGGGGCTCTTTGGTGAGTGGTACTCGCGGAATCTACGGGCGATTTGAATAGCGTGCCCGAGCGGCTTGCTCGACGGGCACAACCGTTTTACCAATCGGTGCGAGCGAAATCAGCGCCAATTTCAGGTGTTGCAGCGCGAATGGGATACCAATGATGGTGATAAAGCACGCCACCGCAGAACAGATATGACCAATCGCAAGCCAAATCCCCGCCAGTAGAAACCAGATGATATTACCCACCAGCCCAAATGGACTGGTGCCAATGTCGACCTCATTGGTCAGCTCTTCACGGGAAATCGCCTCTTGGCCAAACGGAAAAAAGGAAAAATTGCCCATCACAAAGCACGCACGCCCCCAAGGAATGCCAATGATGCTGATGAACGCCAGCAGACCAAATAACCACCACATCAGCCCCATAATGACGCCGCCGCACACAAACCAAATCACATTGCCTAGCATTCTTAGCATAGTCATTCTCAGATCTCCTCACTCACTGTTGGTCATCTATTCAAACACAAAACCGCTTCGCACGCTCATTAACTGGCCAGCGCCTGCCACACGGCCGTTATACCACTGATACTGCACAGCAATAAGGCGCCCACGCGAATTTTCTCTTTGGGTAACGAATGCGTCGTCATCTGAGCTAGCTTGTAGCCCACCCAAGCGGCAGGGATCAGCGGCACGGTGATCCAGACATGGTGCCAATTCAAAAAGCCCGCTGGCATTTGAATCATCAAAGAAATGATCGAGCTAAAGACAAAGAAGGCCGAGAGATTACCACGCAACTGGTTTGCTTCTTGATGCTGCAACAAGAGCGCCATCGGCGGCCCGCCAATGGCGCTGCTAGTACCAAAAAAGCCAGAAAAGAAACCTGCGATGCCCATTTTGACGGGGGTTGGCTCAATACGAAAAGGCAGCAGACTCACCGCCACGGCAAACAGCACTAATAAACCGAGCCAAAGCGCGAGCATGTCGGTCGAGACCATCACCAGCAACACGCCACCAGCGATAGAGCCCGGCACACGACCAATCAACGCCATTTTCAAACCGCCAATTTCCACACTGGCGCGATGCTTGAGCGCATTCAGCAGTGAAATAAACAGCGCGACGAGACAGATCGGGGCGGGGACATAATCCGGTGACACTAAAAACAGCAGTGGCGCCGCCACAATCGCCAAACCAAAACCGATGGCGGTTTGGACAAAAGAACCAATAAAAATAAGCAGCGCCGCAATCAGCGCCTCTGAAGTCATCCACTCAGCAAACATAGGTCAACACAAGCAAAAAGCGGTGTTTACCGCTTTTGATAATCAATCAATAACTTATCTTAACTGAGATAGCGTCATGGAGATACCACAGATCACGCTAAGTACCCCATTGCTTGCAAGGTGCAGCGTTACAACGCGTCTATCTGCGCTAGGTAACGCTCCGCCGTTGATAACACCTCTGCCTGCTCGGCCTCTGACAGCTTATCCCAACTGCGATAGATCATACCGATGCGTGGGTTGCGACTGAGACGCTCACGATGAAGCAACATAAAACGCCAGTACAAACTATTAAACGGGCAGGCCCTCTCTCCGCTGCGTTGCTTCACATCGTAGTGACACCCTTTGCAGTAATCGCTCATCTTGTTGATGTAGTTTCCGCTTGCACAATAAGGTTTGGTGGCGATGATGCCTCCATCGGCAAACAGCGCCATCCCGCGCGTGTTGGGCATCTCTACCCACTCTATGGCATCAATATAGATGCCAAGGTACCACGCATCGACCTCGTCCGGTGCAACACCAGCCAGCAAGCAAAAATTGCCCGTGACCATCAAGCGTTGAATATGATGGGCGTAAGACCACTCAAGCGATTGACCAATACAGGCATGCATACACTTCATCTGAGTGCGGCCATGCCAAAAGTAGCTCGGCAAGGGGCGCTGGGCTTGCAGCTCATTGAGCGTCGCGTAGGTTGGCATGTTGATCCAATAAATACCGCGCATATACTCGCGCCACCCGATGATCTGACGGACAAAACCTTCGATCTGCGCCAGCGTAATCGGGTTGTCACTGCGCTGACTCTGGTGGTAACTCTCTAACGCCGCGTCCACCACCTCCCTTGGGGTGAGCATTTTAGTGTTGATCGCAAAAGAGAGTCTGCTGTGGTAGAGGCTCCATTGGCTAAGATGCTGATCGGTCATCGCATCTTGGAAGCGACCGAAGAGCGGTAGACACATTCGGCAAAAGTGCGCCAACAAATTCAAGCCTTGATGACGAGATATCGGCCAGACAAGACGCTCTTGCTGCTGCCCGATCGTCGGGATTTGATGACGCTTGATACGCTCATTGATCGATGTGACATCGTTGGCAAACAGCAGAGGTCTCGGCAGCGCCTCAATATCGGACTTTTTGAGCTTATTGCGATTGTCGCCATCAAAATTCCACTGCCCACCGACGGGTTTGTCTGCGTCCATCAAAATATCAAAGCGCTGGCGCATTTTGCGGTAGAAATTTTCCATCTTGACCGCTTTACCCGACTTAAAATAGTCGCCAATCTCATCAAATGGCAGCAAAAAGTGGTCGCTCTCGACACAGCGCACTTTACATTGAGGCAGTGACAACAGTTCGAGCTGCCGCATCAGTCGGTATTCATTCGGCCTTTGATACTCGAACGTCTCGGCATTCACCCGCTCGACCCAATGCGTAATGAGTGAGGGCAGATCTTTGTAGGGCTCAGTGTCATCGAGGGTCAGATGCACCACGTGATGCCCCGCTTCTTGCAACTCACGTGCAAAGTTCGTCATTGCGGCAAAAAAAGCCGCGATTTTCTGGCTATGATGACGGGTGTAGTGGGCTTCTTGATGCAGCTCTGCGATGAGGTAAAGCACCCCTTCCTCTTTCTGTGCAAACCAAGCGTGCTGATGATTTAACTGGTCACCCAAAATGAGCCGAACACAGGAATAGTTCACTTATCTCCCCTCCCCGCTATCCTCAATCGGCCAACCATTGTAATCGAAGGCATCTAAGCGCGAGAAGGCATCTAAGCGCGAGAAGGCATCCAAGCACGAGTGCGAGGGTGCCCCTTGCCAACGGCGGATAAATTCACCGTCAGGATCGTAAGTTTGGGTCTGTTTCTCGAGATTAAATTGACGTCCGCTGCGTGGATCCGCTCCGACGCCCGCAAGATACTGCCAGTTTCCCCAGTTTGAGGCTACATCGTAGTCCACCAACTGCGTTTCAAAATACGCAGCGCCATAACGCCAATCCATACCCAACTCATGAACCAAACAGCTCGCCACTAGTTGACGGCCGCGGTTGGACATATACCCTGTCGCACGCAACTGTTTCATGCATGCGTTAACGATCGCATAAGGCGTCTCCCCTGCTATCCACGCCGCAAAGCGCTCCGTGTAAAACGACGTGAGCGGGGCTTGATCTGTGATACCTCGAAAAGCGAATAAACGCTGACGATGCAATCTTGCATACCAGTAGAAGTAGTCACGCCATAGTAACTCAAACGTAATCCAATAGGTTGACTCGTTGGCTCCATGAGCCGCCTCATACTGCGCCAGTTTGGCCAAAATGGTCCGTGCACTGAGACAACCTTGAGCGAGCCACGGTGAGAACTTGGTCGAATAAGCCATGCCCTCAAGGCCATTGCGGGTCGCTTTATAGTGACTCGCGTTGGACGTCGAAAAGTAATCGTCACAATGGGCTAGCGCCGCGCCCTCTCCCCCCAGAAACTGCCCGCTTTGGCAGGGACTCGTCGTCACTAGTGGGTAATCGACCTCAATCACACTTGGCAATGTCTCAACCGCAGGCAAGGGCACTGGCACTGCAAGGGGTTCGACACGCTTTCGAAATCGGCTAAAAGTGGCAGGCAGTTCGGCGAGTGAAAAAGGCAGCTCAGATCCATCAAGTATGTGGCCACTCTCTCTTTGGATGATATTGAGATCAGGACACGTTGCTTGCAACGCATCCACTATGCGCTGCTCATCTATACCCGCAAAACGTTGACAATAAAGGTGGGTAATGCCCTGCTCTCGAATGAGAGCTGCGAGCGAAGCGGCGCTAAGATCAGGCAAACAATAGAGGCTTTGACCTAATTTAGCCAAACTGGCCGCCAGATCGCTGGCCGATTGAGACCAAAAAGCCTCTCTGCTCGCTCCCAACTGGCACTGCTGAGAAAAGCGAGAGAGGAAATGGGTCATCTGAGGCGGGCTGCAGACGCAAAGCATCTCATCGACCTGCTCTGCTGCGGCTTGAAGTAATGGGTTGTCTGTCAGACGAAAATCATTGTGAAACCAGTACAACCCTCTTCGAGATGTGGGGAGTGACAAAGCCTTGCTCCATAAAATCATTCACTCCTATTCAATACGCTGTTTCTACTATTATGGATTAGTTTGAGCGGATGGATCAGCTTACAGCGGCCAATCTTGCCACAGGCTTGTCGTTGATCGGCAAATGAATCAATGCCGCAGCAAAAGCCAAGACCACGGTCGACCACCAAATCGGATCGTAAGAGCCGTAGTAGTCATAAATTCGACCGCCCACCCACGCGCCAAGAAAGCTGCCGACTTGGTGGCTGAAAAACACCAACCCATACAAGGTGGAAAGGTATTTCGCGCCAAAGATCTGCCGAACTAAGCCCGACGTCAGCGGCACAGTCCCTAGCCATACAAAGCCGATCGCCCCGCCAAAAAGCGCCGCCGTCGATTCGGTAACAGGCAAAGTGACAAACCCCGCGATGACTATGGTGCGCATAACATACAAAGCCGCCATCACGTGGCGTTTGCTGAATTTATCACCCAGTACGCCCCAAAAGTACGAACCAAAAATATTGAAGATACCGACATACGCCAGCGCCATCGCTGCCGTAGACGCAGGCAGGGCTTTATCTGCCAAATAACTGGGCAAATGGGTTGCAATGAACATCACATGAAAACCACAAACAAAGAAGCCACCATGGATCAGCCAATATCCCTTGTGGGAGAAGGCCTCTTTCAGTGCCTGTTTAAGGTTTTGCTCATCCGCCACCTGAGTGGTCGCCGCACTCGTTTTAGGCGTTTTCATAAACAGAGCAAAAGCCACCATAGTAGAACAGAGCAGCGCAAACACCTGCATCGCGCCTTGCCAGCCAAAATCAGACAGCAGAGCTTGAGCGCCCGGGATCATCGCAAACATGCCAAACGAGCCCGCGGCGGTCGTCAATCCAAACGCTTTGGCCGCGTGCTGTGCGGGGACCACTTTGGCGACGGCCCCGAGCACAATCACATAACTGGTTGCACTAAGGCCAAGGCCAACCAACACACCCAATGAGAGATACAACACGCTAGGCACAGTGGCGATCGAGGTCAAATAAAGCCCCAATCCATAGGCCAGAGCGCCACCAACAATAATACGTTTGGCGCCGAAGCGATCAGCGGCCATCCCAACAAACGGCTGAAACGCCCCAAATAGCAGGTTTTGTAGGGCAATCGCGAAACTAAAAAACTCTCGACCGACCGTAAAGTGCTCTGAAATAGGCATCATAAAAATGCCGAACGATTGGCGAATACCCAAACAGATGATGAGAATGGCAATGCCCAGCCAAACCATCAGTGGAAATCGAAATACACTCATTATTGTTGCCCTTAATGATGGTGGTGAGAATGACTATTGCCGTGACTTGATGCACGTGGGTCTTGGCTTGAAGCATCATCGAACTCAAGCTCTTGTCCATGACACCCCAGTGCCATCGCTTGTTCGGCCAGCGTACTAAGCAAGGAGGGGGAATGGTGAACACCCACCAAGACAAGTACAAGCACTAAGGTCATTCTCACAAGTTGAGCACTGAGTGATTGCGATAAAAGGGATGAAAAAAGCATACGTTTCAGCCTCAGTGACAGTAAAAAGAGCGCGGAGTGTAGAGCGCCGCGCACCATGACTCAAATGACATTTCTACACTCATGTTATGCATAGGATGCATTTTGCCGCTCGCTCTTCGAGCCCGCGACCAGAGCAAAGCCTTCATCCTGCCAACCTGTTACACCACCAATCATCTTTTTCACTGGCCTGCCGAGACGAGCCAAACGAACGGCGGCTTTTTCAGTGCCATTGCAGTGTGGCCCTGCGCAATACACGACAAACAGCGTCTCTTGCGGGTAGTGAGCCAACGTACGTTCATTCAATCGAGCATGGGGAATCGATACCGAGCCCTCAATATGCCCTGCGTCAAACAGCGCCTCACCGCGCACATCGATAAGAACGAAATCTTGTAATCCGTTACTTATCGCATGGTGCACGTCCCAGCAATCGGTCTCAAACTGCATTAACGACTCAAAATGGCGCAACGCTGCCTCACTGCTCGCTGCCGGTACTCTTGATACTGCGCTCATGGCTCTCTTCCTTGTTTATTGAGGTTAGCACCATTATCCGCACAAATTATCGACCTCGCCACTGGCTTAAAAGCCAACATGCGTTAATAATAAGCCAAAAGCTGCATTCAGCTGGAGGTAAATAATGAGCACCGACAAACAGGGATTCACTGCAAAACCCTACGCACATCAGACCAAAACAGTGCGCGTTGCAATATTGGCCCATCAGCACGTGACTTTATTTGAGCTCTCCTGCGCGGTTGAACTGTTTGCCCTGCCAAGACCGGAATTCAAAGAATGGTACGATACCCAAGTCATCACACTGGAAGACGCGCCAATTCAGACCACAGGCAACATGACCTTGGTCACTGAATCAGCAAGCTCGCTTGAGCCGTTTGACACCTTGATCATTCCCGGTTGGCCAACAGGGGATGACACCATCCCACCGCTGATTGCGAAAGAAGTAACGCGTTTTGTTAACGCAGGTAAGCGAGTGCTGTCTCTTTGCTCTGGCTCATTTTTGCTGGCCAGATTAGGGCTGCTCGCCGGTAGAAAAGCCACCACGCATTGGATGTACGAGAGCAAGTTTCGTGAACAATTTCCCGATGTGGACTATCAATCGGACGTGCTGTATGTGTTGGAGGGGCAAATAGGCTGCGCCGCTGGCAGCGCTTCTGCGCTCGATTTAGGACTGGCGATCATACGCGAAGATTTTGGTTACCAAATCGCCAACCAAGTCGCAAAGCGCTTGGTTGTCTCATCACATCGCACCGGCGGACAAGCACAATATGTCGAAACGCCCATGCTCAAAGTGCCGAGCTCGTTTTCCAACGCCGTTGAGTGGGCGAATGAACACCTCAGTCAAGCCATCAGCGTCGACGAATGGGCAAGCCACGCCAATATGTCGCGGCGCACGTTTGATAGAAAGTTTCGCTCAAGCTTCAACCTCTCCCCTAAAGCCTGGCTGATCAAGCAGCGCATCGAACACGCCAAAGGGTTATTGGAAACCGAGCCGCTAAGCATTGAGCAACTTGCCCAACAATCGGGGTTCGACAGCGCCGTCACGCTGCGCCACCACTTCCGTCGTTTAGTCGGCGTGTCTCCTCAGCAGTATCGGGAGAAGTTTAAACTGGGCTAAACAACCCAATGACATTGTTGATGTTAAAACAACATCGCAGTGCTACACTTCCTGCATGCCGATATGACAAAATGACAACCATGCAAGATAAACTCAATCGCGTTTTACTCGATATTGCCCTTAACCTCAGTTCTAGCCAAAACAGTGAACGTCAATATCAAGTCTTAATTGACGGTGTTGACCGTGTCTTTCCCTGTGATGCGAGTGCGCTGTTCATTCTCGATCAGGATGGGCTGCTGACACCCGTCGCGGTTAAAGGCATTGCGGCGAGCATCTTTGGTCGCCGTTTCTATTCGAAAAACCACCCCAGACTTCAATCCATCATGCAAAGCACCTCCCCGGTGCGTTTTGATGCTCAATGTGAGTTACCCGACCCGTTCAGCGGCATCATGCTCAGCGCAGAGAATGATTTGGATGTCCATGACTGCATGGGTTGCAGCTTGTATGTGGAGGGGCAATTGGTTGGCATCTTAACTTTAGATTCACTCACGGTCGGCGCGTTTGACAGCATCGATTTTGTCACGGTTGAAACCTTTGCCGCGCTCGCGGCGGCGACACTACGTAATATCTCGCAGATGAATGCGCTCAAAGCACAAAATCAGAAACAGAAGTCGGTGACGCAGACGCTCATCCAACAAGCACGATCGCAGACGGGTGAGATGATGGGCATCAGCCCCCAAATACGCCAGCTAAAAACCAACATCTCAACCGTGGCGCAATCGGATTACGCTGTGTTGATCACCGGAGAAACGGGTGTGGGTAAAGAGTTGGTAGCGCACAGTGTCCACGCGCAAAGTCATCGCGCAGACAAACCGATGATTTACGTCAACTGCGCCGCCTTGCCAGAAGGATTGGCTGAAAGCGAATTGTTTGGTCATGTCAAAGGCGCTTATACCGGAGCCAGTCAGCGCCGAGCGGGGAAATTTGAACTAGCCGATGGTGGCACGCTGTTTCTCGATGAGGTCGGAGAACTGTCGTTAACGCTGCAAGCCAAACTATTACGTGTGCTCCAGCAAGGTGAAGTGCAACGCGTCGGCAGCGATCAACGTTTGCTGGTCAATGTGCGCATCATCGCCGCCACCAATCGCGATCTGGACAAGGCGGTCAATACGGGTCAGTTTCGCGCCGATCTATTCCACCGCCTGAACGTTTTCCCTATTGACATTCCTCCGCTTCGCAAACGCGAAGGCGATATTGCGGTGCTAGCGGGGTATTTGTTGGAGAAGGTTCGCAACCAGTTCCACATTCCTAATTTGCATCTGCATCCCAAATCCATTCTCGTGCTGGAAAAACAGACCTGGCCAGGCAACGTCCGAGAGCTAGAACACACCCTCACACGAGCGGCCCTGCGCTGCATCCAGCAGCAGCAACACATTATTCAACCGAGCCACTTTGATACTGGGCTAACCACCTACAACACCGCATCACAACCGCATTTTTTACCTAAAGAGAGCCAGCCAATGCGCGAACTTGTCGAAGCCTATCAAAAAGATCTGATTGTTCATGCGCTTGACGTCACCAACGGCACCTGGTCAAAAGCGGCCGAGTTTCTTCAAATGGATCGCGGGAATTTGTATCGGATGGGCAAAAAGCTTGGGGTGATGGTACAAGGGAAATGAAAGGCGTGTAAAAAAATGGCCCGCAATGCGGGCCATCGTTCAATAAGGCCGTTGATTACAGCGTGTCGAGAATTGCTTCAGCGCTGCTTACCTCAAACTTGCTTGGCTCTTCAACGTTGAGTTGGGTGACAACGCCATTGTCGATCACCATCGCATAGCGTTGTGAACGCAGACCACCGAATGAAGCGGTATCTTTCTCAAGCCCTAACGCTTTGGTGAAGCTTGCATCACCATCGCCCAGCATCATAATTTCGGTGGCGTTTTGCGCTTCGCCCCATGCGTGCATCACAAAGGCATCATTGACGGAGACACAAGCAATCAAGTCAACGCCTTGAGCTTTGATCTTGTCTGCGAGCACAACGTAACCGGGAAGGTGCGCTTCAGAGCAGGTCGGCGTAAATGCGCCAGGTACTGCAAACAGAACCACTTTATTACCTGCGAATAGTTCAGAAGTTGAGTGTGACACCATTCCATCGCTCGTAAGCTCACTCAGTACCGCTTCTGGAATAGTTTGGCCGATCTCTATCATGGTGACGTTTCCTATGTCATGGGTTTTACTCATCATAGCGGTGAATAGCCAGATTAACCACGGGTAGATACTAAGGGTATTGCACCCTCAGCAAATCAAGCGCACGACAAGTGACCCCGGCGCACGAACCGCTTCAACATTGTGGCTGATCACCGTCCCCGAGACTGGCGCGACGTATTCATCCACCACGTCGCCAAAACTGTCATATTGCGTCGCCAGCGACTGACCGACTTCAACTTTGGCCAGCAAAGGCACGTGACACAGGACAAATCCGCCCTGGTTGGCGCGAATACTGACGATCTTTTTCCCTTCCACGCAGGGAGTTTCACTGCGTGATACGGGCTCATCCAACATCTCATAGGCGCGTAAAATGTTCAGCACGCCTTGCGTCGCTCTTCCAACCATGTCGATGTCGGTGTAACGCCCCACACCCACTTCAATCGTAATGGATGGGATCCCCGCGCGGTTGTAGACGGTTTCCAAAATACCCGGGTCACCGGGATCATCAAGAATGACATCAGGATTGACGAGTCTTGCCATCGCAATGGCTTCTTCCAAGCGATAGTCGGCAAACACATACAAAGGATACGCTGAGCCGCTGGTTTGCGAATGCAGATCAATCGCCAGATCTGCGTTGGGTTTGAGCAAGTTTTCCCACAAGCTGAAGGCATAGCGACTGGCATCGTCCCCCTCCGCGCTACCGGGAAACAGACGATTAAGGTTAGCAGAAGAGCTGTCTGGCGCGGCGGAGTGAAAGTCGCGGCTGTGTCGCTCGATACCCGAGAGGTTGACCGTTGGCACTATGGTCACCGTGCCGGCTAACTTCTTGCCCACTAAGGCTCTTGCCAAACTTTGTGCAGTCAAGATGCCGTTTTGTTCATCGCCATGAACGCCGGCCGTGATCATGACGCGCTTGCCCGCTTGCTCACCTTTGAACACTCTAACGGGTAAAGTTTGAGCGTGGCCCACCGCGTCGGTCGCCACCGCAAACCACAGTTTGTGCTCACCGGGCGCCAGCGCGTCGACATCCAACGCTTTCAACGTCGGATACATAGGAACGATATTTTGGTTGAGTGAGGTCGCCTCTTGTTTCACAGCGCTAGCTCCATCTTAATAGTCGAACTTCATTCCCTTCTTCAGGCTTGGCGGGAATGTTTAAAGATAACAGTAGTGATACCCCTGCCATCGCCGCACCGATGTAAAACACCGCAGCGGGAGAGACAAGCCAAATAAAGCCAAAGGTCACTGGAATGACAACCGCAGCAATATGGTTAATCGTAAAGGAGACGCCCGCAGTTGAAGCCATATCAGCAGGGTCGGCAATTTTCTGCAGATAGGTTTTTATCGCCAATGCCAAAGCAAAAAAGAGATGATCAATCACGTACAAAGCGGCGGCCCACTCTGCGCTTTGCACTAGGGCGTAGCCGACAAACACGCCAATCAAGCCGACATATTCAAACATCAAGGCTTTGCGCTCGCCCACATGGCCAATAAAGCGACCAATACGTTTAGCAAACAGGAAGTTAAACAGATAGTTGATCAAAAACAGCATGGTAATATCGGCTGCCGAGTAGCCAAACTTCTCCACCATAAGGAAGCCGGCAAAAACGGTAAAGATTTGGCGACGAGCGCCGCTCATAAACGTCAATGCGTAATAGAGCCAATAGCGTTTGCGCAGCACCAACTTCTTATTTTGCGGGGTTTGTGCTTCAAATTGAGGAAACGCGAACGCCATCCAAGCGACCAACACCAGCCCGACGCCGCCAAACAGCAGGTACACCCATTTAAACTCCATCGCGAACACTTCCAAACACAGCCAGAGCGCGCCGTAGGTAACCAGAGAGGCAAGCGCGCCAACCGATATCAGCTTGCCGAGCATTTCTGGTGCTTCGTCTTTATTTAACCATTGCAGGGAGAGCGACTGTTTTAGAGTTTCAAAGTAGTGAAAGCCGGTCGACATCAGTAACGTGGTCATCAATAGGCCAAATAGGGAGGGGAAGAATCCCGTAATCGCGGTGCCCAGTGTTAACGCCACTAAAGAGATCAACATGAACTTTTGCTCACGGACAAACAGCAAAACAAACACTGCGGTAAACGCTAAGAAACCCGGTATTTCACGCACACTTTGCAATAGGCCGATGTCTGCACCATCGAAATTGGCCTTCTCGATCACAAAGTTGTTTAATAGTGCCATCCAGCTTGAAAAGGCGATGGGCACAACAATAGAAATGAGCAGCAGAAAGTTTTGTGGAGTTTTCCAAGAGGCAGAGCGATTCATAAGCCGTACATGTTGATGTGAAATAAGTGTTACATTAATCGCAAACTGGCGACTTTACCAGTCCCGCACCTCGCCACGGTCAGTACATTGATACTGACTATATGGCGAGAGTCAAAACCGATTAACATCTCACGCCACTAAATGTTGCCACTCAGGGTGACGCTCAAGGTAGTGGACAACGTAGCTGCAGACCGGGTGAATTTTTAGCTTTCGCTCCGCAAACAGGGGAAGGATCGCTTCCATCATAACCTTGCCATAACCTCGCCCTTGCAGCGCGTCAGGCACTTTCGTTGACGTAATGTGATAGACGTCTGCCACTTTATGGTAACGAACTAGTGCGTACTCTTCCCCTTCAAGGTGAACACGAATTTGACAGTTCGACTCATCGAAAATCAGTTTTTCCTGCATAATTACTCCTAAAAATGCTACTTGGCTCATAATTTTACCGCAAATAGATGTTTGAACAATCCTTCAAGCGTGAATAAAATCTAAGACTCTCGGAAACATTCTGACATGATTTTCGAAAAAATATGATGCTGACCGCAAAAACAACTAAAAAGCGGCAAGCAGGAGGCTAGATGACATCTCAGGCAGTGTTAAAACAACAACGACATTCGGGTTCGAAAATCAAAGACAAAAATAAATCCATAATTAAGAGCTCGGACGCTCTAGCCATGGTTGAGCATGGTGGAGAATTAACCATCGGCATCACGACTCCAGTGGGCACGACATTTCGCTGTAAAACCGCGTTCATCGGTTCGCACTCTGATAACTATGTGTTAGCCGAGTTACCCAAGGTCTCCGACGATGACCTTGACTATTTCTTCCAAGAAGGATTTTGGGCGACAGTGAGAGCCATCTCACCCCGTGGCGAAGGAGCGCTGATCCACTTCCGCTCACAACTCCTGCACGTTATGGTGTCCCCTGTGCCTATGGTTGCGCTTTCCATACCACAGACCATGGAGGTCACCCAACTTCGAAAAGAGCCACGCTACGATGTCAACCTCGCGGTCAAAGTGATTGCACAGTCCCATCGGCTGGACGGTGAAATTCGCGATCTCTCCAAAGGCGGTTGCCGATTCATTACCGCGCCACTGAGCCGTTCATTCCAAGTCGGAGAAGAAGTATCTCTAAATGTGATGGTGCAAAGTGGTAAAGGGGTTGAATTTCAGCCTTTGTTTGGCAAGATCTGCAATCTTCAGCGCTCACACCATTACTCTCGATATGGTGTTGCCTTTACTGAATTAGGGGCAGAAAACGCGAAAAACCTGCTCGGTAAACTGAAGTTCGACGGCACCAAGCTCACCTTGAGATAAAACAATTAAAAAAGACCCAGCGTGGTAACACGGCTGGGTCTTTTCATACTCATTCTACTAACGGATAAAACTGATATAGCCTTGCAGAATGACCAAATTGACAATATCGATAAAAAACGCGCCGACAATCGGCACAACCATAAAGGCTTGAGGGGATGGGCCAAATTTATTGACCAACGAGCCCATATTCATGACGGCGGTGGGGGTCGCGCCGAGCCCAAAACCACAATGGCCGCCAGCAATCACTGCCGCATCGTAGTTTGCTCCCATCACCTTGAACGTCACGAAATAAGCAAACAGGCCGAGAATCACCGATTGCACGGCTAAAATCAGCAAAAACGGCAGCGCCAAATCAAAGATGTTCCACAACTTTAAGCTCATCAGCGCCATCGCCAAAAACAGCGACAACGATACAGTCCCTAGGATATCGACGGTTTCGGTGTCCACTTTGTGAGTTTTAGTGACTTCGAGAATATTGGTGATAAACACACCGATAAACAACGCATAAACAAAATCGGGAATCATCAACCAAGAGATCGCCAACTCGCTGACCCACTGCTCTAGGTATTTAGCCCCCGTCACACAAAGCAGTAAGATAAAGAGCACTTCCACCACTTTTTTCGCGTTGACCTTGTCCTCTTCGTACTCGTTATAGGTGACAAGATCAGGAAACTTCTCGTGTGTGTGGCCGCCACAGCCATATTGAGATTCAATCTGGTGTTTATTAATCAGCTTCTGAGCCACAGGACTGCCAATAATGCCACCAATGATCAACCCAAACGTTGCTGACGCCATCGCGATTTCTAAAGTGTTCGGTAGTCCAAAGCTTTCGGAGAAGGTTTGCGACCAAGCCGCCCCTGTGCCGTGTCCACCCGACAAAGTTATCGAACCGGCGATAAGACCCATGAGAGGATCAAGACCAAGCGCGGTCGCCAATGAGATACCTACGCCATTTTGAATCACGATGTAAAAAGAGGCGATCGCAAGAAACAAAAAGACCTTCGCCCCACCTTTCATCAATTGGGTATAGTTGGCCGCTAGGCCGACGGTGGCAAAAAACATCAACATGAAGATTTTTTGCAGCGGTAAAGAGAAGGTCACATCGACGTGGTTGAAATGCAGCACGGTAATGATGAGCGCCACCACAAGCCCGCCTACAATGGGTTCAGGGATATTAAAACGCTGCAAGATAGGAAGACGAGCATTGATAAACTGGCCGAGAAACAACACACTGATTGCGACTAAGAACGACTCTAATGGCCCAACGGAGATTATTGGATTCATATCACCTCTTTGACGTTGCTATGCCATCTTCCTTAATGACGTGGGTACTTTTCCTCTAGTGAAACAACTGGATAAAGACGATATCGACTGACAATCGGTCGTAAAAACTACCGTCTTTGTGCAATAAAAGCGGCCATTATGGAGAAAAAAGTGGGGATTTGTCGAGTTTTTCCGGAAAAAAGGCAAAAAAAGAGCCAACCGCAATCGTGCGCTTGGCTTATATGTATTGTGAACAAAATTCATTCACTAACAACGTCAGTTGGCTAGGTGACCCTCGGCTTAAGAAGGGTCAATAATATAAATGCATGATGCATGCCAAGTTTATATTGGCCGTTTTAGCCTGTTATATCGCACTTCTTGTCAGGCTTTGATTGCATTTTTGCAAAGTGCAATTGCATAATGCAAACAATGTGCATTTCAATAAGAAACTGATCTCTTATATTTAATTTTATCAATGGTGGCTATTGATGTTTTTTCCACATAGTCAGCGCTATACATAGCGCGATAATTTAACTCCAACGCCTTAGGCGTTATACTCTCGCCACACAGAATAAGTGACCATAAACAATGAGCTATTTTTCTACATTTTTAAAAGGGTTAGCGATGGGCGCCGCGGATGTCGTCCCGGGCGTCTCTGGCGGCACTATTGCCTTTATCACCGGCATCTATGACACTCTACTCGAAAGCATTCGACGTATTAACCCAAGTCTAATCGGTGTGGTGAAGCGTGAAGGCATCGCCGCGGCGTTTTCTCATATCAATGGCCTTTTCCTCATCAGCTTGTTTGCTGGGGTATTTACCAGCATCGCCACCTTAGCCAAAGTGATCTCTTGGCTGTTAACCTATCACCCTATCCCACTCTGGTCGTTCTTCTTTGGTTTAATCTTAGTGTCAGTGGTACACATGCTTAAGCAGGTGCAACATAGATCGCTCAATCGACTGGTTTTTCTCGCGTTTGGCGTAGGGTTTGCCTACAGCATCACAGTGTTACAGCCCTTGCAGCTTGAACCAACCCACCTCAACGTGTTCTTAGCGGGCACCATCGCCATCTGTGCGATGATTCTGCCCGGTATTTCCGGCAGCTTCATCCTGCTACTTCTTGGCATGTACGCGCCAGTACTCGGCGCGGTCAAAGCTTTCGATCTGCCTATCCTGGCACTGTTCCTCACTGGGTGTGTGGTCGGCATATTGAGCTTTTCACATCTGTTATCTTGGCTATTGCGACGTTTTCGGGACTTCACTTTGGTCTTTCTGACCGGCCTTATGCTCGGCACACTGCCGAAAGTCTGGCCATGGAAAGAGACCATCAGTTGGCGAGTGAACTCGAAGGGCGAACAAGTACCCTTGGTGCAGCACAACCTTTCACCGTTTGAATTTGAAGCGTTAACTGCCCAGTCCTCACAGTGGCTGTTGGCGATTGTGCTCATGCTTTGTGCCGTTGGGTTGGTACTAGGATTGGAGAAGCTTTCCGAACGTAATGACGGCTAAGCACAGTCCTATCTTAAGGAAAAACGGGCTTAGGGAAAACGGGGGGCTTCAAGCGCCCCGTTTACAATTTCGCGATAAGATCTGGATTGATGCCAAAGCTGGTTTTGTGCTCTTCAATCACCACTTCACTGCGGGTTTGAATCACACCCGGTAATGTCCCCATCTTGCTCGACATGAAACTCTGATAAGCCTTCATGTCTTTCACTCGTACTTTGATCATGGTGTCAAAGTCACCAGACAAGGAGTAACACTCTTCGATTTCCGGAATATCGGCCACAGCTTGGGCAAATTTATCAAAAATAGAGAAACTGGTTTGATCAAGACGAATATGGATGAAAACCTGGACATCTAAGCCCAACTTTTCTGGGTTGAGTTCGGCATGATAGCCTTTGATATAGCCTTCTTTCTCAAGGCGTTTCACACGATCGGAACAAGGAGAGGTAGTGAGATTCACCTGCTTCGCCAATTCAACAATGGGCAATCGACCCTTAATGTTTAAGGCGCGCAGTATTTCTTTGTCTATTCGGTCTAATTCCATTGCGTCTCCAGTCTCGCTTTGATTCCAATCGAGCTGGATTATACAACGAACATAAATAAAGTCTGAGTCTTACGCCGCTTTTGCGTGGTCGAAATCTCGGTTCGAAGGGACATGGGTCGCTTGGGTGTTGCAGACGCGACAGAAGCTTTGTTGCTCCATTTTCACGTAGTGTGCGCCTTTAAAAAGAGTAGAGAAAAAACACGCCAAACTTTTTACGACGGAATCATGGTTTTCATCACATCGTTTCATCACCGCTTTGTGCGCTGTTACCTTATCGCAGCAATGGCAGTACATTTGTGGCATTGTCCTCTCTCCTTTTCTATGCGTTCCATTTAATCGACATAGTTTTAATGACAGAGTTCCGAGTTCTCAAACTTTAGTTTAAAAAATGTGAGCTGTGTACAAATAATAGACTGGAAAATGTCTAAAGCCCTGCGGACAGGGCTTTAGACACTAGAGTGGTGATTGATTAATCAAGGGTTTGCAGCTGTTTCTCATAGTCAGCAAATTGTACTTTTACTGACTCTTCAGGCTCTGCGCTCAATAGACTCACCATCACGATCGATAGGGTAGAGAACACAATTCCTGGAACGATTTCATACACATCGAACCAACCGCCAGACAATTGCTTCCAAACCACGATTGTCACACCGCCAACAATGATACCCGCCAACGCGCCATTGCGATTCATGCGCGACCAGTACAAGCTCAATACTAGTGCAGGGCCAAATGCCGCGCCAAAGCCTGCCCATGCGTAAGAGACCAAACCCAGTACAGAGCTGTCGGGTGTCATCGCCAGTACGAGGGCGACAATCGAAATACCGACAACCGCAACGCGTCCAACCATCACAATCTCTTCAGAGCTGGCATCTTTCTTAAACACTTGTTTGTAGAAATCCTCCGCTAGCGCCGATGAAGACACAAGTAACTGAGAGTCCGCTGTACTCATGATCGCCGCAAGAATCGCGGCCAGTAGGATACCGGCAATCACTGGGTGGAATATGGCGTTAACCAACAACATGAAGATGGTTTCGCCATCATCCACATTTCCACCGGTATTGGTCACGTAGATAAGCCCGACCATCCCCACCAAAAGCGCGCCAGCCATAGATAAGCCTGTCCAGATCACCGCGATACGGCGTGCCGTCGTCAGGTCTTTGTTGCTGCGAGATGCTTTAAAACGCGCCAAAATGTGTGGCTGACCAAAGTAGCCCAAGCCCCATGCCACAAGCGAAATGATCGCGATAGCAGAGAGTGGCTCGCCTTTGGAGTCATTCCACAGTGTCAGGAGTTCCGGGTTGATGCTATTGAGCTGAGCAGCAACATCAGAGAACCCACCCTCCATAGCCACAACGGGAACGATCATTAACGCAGCCGCCATCAACAGCCCCTGAACCAGATCCGTCCAAGAGACCGCTAGGAAGCCACCAAACAATGTGTAAGAGACCACACACACCGTACCGATGATCACCGCCATGGTGTAATCCAAACCAAACACGGTTTCAAACAGTTTTCCGCCCGCGACCAAGCCAGAGCTGGTATAGAAAAGGAAGAACAGCAGAATGAAAAATGCGGAAATCACCTGAATCAATTTTGAGTTGTCATTGAAACGACGTGACAAGAACTCAGGTAGCGTTAGAGAATCGGTTGTAATCGAGTAGGTGCGTAGGCGTTTGGCGTTGATTAGCCAGTTGAGCCATGTCCCGACAAGAAGACCACCTGCCAACCAAAACGCTTCAATACCAGCTGCGTAGGCATAGCCAGGCAAACCCAGCAGCAACCAGCCACTCATGTCGGATGCCCCAGCCGATAGCGCCGCCGGCCAAGGGCCAAGCGAGCGACCGCCCAAAAAGTAATCCGACGAATTTTTCGTTCGCTGATACGCAATCACGCCAATCGCCAGCATCATGATCAGATAGGCGATGAACGTTGTTGTAATAGCAAAGCTATTTTCCATCTATATTGTCCTCTTTTAGAATTCGCTTTCCCTAAACATCCTCTTCCTTGGAAGAGGATGTCGCATTTAGGTTTAGTGGCTTTCGCTACCGAGCTCGAGCAAGGTAGCATTACCACCAACAGCAGTTATGTTTATCGTTCTAGTGCGCTCGGTAATAAACCTCAGCGCCAAATGCGGATCCTGCGCCACAGGCAGCGCGGATAGATCCGTTTCCGAAACCAAACTGACAATCGCGCCAGAACGTTTCGCAAGTTGTCGGTTGAGGCGAACAAGCGCCTGCGTTTGACCGACATAACCGATACAGCGTATATCGGATTCCAATAGCTGCGGGTGCGCCTCTAATGGGGCGACCTGCAGCACATGAGTAGGCAGTGATGAGTGAGTGCAGGCGTCTTCTAACACTGTGCACAGTGTGTCGTCATCGCTGCATAAGATGACGCTATTGCCCGCGAGCAACGCCGTCGTCAGTTGCGCAAGCACAGACCATTTCGCTTGTGCTGATTTTTCTTCCTGAATGAGAACCGTCACACCGCGACCTGCAGTGTAGAGCTCGTTAGTCTCTCCGGTTGGGCCAGACAACTCATGGCAATCCGCCAACAGTGATGTCGCACGCGCAAGTTGAAAACGCATGACGTTCAGCCCAGCGTTCCAATCTCTATCTTCGCTGCGGCTTGTTACCTTGCCCATCGCGTCAATCAGTGAGGAAACATCCTTCTTCTTAGAGGCAAAATCGGTCAGATTCCAATTCTCAAACGCATAGAGAGCATCGGTATAACGTGTCACTTGATGAATCATGATTATTCTCCTGCCCCTGATGATTGAACGGTCTGCGTGTAGTGTGGCTCGGTAAAACGATACAAGTAGTGTGGGCCCCCGGCTTTAGGGCCAGTGCCCGATAAACCTTGGCCGCCAAATGGTTGCACACCAACGACTGCGCCAACTTGGTCGCGGTTGATGTAGCAGTTCCCCACCCGAGCGTGCTTTTCGATCCAGCGGTAGGTCGTTTCGTTGCGGCTGTGAATGCCCATCGTCAAACCAAAACCGGTCTGGTTAATTTTCTCTACCACTTGCACTAGCTCACGGGCTTTAAAGCGCACGATGTGCAAAATTGGGCCGAACTGTTCTTCGCTGAGCGCATCAATGGAGTCAATCTCAAACGCCGTCGGAGCGACAAAATCGCCATACTGATGGGTCTCTTCCAACGTCAACTGGGCGACAAGCGTTTGTGTCCGGGTCATGGTATCAATGTGTTGATTGAGTTTCGCTTTGGCTTTGCCATCGATGACCGGTCCCACATCCGTTGAATGCAGATAAGGCGCCGCAACGCGCAACTCTTGCATCGCGCCTTGAATCAGATTGACAATGCGATCGGCAATGTCTTCTTGGACATACAAAACTCGCAGCGCACTGCAACGTTGCCCCGCAGAGGCAAACGCCGAGCGAATCACATCGCGCACCACCTGCTCAGGCAAGGCGGTACTGTCGACAATCATCGCGTTCTGTCCACCGGTCTCCGCAATAAACGGTACCGGGTCAACATCGCGCTCCGCCAACGTTTGATTGATGCGTTGCGCCGTCGCAGTCGAGCCCGTAAAGGCAACACCGGCAATCGCTTCATGGGAGGTCAACGCGTGACCAATATCGCTGCCAAGCCCAGGCACAAGTTGGATAACACCTGCTGGGAAACCGGCTTTAAGCATCAACTCAACGGCACGCGCCGCAATTAAACTGGTTTGTTCAGCCGGTTTGGCAACGACGGTATTTCCGGCAACAAGCGCAGCGGTAACCTGACCAAGGAAAATCGCCAACGGGAAGTTCCAAGGGCTGATGCACACAAAGACACCTCGGCCCACTCGCTCTACCGTTTGAGGCTCACCACTTGGTGATGTAGTGGTCATTGGCGCTAGCTCATGAACTTGCTTGGCGTAGTAGCGACAGAAATCGACCGCCTCGCGTACTTCATCAATACTGTCATGAATAGTCTTACCCGCTTCTTGATGACACAGCGCCACCAGTTCAGCCATGTGGGTTTCTAACAGATCCGCCAACGTCTCCAAGGATTGTGCTCGCTCACTTGCAGGAGTGGCGCGCCATGATGAAACATGCTGCGCCGCAACATCAATCGCTTCGGAAACATGATCAAGGTTGGCATACAGTACATGACCGACTTCGATGCGACGATCATAAGGGGCAGTGACTGGTACAGACTGGCCACTTTCCTTGATCATGCTTTCGCTTGGCACTCGACCATTGATAATCGGCCCTGCAAACCATTGGTGAGCTAAGAATTGCTCAACTTGCTGCTCAAAACCCAGTGCTTCACTTTCAATGTCAATATTGATCCCAAACGAGTTTTTGCGCTCCGGGAAAATCGCGGGCGGCAGAGGAATGCTCTTGTTATCGAAGCTGTCAAAAGCGAGCAGCATATCGACCGGGTGTTGTGTCAAAGAGTCAATCGGGCATCGCGCATCGACCAGACGATGGACAAAAGAGCTGTTGGCGCCATTTTCCAACAAGCGTCTAACCAAATACGGTAATAAGTCTTTGTGACTGCCCACAGGCGCGTAAATGCGCACTGATTGTTGGTAGCTCTCCATCGCGTGGTGATACAGAGCGTCACCCATGCCATGCAAACGCTGAAACTCAAATTCTTTGTGCGGCGCCATCACTGCAATGGCACTGACTGTCTGTGCGTTGTGACTAGCAAACTGAGGAAAAAGTCGACCACGCACCGAGTCACTGAGCAAAAATCGCGCGCACGCAAGATACGCCACATCGGTCGCTTCTTTGCGTGTGTAGACCGGATAGTTGTTATAGCCCGCCTGCTGAGACCACTTGATCTCGCTATCCCAATAGGCGCCTTTGACCAAACGCACCGGAATCATTGCTCCGACTTGTGCCGATAAGCCCGTCAACCACACCAACACAGGCAACGCGCGTTTGGAGTATGCTTGAACCACAAGACCAAACTTGCCCCAACCTTTCACCAGATCCGTGCGGTAGATTTTCTCGAACAGTTTCAGTGACAGCTCAAGTCTATCGGCCTCTTCGGCATCAATAGTGATCGCCACATCAAGTTCAACAGCGCGTGACAGAAGCTGCATCACAGTGTCATACAGCTCGCTAAGCACGCGCTCTTCGTTCGCCACTTCATAGCGTGGATGAAGCGCGGAGAGCTTGATAGAAACCGATGGCGCTGGGCTGGTCTTCAATCCGTAGTGATCGCTGCCAACGGCTTCGATCGCCATCAAGTAATCTTTGAAATATTTGTGTGCGTCACTGGTCGTCAGTGCCGCTTCGCCGAGCATATCGTATGAATAGGTGTAACCTTTGTCGCGCATGCTGCGGCCATTCTTCTGCGCCTCAGCGATGGTGCGTCCCAAAACAAACTGGTGCCCCATCACCTTCATCGCCTGATGCATCGCCTTGCGAATCACAGGCTCAGAAAGCTTATTGACCAATCGATTTACCGCACTGACTGGGCTTTGCGCTTGTGGCTCAGACAACCCAACGACTTTACCTGTGAGCATTAAGCCCCAAGTTGACGCGTTGACAAAAACAGAATCTGAGTGTTTTAAGTGAGATTTCCAATCGGCGACACTGAGTTTATCGCGGATGAGCGCATCGGCGGTGGCCGCATCTGGGATGCGCATTAACGCCTCTGCCAGACACATCAATAAGATCCCTTCTTGGGTATCTAGACTGTATTCAAGCAGCAGCGCATCAATCATTTGAATGGCTTTTTTGTCTGCGCGAATCGCTTTAATAAGCTGCGTTGTTTTTTCTAGTGTGGCTTGTTTTTCGACTTCTGTTGGCGTGGCCAATGGAAGTAATTGTTCTAACCATTGCGACTCGTCCACCATGTAAAGTGGCGAGATCAACGACCAAAGTTTGTCTAGCGGTTGCTGAACAAACTCGGCGTTTAACACATCCGTTGCTGTAAACATGCGTTTTCCTCAATCTCACACCCGACGTCTGTCGGAAACGGCTCAAAGCGGAGAATGCTTTGAATTTGTTGATCACAATGGCAAGCAGTGTATTTTGAGCTTGAGCGGAATACTTGTCAAAAACTCCGAGCTTTTTGCTGAATTCTACGTTTTTTAACAAAACAAAAACAGAATCACACTCAAATCAGCAAAACAAAGCATCGGAACTGTTATCTTTTTTAACCGAATTGTTTCTTGTATTGCGATGGAGAGAGGCCTTGCAGCCGGGTAAAGGTGTGAGTGAAGGTGCTTTGACCAGAGAAGCCAGTGAGCTCCGCAACTTGACCAAGAGAAAGCTGACCTTGTTGAATCAGTTGCTTGGCCATATCAATACGTTTACCTAGCACATACTGATGTGGGGTGATCCCCATTTGTTCTTTAAAGAGGTTATGAAACTGGCTTTCACCAAGAAACACGCTACCCGCTAACTGAGCCACGGAGATCTTCTGACTGAGATGCCGGTCGATATAGCGGTCAATAGACTCAAGATCAAAGCGTGACTCCTTGCGAATCGTCTCAAAGGCAGACATGTGTCTTTGCAATAAAGCCACCACCGTATCGTTGCAGGCGCGGCTAAGCAACAAATCATCAGGGCTCGATTGCATTTCAAACACTAGCATCTGAATCAATTTTTGAATTTGACTATCGAGTTGAAAATAGGTGTCTTTTTGACTCAGATCGTTGATTTTATTGAGCATCAAAGGATCGTCTGACGTCGGCATCGGCATATTGAGGACCAAGATATCCGAGTGTTCTACCACGCCACCAAACGCATGATCAGACCCTGAGGTGACGACGCAGCCCTGCCCTGGCCCCACATAGTTCCCATAGCCATTAACCTCAAACTCCGCCTTGCCTTTCAGACCAATAACCACTTGCGTATAACTGTGGTCATGGCAGGTCATATAAGAAGGCAGGGTGATCAACTCCGCCGGCCTAGGCGACAAAACTTTGGCAGGTTGAGTGTCTTGGGATTGAGATTTTGCTCTATTCATCAGCTAATTCTTGCGCCTATCCGGTGATCTCGATCATGGTATAACAAAGTTTGACGAACACGAAATCCATCGAGCCCGTCGCTCATTGATCATACAAACGATGAAAATATCATCAACACACTGATCATTACCGACAAGAACAGAGGGTTATTTCTTTATCGGAAGAATGATCAAGCGCACATAAATTACGGCTCATGTCACTTCTATACCTTTTCTTATTTCGATATCGGGATTCTTTGCTTGCATATTTCATTAATCTGCCCAAGAAAAAAGCGGTGAAAACCTTTAAAGCGAAACTATTCGACAACCTGACTGAACCCAATATCGCCAAGCGCAATGAAAAAGACGTGCAGCTTAACGTCCCCGTTCAAGAGAGCTTGCCCGGTAGCACTCGAGCGCCAGAAATGATCACCATTTTGCCGGGGCGCTACTTCATTGGTGAACACGCGTCTTATCAAGCGCACCTTGATCATGCTTTCGGAATTGGCGCGACGCCTGTTACAGTGACTCAGTTCTCTTCTTTTGTGGAACAGACCAACTATCAAACCGATGTTGAATTGCAAAATACCTGCACCGCCATCGTCAATGGTGAAGTCACCCCAGTTGCCAACAGCTACTGGCGTAACCCAGGGTTCAAGCAATACGCGAACTCACCTGTAGTGTGTGTCAGCCAGAATGATGCCAATGCATACGCCCGCTGGTTAACCAAGCAAACTGGCGCTCTGTACCGCTTGCCAACCGAAGAAGAGTGGGAAGTCGCCGCGAGAGCGGGCAGTCAAGATCGTTACTGGTGGGGAGATAAGTTTGTTCCCGGTCAAGCGAATACTGGCTGGAGTGGCACCCCTTGGGCAAACAAGAGCACGTCACCGGTCAGCGCCTTTAAGCCGAACCCACTCGGTTTGTATGACGCTGTGGGCAACGTATGGCAGTGGACAAACAGCGCTCGTCACATCGCCAAGGGTGGAGCTTGGAACTTTGCTCCGGATATGTCCGCCGCTCATCAGCAGCTTTATTTGTCCGACTCTACCGCCACCAACTATGTCGGTTTTCGAGTGGTACGAGACATTAACTAACGCTGAGCCACGTCTCTGTTGAGCTCGAGTAGCAATAAAAAACACCACAATTGTGGCATTTTTTGTGTCTCTTACACTGAATGTTTTGTGTAGACGGCTACGGCGCTAAACGATCGACCAGCCAATTGTCTTGCTGTTTCGAAAACAAGAAACGATCATGCAGACGATGCTCACCCCCCTGCCAAAACTCGATGCTCTCTGGGCGAATGCGGTAACCACCCCAAAAGCTGGGCACCGGAATTTCACCCTTTTCGAACTTCTTTTTTAGCTCTAGGTATTTACCTTCTAGGATGCCGCGTGCCGAAATACGGCTACTCTGCTTACTGGCAATGGCCGCAATTTGACTCTCTTTGGGTCTTGAAGAGAAGTATTTCATGTTCTCCACAACACTCAGCTTCTCCGCCACGCCAGTAACGTGCACTTGGCGCTCGAGTGGGTGCCAAGGAAAGTGGAGGCTGACTCTCGCATTGCCCTCAATGTGCTGAGCTTTGCGACTGCCTAAATTGGTGTAAAAGACAAACCCTTGTTGGTCGACATGCTTAAGCAACACAATGCGCTGAAAAGGTTGGCCGTTGGCATCTACTGTCGCGACGGTCATGGCGGTAGGGTCGGTGAGCTTGGCGTCTACCGCTTGCTTTAACCACAGATCAAATTGCTCAATCGGGTCCGCAGACAAATCTTTACGGCGCAGACCTCCTTTAGTGTACTCACGACGAATGTCTTCCAGTTCCATCTTTTCTCCTCATCGACCGCGACGATAAATTTTTGCTGATTGTGCGCCCATAAATCGTATAACTCAAGTGAAACACCCGATGAAGGAACTAAACTTAATGGCAAGGACTCAAAAAACATATAAAGCACGACATTCTTTAAGCATTTTCTTAACATTTTGCTGGTTGAGTAATAAAATCAATTAAATAACCAAGATTGAAAAGGATAGCGAATGAGTAAGAGCGGTTACAACAAGCTCACTCCGGATGAGTTGGATTACGTCGATGATAAAACCGCGGCGCTCCTACTCAACACCCCGAGCAGCGCCCGCATTATGCTCTGGGTCATGGTGCTGTTTTTTATTTTGGCCGGTGTGTGGGCCTCTTGGGCACAGATCGATCAAGTGACCGTAGGTCAAGGCAAAGTTGTTCCCTCTTCTCAAGTCCAAGTCGTGCAAAACCTTGAAGGCGGCTTGGTGAAAGAAATCCTCGTTCGAGAGGGACAAATCGTCCAAAAAGGCCAACAACTGCTACTCATCGATGACACCCGTTTTCGCTCTGACTTTCGTGAGCGAGAGCAGCAAGTCGCAAACCTGACCGCCAGTGTCCTGCAACTCTCTGCATCCATTACCAGTGTTGAAGTGAATGAAGAGTTCGACGACAGCAACTGGCAAAGTAACGTTCAACTCGATTTCAGTAAACTCGCCTTCCCTCCGATTCTGGAAGAGCGTCAGCCTCAACTCGTCGCTCGTCAACGGGCTGAATACCGTCAGGATCTCAATAATCTGCGCAACCAAATTTCTGTCATCGATCAGCAGGTTAAGCAGAAGCAGCAAGACTTAGTAGAAATTCAAGCGCGTGTAAGAAACCTACGAGACAGTTATGACTTTGCACGCAAAGAGCTCGAAATCACCGAACCACTTGCGGAAGAAGGCGTAGTACCTCGCATTGAGCTGCTCAAACTGCAACGCCAGGTAAACGATACGCGCAGAGAGTTGACCTCAAGTGAACTGAAAGTACCTGTTCTACGGTCGTCCATTCGCGAGTCAATGTTGGCACGCATAGACGCGGCGCAGAAATTTCGCTCCGAGCAACAAGAAAAACTCAATGATGCGCAAGACCGACTCTCCTCTTTGACCGAGTCGACCGTTGGCCTCGAAGACCGAGTCAATCGCACCATTGTCACGTCGCCCGTTACTGGTACCGTCAAAACGCTCAATATCAACACCGTCGGTGGCGTCATCCAACCCGGCATGGACATCGTTGAAATCGTACCGAGTGAAGATACCTTGTTGGTCGAGGCCAAGATTGCGCCACAAGATATCGCTTTCCTCAGGCCAGACCTCAACGCGATTGTGAAATTTTCTGCTTATGATTTTACCAAGTACGGCGGATTAGAAGGCTCTCTTGAGCACATCAGCGCGGATACCACCACCGACGAAGAGGGCAATAGCTTTTATTTGGTGCGTGTGCGGACCAGTGAAACGTCATTAAACAAAGATGAGTCACTGCCGATCATCCCTGGGATGACAGCGTCGGTCGATATCATTACCGGTAAGCGCACTGTGCTGGAATATCTGCTCAAACCGATCATGAGCGCAAAAAGTAACGCACTAAAGGAATAGTGAATGCACAGCTCTAACGCACACAAAAGCGGCCTGTAATCGATGAAGTATTGTTGGGCCTTAGTGCTTATGCTCATAAGCTCCGCCACGTCGTTTGCTCTGAATACATCAGAGCAACGATGGGTGTCGGCTGTGCATAAAGTCTATGGCCCAAGAGCAGCAAAGCGCGTAGAAACCTGGCGCAACGAAATCTCACAATATCAATCGCTACCCGAGACAGAACAACTTGAAAAAGTAAACAACTTTTTTAATCAGCTTCACTTCGTTAACGATGACAGACTGTGGGGCAAAGCCGACTATTGGGCGACGCCGCTCGAATTTTTAGGCGCGAACGCCGGGGATTGCGAAGATTTCACCATTGCCAAATATTTTTCACTGCTCGAACTTGGCGTCTCAGACAGAAAATTGAGGCTAGTGTATGTTAAAGCCATCGAGCTGAATCAATTTCATATGGTTCTCGCCTACTATTCATCACCCAGTGCGGAACCTTTACTTCTCGACAACATTAACCCGCAGATTCGCCGCGCTTCCACCCGCCGCGATCTA
>NZ_JCBDHE010000011.1:0-75968 GCF_059834225.1 Vibrio sp. R10-SG3-ISO3 | reverse complement strand
AGGTTAAGTGCAACTTTCCCACAGGTAGTTCCAGCACCTCCTGCAATTGAGTCACCCGTGCGTAAGTTGAAACGACGAATCTGACTCGGTGACACGTAGATGTCGTCCGGACCTGCGAGGTAAGAGCTGTCTGCGCTGCGCAGGAAACCGAAACCGTCTTGCAGTATTTCCAGAACCCCGTCGCCGAAAATATCTTCACCACTTTTAGCATGCGCTTTCAAGATAGCGAAGATGATGTCTTGTTTTCTTAGGCGAGCTAGGTTTTCAAGGCCCAAGCTTTCGCCAAGTTTGACAAGATCAGACACAGGTCTGTTCTTCAGTTCAGTTAGATTCATGGTGGTGGATACTTGTTTAGTCAAAATAAGGATCTGTTATTTAGTTAGATGAATTTGGTCAGAGGATCGACCAAAGAAGAGAACTTGTTTAATTAACGTGCGATAAATTAGCACTAAATACTAGACTAGTCTAGATTTTGTTGGCCTTCAAAAACAAAACCGTGCATCGGTTAAAATGCACGGTCTTAGCTCGGTGGACTTATAGGTTGGCGTCCAAAAACTCTTTCAGTTGAGTCTTAGACAGCGCACCAACTTTGGTCGCTGCGACGTTACCATCTTTGAACAGAAGTAACGTTGGAATACCACGGATACCAAACTTAGGCGGTGTGCCTGCGTTCTGGTCGATGTTCAGTTTACCGATAGTGAGTTTGCCTTCGTACTCGTCTGCGATTTCGTCCAGAATCGGCGCGATCATTTTACATGGTCCGCACCATTCTGCCCAAAAATCCACAAGAACCGGGCCTGCAGCATTGATTACATCAGCATCAAAACCATCATCAGTTAGCTGCAAAATTTTATCACTCATCTTCCACTCCAATGTGTTTTTTCTGAACTGGTTGGATGATAACCAGTATTTAGATGCCCTATTGGAATGTATTTACTTTCGTATTGCAAGCTTAAGCTGATATTCTATAGCAATGAAAAAGACGCATATCACAGAGCAAAAGTTCGCCGATTTGGGTTTACACCCCCAAGTTACTGAAGGATTGGAGAAAAAAGGGTTCGAGTTTTGTACCCCTATCCAAGCCTTGGCGTTGCCGGTACTGCTCACCGGCCAAGACATCGCAGGACAAGCTCAAACAGGGACAGGCAAAACCCTGGCTTTCTTGACTGCTACTTTTAACCATTTGTTGACCACGCCTGAGCATGACGGCCGCAAACCGACACAGCCGCGTGCCATCATTATGGCGCCGACTCGTGAGCTGGCGATCCAGATCTATAATGATGCGGCGCCATTGGTCGAAAGCACAGGGATCAAAACCGCCCTTGCCTACGGCGGCGAAAGTTACGACAAACAACTTGCGAAACTTGAGCAAGGTGTGGACGTACTGATCGGCACCACAGGTCGTATCATCGACTTCTATAAGCAGCGGGTGTTCAACCTTAACAATATCCAAGCAGTGGTATTGGATGAAGCAGATCGCATGTTCGATCTTGGCTTTATTAAAGACATTCGTTTCCTATTCCGCCGCATGCCAGAGCCAAAAGAGCGTTTGAACATGCTGTTTTCTGCCACGCTGTCATACCGCGTGCAAGAACTCGCTTTTGAACACATGCACAACCCAGAGCATGTCGTGGTCGAGCCGGAACAAAAAACCGGTCACCGTATAAAAGAAGAACTGTTCTACCCTTCTAACGAGCACAAAATGGCGCTGCTGCAAACTCTGATTGAAGAAGAGTGGCCAGACCGTGCTATCGTGTTTGCCAACACCAAGCACAAATGTGAATCCGTATGGGGACATCTGGCCGCTGACGGTCATCGTGTCGGCCTACTTACTGGTGATGTTCCGCAGAAGAAGCGCGAGAAGATTCTTGAGCAATTCACCAAAGGTGACGTCGATATTCTGGTTGCTACCGATGTCGCGGCGCGCGGTTTGCACATTCCGCAAGTCACGCACGTCTTTAACTACGATTTGCCTGATGATTGTGAAGATTATGTCCACCGTATCGGTCGTACTGGTCGTGCGGGCGCAAGCGGTCACTCTATTAGCTTCGCTTGTGAAGATTACGCGATCAATTTGCCTGCTATTGAAGAGTACATTGAGCACACGATCCCACAATCGGATTACGACGCAAGCGCTTTGATTCAAGACCTGCCTGCACCGATTCGCATGCGCAGCAACAAACCTCAGCAACGTCGTACAAACACCGGTGGCTCGCGTAACAACAACCGCCGTAACAACAACCGCTCTCGTTCACGTCAGCAAAAGGATTCTTAAGTCGTCTATGAGTCAAGCCGTCTCCTCTCCGCTCTACGCTGCCATCGACCTCGGGTCGAACAGTTTTCACATGCTCGTTGTGCGTCATATCGATGGCAGCGTTCAAACCATGGCTAAAATCAAGCGCAAAGTGCGCCTTGCCGCTGGCCTAGACGAAAACAATGCTCTGAGCCTAGACGCCATGCAGCGCGGATGGGACTGCTTGCGCTTGTTTGCAGAGCGATTGCAAGACATTGAACCGGATAATATCCGCATCGTCGGCACCGCGACCTTAAGAACGGCGACCAACGCCGAGCAATTTCTTGCCAAAGCCAATGAAATCTTAGGTCACGCGATCGAGGTCATCAGTGGTGAGGAAGAAGCGGCCACTATTTATAAAGGCGTTGCGCACACCTCCGGTGGTAGCGGACGTCGTTTGGTGGTCGATATTGGTGGCGCCAGCACTGAACTGATTATCGGTGAAGGGTTTGAAGCCAAAGCGCTCACCAGTCTAAAAATGGGCTGCGTGACCTGGCTTGAGAAGCACTTTAAAGACAGACAGTTGACAGCCAGTAACTTTGACAACGCCATTTCGGCGGCCAAGCAGACGCTGCACCCCATCTTGGAGCAATACCGCGCGCTGGGTTGGGATGTGTGTGTCGGCGCGTCCGGCACGGTGCAAGCTTTGCAAGAGATCATGTTAGCGCAAGGGATGGATGAGGTGATCACCCACCCGAAACTCAAGCGCTTACAAAAGCAAGCCATGCGCGCTGACCACCTCGAAGAGCTGGATATCGAAGGGCTCACTTTCGAACGGGCGCTGGTATTTCCGAGCGGCTTGTCGATTCTCATTGCGATTTTCGAGTTGTTAGAGATCGAGGCAATGACACTGGCCGGCGGCGCACTGCGCGAAGGCTTAGTGTACGAAATGGTCGATGAACTTAAGCAAGACGACATACGTGCGCGCACCATTACCAGTGTCCAAACGCGATACCAATTGGATGTCGCCTACGGTGAACAAGTTGCGCAGCAAGCCAATACCTTACTCACTCAATGCGAGCAAGGCTGGATTGCGGAAGACCAAGGGGTGGTACTACTCGATACCGCCGCTAAGCTGCATGAAATTGGCCTGACGATCGACTTTAAAAAAGGCGGCGAGCACGGAGCGTATCTCCTTCAGCATCTCGATTTGCCAGGCTTTACCCGTGCGCAGAAGCACCTGTTGGGTGAGCTCACTCGTCGCTATCGTGAACAGCTCTCCTCACTGCCTGAGCAGCACGCTCTCTCCGGCACCAGTGCCAAGCGTGTGTTGCGTCTACTCAGACTGGCCGTGCTGTTAACCCATCGTCGCAATCCACAACTTGCGCCAGATGTGTTGTTAACCACCGACGGTGATAAGCTGACGCTGACCTTGGACCCACTCTGGTTAGAGCAAAACCCACTCACCAGTGCGGAGCTTGAAATTGAAGCGAACCGCCAGAGTGATATTGGCTGGCCCTTGGTGATCACGACCCGCGCAGTGGCGGCCATCTAAATCACGTCGCCGCGCAGCACAGAGTTGAAAGCAGCGCAGAGATCAAAAAACCCGAGACGTTATCGCCTCGGGTTTTCTTTTATCCGCAGCTCGACGTCTCTCATCAGAGCCATCGATACCATGTAAAAAAGCTAGTTTGAACCCACCACTTTAAAGTCTGGGTTCACGGCGGTCAGCTTCTTAACCAAGTAGTTCAGCAGCACCCCATACATAGGCACGAACAAGCCAAGACTGATAACCAGTTTAAAGCCGTAGTCCACCAGCGCGATTTCCGCCCAATGCTCAGCCATAAACGGATCTGGGCTTTGGTAAAACGCAATCGCAAAAAAGGCGATGGTATCAAGTGCGTTGCCAAACAAGGTCGAGCAGGTCGGCGCCACCCACCACTGCTTCAACTGGCGCAGACGATTGAACACGTGCACATCGAGGATTTGTCCAAGCAAGTAGGCCATGAAGCTGGCGACCGCGATACGCGCAACAAACAGATTGAACTCGCCAAGCTGAGCGACACCTTGAAACTGCCCCTCGAAAAAGAGGACAGACAACGCATAAGAAACCGCTAAGGCCGGCAGCATCACCAAGAAGATGATTCTACGTGCCAATGCCGCGCCAAAGACACGGACGGTGAGATCCGTGGCGAGAAAAATAAAAGGAAAGGTGAACGCGCCCCAAGTGGTATGAAAACCCATAACCGTAAAGGGCAGCTGCACGAGATAATTGCTCGATGCAATGATAACCAAATGGAACAGAACTAACAGAAAAAGGGCTTTGCGCTGCTGCGCAGGAGTAAAGTGATTCATGCGATACCTTTTTAGTTTGGTTTGGGGGTGAGGGAACCCAAATTGAACCTCTTCATCATGAAGTGGCTCAGACCAACAATGTCTATGCTCAATAATGGCACCCTGCCATTATCACGGCCGGCGATTATACATTAACCAACCCTCGCCGCAAGCGCCCAACCAAAGGCAATCGTTCACGTACCGATTTCGGCGATGCATCAGCCACTTCAGCGCCCATCACTATTCGTTAGTAGGTAGGAAGTTAAAACGTTATTAGGCAGGAAGTGAAAAATCTGGCCGTTAAAAACCACGTTCAAACAGCGCAGCTAAAAAATCACACTCCGGCTGAGATTGCTCAACCACCAAGGATTCTAGCCAAACACTTTCACTGTAGTGTTCCGCTCTGAGCACCAACTGGCAGCCTTCAAAATCAATCAACCAAGTGTGGATGTCTGCATCCCACTGTTTCTCTATTACCTTGGCCGACAGCAGGCCAACCAAACGCTTGGCCAACTCTGGAAAGGTGTCAAAATCAAATCGAGGCGTACGCAAAATCAATCGCCCCTGATCCGCTTGATAGTCAATCAAGCCAAACTCGCTGTGCTCATTAGCCATGGTGCGTCAAATACTCCTGAATCAAATCAAGGAAAGGATCGGCATATTTCTCCAGCTTGCGCTGACCAACGCCATTCACTGCCAGCATCTCGCCGTAAGAGGTTGGCAAGATCTCCGCCATATCCATCAAGGTCGCATCACTGAAAACAACGTAAGGTGGCAAGCCATCTTCATCAGCAATCGACTTTCTTAGTTTACGCAGCTTAGCAAACAGCTTCTTATCGTAGTGTTTATTCGCCAGCTTATCCGAACGTGCAGCGCGCGCCGCGGTGTCTAACCGAGGGACGGCCAGTTCCAATGTGCGCTCACCTTTGAGTAGTGGGCGCGCTTCTTCGGTTAATTGCAACGTCGAGTTGCGTGTGATGTTTTGGCTTAACAGTCCTTTATGGATCAACTGTCGGAAAATACTCACCCAGTAATCGTGACTATTCTCGCGCCCAAGTCCGTACGTCGAGAGTTGGTCATGACCGTTTTCTCGAATACGAATGTTTTGCATGCCGCGCAGCACTTCCACCACATAACCAATACCGAAGCTTTGATTGACCCGGTAAACACAAGAGAGTGCCTTTTGCGCTTGTTCCGTGGCATCGAAATGTTTTGGCGGATCGAGGCAGATATCGCAGTTGCCGCAAGGCTCTTGTCGATACTCACCAAAATAGTTAAGCAGTACTTGGCGGCGACAGGTTTGCGCCTGTGCAAACGCGCTCATGGCATTCAGTTTGTGCGCTTCGACTTGCTTTTGCGGCCCCTCTTCTTTTTCATCGAGCATGCGACGCAGCCAGCCGATGTCAGCGGGGTCATAGAGCATCATGGCTTCTGCTGGTAATCCGTCTCGACCTGCACGACCGGTTTCTTGATAGTAAGATTCAATATTGCGCGGAATATCAAAGTGGACCACAAAGCGCACATTAGGCTTATTGATCCCCATGCCAAACGCGACCGTGGCGACGACGATTTGAATATCATCGCGCTGAAAGGCCTCTTGTACATAGGCGCGCTCGTCGGCGTCTAGCCCTGCGTGATAACTGGCGGCGCGCAGCCCGTTATTGCACAGTTTTTCGGTCACCATCTCGACCTTTTTACGGCTACCACAATAGATGATGCCGCATTGACCGCGTTGCTCATCCAAAAAGCGCACGATTTGTGAGACCGGCTTGTGCTTTTCCACCAAGGTGTAGCGAATATTCGGTCGATCAAAACTGCCCAAATAGATGTGTGGCTCGTTCAGTTGTAAACGGTGAGTAATATCGCTGCGCGTCGCTTCATCAGCGGTTGCCGTTAACGCCATCACAGGAACCTGTGGAAACCATTGCTTCAACTGACCTAGCGCGGCGTATTCCGGGCGAAAGTCGTGTCCCCACTGGGAAATACAGTGCGCTTCATCCACGGCAATCATCGCGAGCGGCAAGTTCTCTAACCGCTCGACAAAATCACGCATCAACACACGTTCCGGCGAGACATAGACCAGCTTAAGCGCCCCAGAGTGCATGCGATTGTAGACAGAGGTAAGCGCCTCTCTCGCCATCGTCGAGTTAATACACTCAGCGGCGACGCCATTGGCTTTCAACTGATCCACTTGGTCTTTCATCAAGGAAATCAAAGGCGATATGACTAAGGTCAGCCCCTCTTTGAGCAGCGCCGGCACTTGATAGCACAGTGACTTACCGCCGCCTGTTGGCATAATGACTAAGCTGTCTTGACCGTCTAGCGCGGTATCAATCGCGTCACGTTGACCTTCTCGAAATTCGTGGTAACCAAACACCTTTTCCAAGACGCTCTGAGCGGTTTCGATAGAATCAGGTTGCTGCGCGATCAGTGTGGCTGTCATTACGCTCTCTGTTGGGATAAGTGGGGTGGAAAATTCGAGCGCTTATTGTAGTTGGGAATAGCGGTGAATAAAACTGCAAAGTGCTAGGTGATTCTCAATCCTATTCGTATACTACTCGTTTCATTTCATAATTCTGTGTTGAGAATCATCCAATGACAACCGACGAACAGCAACGCGCGCGGCAAGGTGTCCTCCTTGCGATTGGTGCCTACACCATGTGGGGAATCGCGCCAATTTACTTTAAGACCATTAGCGAGGTCTCTGCGCTTGAGATTTTAAGTCACCGTGTTGTCTGGTCTTTTTTCCTGTTAGCGCTACTGATTCATCTCAGCCGAGGCTGGAAGACCGTACGCGACGTGCTGACATCCAAAAAGAAAATGACCTACCTCGTCACCACGGCCACCTTGGTTGGGGCCAACTGGTTGATTTTCATCTGGGCGGTGAACGCCAATCATATGCTCGATGCCAGTCTTGGCTACTACATCAACCCGTTAATTAATGTGGTGCTCGGCATGCTGTTTCTCGGTGAACGCCTGCGAAAATTGCAGTGGTTTGCTGTCGCACTCGCCGCCTGTGGTGTATTGGTCCAGTTGGTTGCGTTTGGCTCGGTTCCGATTGTCGCCATCGCGCTGGCGATGAGCTTTGGGTTTTATGGCTTGCTGCGTAAAAAAGTCAGCTTAGATGCGCAAACGGGATTGTTTATCGAGACCTTGGTGATGCTGCCTGCCGCCGCGATCTATCTTATCGGGATTGCCGACTCCGCCACCTCGAACCTGAGCCAGAATCCCTTAGATCTCAATCTGCTCCTTGTTGCTGCGGGTGTCATCACTACCCTACCGCTGCTCTGCTTTACGGGGGCCGCGACACGATTAAAGCTCTCAACGCTGGGTTTTTTCCAATACATAGGCCCAAGCCTGATGTTTATGCTCGCCGTGCTTGTCTATGGTGAAGCCTTTACGCCAGACAAAGCCATCACCTTTGCCTTTATTTGGGGCGCACTGGTCGTATTTAGCTTCGACGGTTTAAAAACCAACCACCAAAGCCGCCGCGCCGCCAAACTGTTAAACACCAAACAAGCCTAACGTTACCAACATGAATGAGATCACTTTACTTGCCACTCTAGCGACGGTTCATTTCATCGCCTTAATGAGCCCGGGCCCCGACTTTGCGCTTGTGGTGCAAAATGCCACCCGTTACGGGCGCCAGACCGGATTTTTTATCGCGCTGGGCCTCTCTTTCGGTATTCTCTTGCACTCGCTGCTCAGCCTGACTGGGGTGAGCTATCTGGTGCATCAGCAGCCAACCCTGTTTTCGCTCGTGCAACTTGCCGGCGGTAGCTACCTCTTATACCTAGGCGTAGGCGCGCTAAAGGGGACATGGGCGCGCATTCAATCCTCGCAGACCGCAGCGCAAGATGATGCCTCCTCTGAACAAGCACTCTTGGTCAACAAGCGTCACGCCTTCTCCAAAGGCTTTGCGACCAATATTTTCAACCCCAAAGCGTTGGTCTTTTTTGTCAGTTTGATGTCCAGCCTGGTGCCCGCCAGTATGTCGCTAGGCGGCAAAAGCGCTGCACTGTTGATTTTATGGGGCCTATCGCTCGCTTGGTTCTCTTTCTTGGCCTGGATGCTGTCAACGCAGCGTATGCAGCGCAAACTGAAATCATTGAGCCTCTACATCGACGCATTATGCGGTCTGATGTTCAGCGGCATCGGCCTTGGCATTTTATGGCAATCAACTAACGCCATCGCCATGCTCTTTTAGCCCCCTCAGAATAACCACTCATAAAAAATGGCCATAACGGCCATTTTTTGTTTATTTATTCACTTCTAACGCATCTTAGAGCAAAAAGTTGCGCTCGATCACAATCAGTTTCTCGTCAATAATCGGCGATCGTCTAGGCTTCTTGTGCGAGATCTCTCACAAGCGAGTAAGTCAAACTCTCTTTTTGTCTAAGAAAACTATCAATTAAAAATCATAACTCATTGTTTTAATTTGTTATGTGTGAAAATTCGTCAATTTTTTTTGCCTCTTATCGTTTTTCTGACGTTGCTGAACTTCGCCAAAGTCTTAATATGAACTCTGTCGGAAGGATGCTGACACGGAACAGGAAATCACCACGGATTCGGTGGTCTTCAGGATGAAGATACGGTTGCTTAGGATGAGTAATCGGCACGGAAAGCAAATTGGACATTGAACGGACGCAATAGTAGCTAGGATGGTTACTACTAAGGATGGGAAATGGACACCTCTGGACGAGGCATGGAACGATCATCAGGATGATGAAAGGGACACCGCTCAGGGAACAAGCGAAGTGAACTAACGAGGAACGTTAGTAGACCAGGATAGGGTCAAGGACACCGCTAGGATGGCGATGAAAGGACTACGCTGAAGGACGTCAGCATACTATCAAGGATTTGATGCATGGAGCACTTTTAGTAGCCGGATTGCTGCGAGTAAGACTATAACCCCGATGGGCGCAAGCCCTCGGGGTTTTTCTTTGTGTGAAGAAAGTGATTGGGTTCTCGTGCCTAGTTCCTAGAGGGGTACTCGGGGAGTATGTCTAGGAACTTAGGGTCGATGGGGCAGATTAGAGCTTTTCGAGTTTCGCGTAAGCCGTAACGAGCCACTTGATCCCTTCGCCATTAAAGGCAACCTGAACGCGACTTTGCGGGCCACTGCCTTCAAAGTTGATGATGGTCCCCTCACCAAATTTAGGGTGCATCACTCGCGAGCCAAGGCTAAAGCCGGTTTCATTGAAGTTCTCTTTGACCGCCGTTTGGCTAAAGCGACCACTGCTGGTCGGGCGACTGACCTGTGCTTTCATTCGCACTTCGTCCAAACAATTTTCGGGTAGCTCACGAATAAAGCGCGACGGTTTGTGGTACTTGTCTTGACCGTATAATCGGCGCATTTCGGCGTAAGTAATGTAGAGCTTTTTCATCGCACGAGTCATACCGACATAACACAGACGACGCTCTTCTTCGAGTCGCCCTGCTTCCTCTGCAGACATCTGGCTTGGGAACATCCCCTCTTCAACACCGACCATAAACACCAGCGGAAACTCCAACCCTTTGGCACTGTGCAGCGTCATTAATTGCACCGCATCGTCAAACTCATCCGCTTGCCCTTCGCCCGCTTCGAGTGCAGCGTGGGTCAAAAATGCCGTTAACAGCGTCATCTCATCCGCTTCTTCTGGCTTTTCAAATTGACGAGTTGCAGTGACCAGCTCCTCCAAGTTCTCTATGCGTGCCTTGGACTTCTCACCTTTCTCCTGTTCGTACATGGCGTACAAACCGGAGTATTTGATCACATGGTCGGTTTGCTCATGCAATGGCATCTCTAGGGTGTCATCTTCCAGCGCATTCACCAACTCTACAAAGCGGCTTAATGCGCCAGCAGCGCGGCCAGCAAGGACTTTATCTTCCAGTAAACGTACGCTCGCTTCCCACATGGTGCAGCCTTGATCGCGGGCAGCAAAACGGATGGTTTCCAGGGTTTTATCACCAAGGCCACGGGTAGGCGTGTTCACCACTCGCTCAAACGCCGCATCATCATTGCGATTGGCCATTAATCGTAAGTAACTCAAGGCATCTTTGATTTCTTGGCGCTCGAAGAAGCGCATGCCGCCGTAGATGCGATATGCGAGCCCAGCTTGAATCAAGGCTTCTTCCAGAACACGTGATTGGGCGTTGTTACGGTAAAGCATCGCGGCATCCACCAGCGCCCCGCCGTTCTCTTGCCACTCTTTAATTTTGTTGACCGTAAAGCGCGCTTCATCAAGCTCGTTGTACGCCGAGTAAACGGAAATAGGCTCGCCTTCACTGCCCTCCGTCCACAACTCTTTGCCCATACGCTCAGTGTTGTTGGCGATCAGCGCGTTGGACGCCTGCAAAATGGTTTTGGTTGAGCGGTAGTTCTGCTCCAGACGAATGGTATTGACGCTTGGAAACTCTTGGGTGAACTTTTCAATGTTCTCGATTTTCGCCCCGCGCCAACCGTAGATGGACTGATCGTCATCGCCGACGATCATCACGTGCGAATCTGGGCCAGCCATCATTCTCAGCCAAGCGTATTGAATGTTGTTGGTGTCTTGAAACTCATCGACCAGAATATGCTTAAAGCGCGCTTGGTAATGCTCGCGGATGTGCTTCTTATCACGCAATAGCTCATGGGCACGCAGCAAAATTTCAGCAAAATCGACCAAGCCGGCGCGATCGCACGACTCTTGGTAAGCTCGATAAATTTGTAGATAGGTTTGGGTAATGGGATCGTGGTAAGCATCGATGTGCGCCGGTCTCAGGCCTTCATCTTTTTTACCGTTGATCCACCAAGCCACTTGACGCGGTGGCCACTGTTTTTCATCCAGATTTTGCGCTTTGATTAATCGGCGCAATAGGCGCTGCTGATCATCACTGTCGATGATTTGAAAATCTTCAGGCAGTTTGGCATCTAAGTAGTGCGCGCGCAAAATGCGGTGGCAAATCCCATGAAACGTGCCGTTCCACATCCCCGATGCGCTGCCCATCATCAACTCTTCAATTCGGCCACGCATCTCCGCTGCGGCTTTGTTGGTGAAGGTCACCGACATGATCGAAAACGGCGACGCTTGCTCTACAGACATCAACCACGCAATTCGGTGGACCAGCACGCGGGTTTTACCACTTCCGGCGCCAGCCAGCACAAGCAGGTTTTCTAAAGGAGCGGCAACAGCCTCGCGCTGTTTGTCGTTGAGACCGTCGAGAAGTAAAGAAGGATCCATGGGGGACTCGGCTACTGGTTATCTATACATGAAAAATGATTATAACCTAAACAGCCTTGCCATTTCAGAAGAAAAACCAGAAAAAGCACGATGAAAAACAGGAGGCGCTTGGCCTCCTGTTTCCTGTGTGATACAGCGTTGTGATGCGACCGTGTTATGCGGCAATCCCTGCGTGACGCAACAAAGCATCAATCTCTGGCTCACGGCCTCTGAAGCGCTTAAAGAGCTCCATCGGCTCTTCACTGCCGCCCATCTCTAAGATGTGATTCAAGAAGCTCTGACCCGTTTGCGGGTTAAAGATCCCCTCTTCTTCAAACTTCGAGAACGCATCTGATGACAGCACTTCAGCCCACAAGTAGCTGTAGTATCCCGCGCTGTATCCACCCGCAAAGATATGACTAAAGCTGTGTGAGAAGCGGTTCCACTCTAGGCTTGGCAGTACCGAGACTTTCGCTTTGACCTGTGCAAGGGTTTCAAGAACACGTGGACCAACCTCTGGGTCGAATTCAGTGTGCAAGGTGAAGTCAAACAGACCAAACTCCAGCTGGCGAAGAATGAACATCGCGGACTGGAAGTTTTTCGCGGCCAGCATTTTGTCGAGCATGGCTTTTGGTAAAGGTTCGCCGGTTTCGTAGTGACCAGAAATGAAGGCCAGTGCCTCCTCTTCCCAGCACCAGTTTTCCAGGAACTGACTCGGCAATTCCACCGCATCCCAAGGCACACCGTTGATGCCCGACACTGAACCTGTGTCCACTTGAGTCAACATATGATGGATACCGTGACCAAACTCATGGAACAAGGTCACCACTTCATCATGGGTAAACAGCGCTGGCTTATCACCCACCGGACGATTGAAGTTACAAGTCAAGTAGGCCACTGGGGTTTGCAGCTCACCGTTGGCGTTGATGCGGCGCACACGGCACTCATCCATCCACGCACCGCCACGTTTGTGTTCACGGGCGTACAAATCGAGATAGAAGCTACCACGTAAGGTGTCATTGGCATCGAAAATATCAAAGAAGCGCACCGACTCATGCCAAGTTTCCACGCCTTGGCGCTCCTCAACACGCATACCAAAGACACGCTTGAGCACTTCAAACAGACCACTGACCGCTTTGGATTCAGGGAAGTATGGACGCAGCTCTTCATCTGAGATTTGGAACAGGTGCTGTTTCTGTTTTTCGCTGTAGTAAGCGATGTCCCATAAGTTGAGCTCTTCAACGCCAAATTCTTGCTGAGCAAACTGGCGCAATTCTTCCACTTCACGCTCACCTTGTGGTTTCGCTTTCGCGGCTAAGTCATTGAGGAAGCCAAGTACTTGCTCAGGGCTCTGCGCCATTTTCGTTGCAAGCGACTTTTCACTGTAGTTATTGAAACCCAGCATACGCGCCACTTCATAGCGCAGTTTGAGCAGCTCACTGATGATCTCGCTGTTGTCCCACTCTCCCGCTTTCGGGCCGCGGTCAGACGCGCGCGTCACGTAGGCTTCATACATCTCTTGGCGCAGCGCTTGGTTGTCACAGTAGGTCATCACTGGCAAGTAGGAAGGAATGTCGAGGGTGAGCAGATAGCCGTCTAACTCTTTCGCTTGCGCAGCGGCTTTCGCGGCGGCGAGCGCCGACTCTGGCATGCCCGACAACTCTGCGTCATCGGTGACGTGCTTGCTCCAACCCATGGTCGCATCTAAGACGTTGTTCGAGAACTTTGAGCCCAGCTCTGACATACGCTTGCTGATCTCACCATAACGATGCTGCTGATCAGCCGGCAAACCAATACCAGACAGCTCGAAGTCGCGCAGGCCATCGGTGATGGTTTTCTTTTGTGCTTGCGTTAGAGTCGCAAACGCTGGGCTGGCTTTGATCGCTTTGTAGGCATCAAACAGCCCTTTGTGTTGACCTACCCAAGTGCCATATTCCGACAACAGCGGCAAGCAGCTTTCGTACGCCTCACGCAACTCATCACTGTTGACCACAGAGTTCATGTGACTCACTGGCGACCAAATGCGGCTTAAACGGTCATCCACCTCTTCAATGGGCGCAATCACGCTCTCCCAAGTCGGTGCGTCGTTGCCGGCCAGCACTTGGTCGATTTTAGCGCGGCACGCAGCAATCGCGTCTTCAACTGCTGGTTTCACATGTTCTGGTTGGATGTGAGCAAAAGGCGGCAGATCGGTAAACGTCAGCAATGGGTTAGACATAAGCATTCCTTTTTTGTTGGCAGACGAGCTGAGGTGTTCGTCGGGTCTTATAGAATAGATAGTGCCCCGAGAGGACTTTTTCAATAGTCATCGACCGCTAAGTTGTTGCCAATTCTTACGATATTCACGTGAGATAAGCACCAATCGGCAAGTCACGACTTTTTGTTTACCTAGCCAACAAAGGCACAGAGAAAGACAAGCAGCCCGGCGTCGGTGCGGTTATACTCTCCCACATCGCTTTTTGGGAAATAACTATGGCCTAGGGCCATTTAGAGAGAACCGTTTTGCTAAGCTATCGTCACAGTTTTCACGCAGGTAACCATGCCGATGTGGTTAAACACATTGTGCAAAGCCTGATCCTTAACTCGCTCAAGAACAAAGACAAACCGTTTGTGTATCACGACACGCACTCCGGTGTTGGTCGTTACGATTTGACCCACGAATGGTCAGAAAAGACGGGTGAGTACAAGCAAGGCATCGCACGGGTATGGGCACAAAGTGAGAGACCTGTGGCGATTCAGAGCTATCTTGATGCCATCACGAGCTTAAACAACGGTGAAGGACTGCGCTACTACCCTGGCTCACCACGCGTTGCCCGCGCCCACCTGCGCCCACAAGATCGCATGCTATTGACCGAACTTCACCCTAGTGACTACCCATTGCTGCAACAAGAGTTTCATCGTGATCGCCAAGTCAGCATTTTTAAAGAGGATGGTTTCCAGCGTCTCAAAGCCAGCTTGCCGCCGCAAGAGCGCCGCGGCCTAGTGCTTATCGACCCACCCTATGAGCTTGCCAAAGAATATCGCGATGTGGTTCAGGCTATAGCACAAAGTTATAAGCGCTGGGCTACCGGGATTTATGCGATTTGGTATCCTGTGGTCAACCGCTGCGACATTGAAGATATGATTGAAGGTCTAGAAGGACTCGGGATTCGTAAAATCTTGCAAATCGAGCTTGGCGTCTCTCCAGATACCAATGAGCGCGGCATGACGGCCTCTGGGATGATTGTCATCAATCCCCCTTGGACATTGGAAAGCGACATGAACGACATTTTGCCTTTCCTCAAGGAGGCAATTGCCCCCGTCACAGGCCACTGGAAAGTCGATTGGATTGTTCCTGAGTAGCCTTGGCAAAGTCAGACATTTCGCTGCGATGGATTGAGTTCAACCAGTTCATCCTCATATACATAATAATCAGCTAAAAAATTTGGAGAAAGTAATGGCGACTCATTTTGACTATATCTGTATCGGTGGTGGTTCTGGCGGCATCGCCTCAGCGAACCGCGCGGCCATGTACGGTGCAAAAGTAGCCCTAATTGAAGCTCAAGACCTAGGCGGTACCTGTGTCAATGTTGGTTGTGTCCCTAAGAAAGTGATGTGGCACGGCGCGCAAATCGCAGATGCGATGAACCTCTATGCCGAAGACTACGGATTTGACATCGATGTCAAAGGCTTCGATTGGAGCAAACTGGTCGAAAGCCGCCAAGCGTATATTGGCCGCATCCACCAATCTTACGACCGCGTATTGGGCAACAACAAAGTTAACGTCATCAAGGGCTTTGCGAAATTCGTTGATGAGAAAACCGTCGAAGTGAATGGTGAGCACTACACCGCTGATCATATCCTGATTGCCGTTGGTGGTCGTCCAACCATTCCTAACATCCCAGGTGCTGAGTACGGCATCGACTCAAACGGCTTCTTCGAGCTTGCTGAGCAGCCAAAACGCGTTGCGGTGATTGGCGCTGGCTACATTGCCGTCGAGATTGCGGGTGTGCTTAACGCTCTCGGCACGGAAACTCACCTGTTTGTTCGTAAAGAGTCGCCGCTACGCAGCTTTGACCCAATGATCATCGAAACCTTGGTAGAAGTGATGGAAGCTGAAGGGCCAGCACTGCACACTCACTCCATTCCAAAAGAAGTGGTGAAAGAAGCCGATGGCAGCCTGACACTTCACCTTGAAAACGGTCATACACACAATGTTGACCAGTTGATCTGGGCTATCGGCCGTCATCCTGCCACGGACGCGATCAATCTCGCCTCAACCGGTGTTGAAACCAATGAGCGTGGCTACATCAAAGTGGATGAGTTCCAAGCGACCAACGTGCCAGGAATCTACTGTGTCGGTGACATTATGGAAGGGGGCATCGAGCTAACACCAGTGGCAGTTAAAGCCGGTCGCCAACTCTCTGAGCGTCTATTCAACGGTAAAACAAACGCCAAGATGGATTACAACCTTGTCCCGACCGTGGTATTTAGTCACCCACCGATCGGCACCATTGGTTTAACCACCCAAGAAGCCGAAGAGAAGTACGGCAAAGAGAATGTAAAAGTGTACACTTCTGGCTTTACCGCCATGTACACCGCAGTGACTCAGCACCGTCAGCCATGCAAAATGAAACTCGTGTGTGCGGGAGAAGAAGAAACCGTAGTCGGTCTACACGGCATTGGCTTTACCGTGGACGAAATGATTCAAGGCTTCGGCGTAGCGATGAAGATGGGCGCCACCAAAGCTGACTTCGACTCTGTGGTTGCGATTCACCCAACAGGTAGCGAAGAATTCGTCACGATGAGATAAGGCATTGGTTTTTAACAAAAAAGGACGCTTAGCGTCCTTTTTTTATTTCACACACATCACATTAAGCAGAGAGGTGCCTTTTAACTGGTTGACCTTGCCACTGGCAAAGAGTCCGGTGCGTCCGCTTCCCCAGTAGGGCAAATGCATCGGCCACTTATTTGGGCCCATATGTTCAGCCGCCAATAGATTTTGCCACTCTTGCTCACTGGCAAGACGCATTCCCAAGCGATAACAGGTTTTGTAGGCGTCCTCATAATTCATGCGATTCCACGGCAAGCCATGTTCCATATAGAACTGATCATTACCAAACATGGTGTAGGGCACCTTGTACTCTACGCCGTTAATGCTCGCGGACAGTCGGATAAGGATTTCATCTTGAGGCTCGCTATTCGCCCTCTCGACATTCGCTGACTCTGTTTTTGAGGGAATCGGCGCAGGCAGTACCGTGGTGTGTTGAGTCTGCGTTTTTGCTGTGGACTTGGGTGACGGTTTGGCTTTTTCGACAGGTTGAGTCTTACGCTTAGCGGCGGGGGCTTTCGGCGATGCCCCTTTGACAACTTCACGAATAAACGCTTCTTTGTAGCCGGGCTCACTTTTCACCTTCGCAAGATCTGCGCGCGCCTTGGCAAACTCATCGTACGGGCCAATTAAGCAGCGTACCCCTTTGCCTTCTGGTTTTGCCCACACATCAGTAGAAATATGCTGGTACAGCACCTTCGCTTTATCCAATGATAGTGGTTGGCTGAAGACACCACACTGAATCCAAAAGCTCGATTCACTGCCCTTAGGTTTGGTGCCCCAAAGGCCATTACCGATAGGACAGGCCGCATCGAGCACTGGCAACTCGGTATTTGAGGCCTGTGTGGCATCACAGAGAAATTCTTCAGCACTGACTGAACTGGTCGACAAGGAGACAGTGAGCCACGCGGCAACACTCAAAAGCGGTAACATGGTTCGTTTCGGCTTGACTGCCATAATGATATCCAATCCCTTATTCTTTCGCCTAAAACCGGGCGTTTAATCCACACCATTAAGGTAAACCATACACTGTTGAAAAAAGATGAATGCAAAAAAAGAGCCGTAATCGGTTACGGCTCTTAGTGTAGTGATGTTTTTGTAGTCAGATCTTAGGCTTAGATCACCCTTTGTAAATTTTGGGGTTAAATACATCACGTAACCAGTCACCCAACAGGTTGATGACCAATACCAGTGTCACCAACACAATGCCTGGGAAGGCGGTAATCCACCATGCACCGGAGAAGATGTAGTTAAAGCCAATGCTGATTAACGCACCCAATGATGGCTGATCAACCGGCAAACCTAATCCTAGGAAAGAGAGTGCCGCCTCGGACATGATCGCATTCGCCACCTGAACGGTTGAGATAACCAAGATGGGTGACAAACAGTTCGGCAAAATATGACGGAACATGATACGTGGCGCTTTAAAGCCCATCACACGTGCCGCTTCGACATACTCTTTCTTCTTCTCTGCCAACACCGATGCACGAATCGTCCGCGCATATTGCGGCCATTCAGCGACACCAATGATCACCACCAGCATGATCACCGCATACTGACTGTAAAAGTCACTGCCGAAGCTGGCTTTAAAGATGGCAGAGACAATGATGGCCACCATCATGGTTGAGAACGACAGCTGCACATCGGCAAAACGCATCAAGAAACTATCAATACGACCGCCAAAGTAACCCGCAGACAGCCCAATCACGATGCCAAGTAGCAATTGCAGACCCACCGCCAAGAAGCCGATGGTGAGAGACAAACGTGAGCCATACAAAATGGTCGATAGGATGTCACGGCCTTGCTCGTCGGTACCAAGCACAAAGCGCTCTTCCCCGCCGTCCATCCACGATGGAGGCAGTTCTGAGTCCATAATATCAATCGATGACAAATCATACGGATCGCTTGGCGCAAGTACGGGCGCGGCAATCGCGACAATCAAGAAAATCATAAAAATGCTGAAACTTGTCATCGCGACTTTATCGCGCTTGAAGTAGTACAAGAAATCAGACTGTTTGAAACGCTCCCAATGAGAAGGAGCTGCGGCTGTTTGACTCATGTTATGCTCCTTTTCCTGTCAGATTAACCGTTGGGTTGATGATGCCGTAGAGTAAGTCGACAATCGTGTTGGTCACCACAAAGATAAGACCAACAAAAATTACGTACGCCGTAATCAAAGGTGTATCGACTCGGTTGATCGCTTCAAGGAAAAGAAAACCCATCCCAGGCCACTGGAACACCGTTTCCGTCAAAATGGTGTACGCCACCATAGTACCGATTTGTACCCCACCCACAGTCAACACCGGTAGCATGGTGTTTTTCAGTGCGTGTTGGTAATAGATTTTGTTCATCGCCAAGCCTTTAGCTTTAGCGAACTTGATGTATTCCGAGCTCAGCACTTCCAGCATTTCAGAGCGAACCAGGCGAATGAACAGTGGCAACATGATTGACGCCAGAGCCACACACGGCAAGATCAGATGCGCTAAGCCGTCTAAAGTAAAGTAGCCAGACTCCCAGCCGAGCCAGTTCGCAGTCTCACCGCGACCATAGGAAGGCAGCCAGCCAAGTTCGATGGAGAACACATACATCAGCATAATCGCCGTCAAAAAGACCGGAATCGAGATGCCGATACTGCTGCCCGCCATCACCACTTTAGTGAAGAAACTTTTTGGATGTATCGCCGAGTACACGCCAAGTGGAATCGACATAACGATGATGATCATCGTTGCACCAAACACCAACTCTAACGTCGCTACCAGCTTATCGAGAATTACGTCCACTGCAGGACGCTTGAAGAAGTACGATGTACCGAGATCGCCTTGCAGCGCAGCGCCGACAAAACGAGAATATTTGGTAATGAAGGGATCATTCAGGCCTAATTCATCACGCAGCGCTTGGCGCTCCGCCTCTGAAACAGACTGGCCCACCAACTCACGCAGTGGATCACCTAAGTTATCCTGAATGGCAAACGCCACTAGACTGATCACAAACATCACTATCAGTGCCTGAAACAGGCGCTTGACCAGAAACGAAAACATTCCTTGCCCCTTAACTTTCCATGGATTTCAGCCTTGCTAAAGCAGAGGGATCTGCTCGCAAAATTCAGTCTTAATGATGGCGCTTTGCCCGACTGAAACAAAGCAAAGCGCCAAATTCGCTCTCCCATTACTGAGAGCGAGAGACTCTCATTACTTGACCACTAGGTCGCCAAGGTATGGGAAGTTCATAGCGTTGACGATAGGTGCGATGTCCACGTTAGATTTCGCGCCCCACGCCAGGTTTTGCCAGTGTAGAGGAACAAACGCCGCATCGTTGTACAGGATGGTTTCCACTTGTTGTAGCATTTGCGCACGTTTCGCTGGATCCGTTTCTACGTTTGACGCTTCAACCAATTGATCAAGCTCTGGGTTTGAGTAGTGACCACAGTTGTACTGACCTTTACCTGTTTCTTCATTACGCGTCATGGTTAGGAACTCGGAGAAGTTTGCAGAATCTTCGGTATCTGAGTGCCAGCCGATCATCAGCATGTCTGCCGCACACTTATCAAACTCTGGCCAGTATTGCGCTTTTGGCATGGTTTTCAGGTCAACTTTAATGCCGATCTTAGACAGCATTGCCGCCGCCGCTTGAGCGATTTTCGCATCGTTCACGTAGCGGTTGTTTGGCGCCATCATTGTCAACGTAAAGCCGTCCTCGTAACCCGCTTCTTTCATCAGCTCTTTGGCTTTCTTCAGATCGAAGCGTGGCACAAGATCCGCGCTGTAACCTGCATAACCTTCAGGTCCTTGCTGACCCGCAACACTTGCGAAGCCTTTCATGATTTTATCCACAATGCCTTCGTTGTTGATCGCATGAACGATCGCCTGACGAACGCGGACATCTTTCAACGCTTCGTTGCTATTTTGGTTCATTTGGAACGTGATAATACGAGTACCAGGCAGTGTCACAAGATCGATATCTTTGGCGCCTTGTACACGCTTGTGGTCGTTTGGTGCAACCGGCGCAATCATATCAACGTCACCAGAAAGTAGCGCAGCCACACGTGTTGCGTCTTCTTTGATTGGCACTAGCGTTAGCTTGTCAACGTTACCTGTTGTGGTATCCCAGTAATCCGCAAAGCGTTGAAATTCGACTTTCACACCTTGCTCACGAGACGTCACAATAAACGGACCCGTACCAGATACGTTGGTCGAAGCAAACGAGTTACCGTGCTTCACAACTTCCGCTTTGTCTTTGCCATCTTCTGTTTGACCAGAGTAGAACTTGCTGTCCATTGGGAAGATGTAAGTCGCGGTTTGTAGAACCAGTGGGTAAGCGCCTTTAGACACCAACTCCACTGTGTAGTCATCCACTTTCACCATCTTCTCGTACGGTTCGAAGATCGCTTTAAAGTCTGGAGAGTTTTTCAGACGCTCGAACGTCCAAACCACATCATCCGCCGTTAGCTCGTTACCAGAGTGGAATTTCACGCCTTTGCGTAGCTCAAAACGGAATGTCGTGTCATCGACACGTTCCCATTTCTCAGCCAAACGAGGTTCAAAATCCAATTTTTGTGTGTAACGAACTAGCGGATCAAACACCATGTGAGACATTTGCAGAGTACCGCCTGATAGCTGCTCGTGTGGGTCAAGCGACACCGGGTCAGCGTCATAAGCGACAGTAATATCTGCTGCAGCGGCGGCAAAACTTAAGCCTGCTGCCATCAAAGCCACTGCTAGTTTGCTTTTCATGGTTTTCATGCATAACTCCTTATGCGGGATTCATCCCTAGTTGTTGTATTTGCTTCTGTTTAGCTACCCAACAAAACCGCGTTGGGCAAGGTATACGGCTTTAGGCCGTTTTTACTTCTTCTCTTAAGCCGGTGAACTCTGGCATCAGAGAAATCAGTTGTTGACTGTACTCATGCTGTGGTGAGTTAAACAGCTGCTCAGTGGGTGCCACTTCAAGTAGTGTACCCATTTGCATCACCCCAACACGGTCACACATCTGACGAATGACAGGTAAGTCATGGCTGATAAACAGCATAGTCAGATTGAGCTCATCTTGGAGATCTTTTAATAAGTTGAGGATTTGCGCTTGCACCGACACATCCAACGCCGACGTCGGCTCATCACAAATCAGCAAACGTGGACGAGTCGCCAGCGCGCGCGCAATCGAAATACGCTGACGCTGACCACCTGAGAATTCGTGCGGGTATTTCACCCCAGCCATTCGGCCCAAACCAACATGATCCAAAAGATCGTTAACGATCTGGCGTGTTTCGGATTCATTCTTGGTCAGCTTATGGAAACGAATCGGCTCGGCGATGATGTCGAACACCTTCATTCGAGGGTTCATCGAGGTATAAGGGTTTTGGAATACCATCTGCATTTGACGGCGCAGCGGACGACGCTCTTTCTCTGACGTCATCGCAGTAAGGTCAATGCCCTCAAAGCACACTTTGCCCGAGTTCGGCTGATAAAGACCGGCAATCACTCGCGCAATGGTCGATTTTCCTGAACCAGACTCACCCACTAGGCCAAACGTCTCACCTTCAAACACTTCAAAACTGACATTGTTCGATGCTTGAACGTACTCTCGGCGGCTTTCAAATAAAGAGTCTTTGGTGACAAAGCGCAGGTTAACGTTTTCGACCGTCAACAAAGAGCCAGAATAAGCACGCTGATCTTGGCTTTGACCCAACCAGTGATTTTTGACATCCAGTGGCTTCATCTCTTTCGCTTCCTCGATGTAACTCACCAGAGGGAAACGATCGAGTTTGATATCCGAACGAGGTACGGCAGAAATCAAGCTGCGCGTGTAAGCATGATCGGGGTCGCCTAGCACTTTGTTCGTCGGGCCAAACTCCACCAAATCGCCACGGTACATCACCGCCACACGATCGGTGACATTCGATACCACGCCCATGTCGTGCGTCACCAACATACAGCCGACGTTGTTCTTGATACACAATTCGCGAATTAAGTTGAGGATTTGGTCTTGAATCGACACATCCAAGGCCGTCGTTGGCTCATCAGCGATAATTAAATCAGGCTCACCGGCAAGCGCAATCGCGATAACCACGCGCTGGCGCATACCACCAGAGAACTGGTGCGGGTATTGTTTGAGACGGTTTTCTGGCTGAGGAATGCCCACCTGCTTCATCAATGACAATGCACGTTGATACGCTTCGTCGTCCGACACCTTCATATTGGCATGGATGGTCTCGGTGAGTTGCTGCTCAACGGTAAATAGTGGGTTAAGAGAGGTCATTGGGTCTTGGAAGATAAAACCGATTTTTGACCCGCGCACTTTGCGCATTTTTTCTGGTGTCAGTCCGGAGATCTTCTCTCCATCAAGATAGACGTCACCACTTGCGACCTGACCCGGAGGGCTCAGTAAGTCGATCACCGCATTACCTACGGTGGATTTGCCGGCACCCGATTCGCCAACGACGCCAACAATCTCGCCTCTCTCTATATTAAAAGAAAGCGATTTGACCGCTGCGTGTACGCCGTGACGTGACGGATATTCGATACGAAGATTTTTGACTTCTAAAAGTGCCATTAACCAGACCTCTACTGCTGCGGCAGCCTTCTGCCCTGTCTGAAAAGTGAATCCATTCAAAAAACCGGATCAGTATTCCGGCAATTTACAAGGTCATCAATTTGGCAAAAAATTCACAGAAAATCAACAATCTTAGGATAAAAAGTTGAGAACGCACAAATATCAAGCAGCTTAACAAAATATCTATGCACCTTAGCGATACGATGCATTGATCGGACCTGCTGCATTTTGGCCGTCATTTGCACAGTTTTAGCGCACTTTCACTGCGAAACTTTCAGGGTCAACGAGAAGCCGAAAGGCATAGTTATTCACCCATTATTCAGACTGCTCAATTAACAAAAATAACACACATAACCAGTGAGATTATTTTTATCGAGATCAAAAACTAGATATCAATCACGTGAGTGGTGTAATGAATTGAATAATCACTCTAATGCCATAGAAATGGTGGTGGGGGAATAAGGAACGTAGCAGAGCAGTGATTGAGTAAGTATCTGGGTTGTGGGTTGTGGGTTGTGGGTTGTGGGTTGTGGGTTGTGGGTTGTGGGTTGTGGGTTGTGGGTTGTGGGTTGTGGGTTGTGGGAGGGTTGGATAAAACATATAGATGGGACGCAAGAAATAACCGAGATGTGCACAAATTCTGGATCACGTAGATGTAAAAAAGCCCCGCTAATACTAGCGAGGCTTTCTAAAGTGGTCGGTGAAGAGGGATTCGATGCGACTGGGCTTCCAGACCCCGACCCGATATGTGCACAAATTCTGGATCGCAAGATGCAAAAAAGCCCCGCTATGATTAGCGAGGCTTTTTGAAAGTGGTCGGTGAAGAGGGATTCGATGCGACTAGGCTTCCAGACCCCGACCCGATATGTGCACAAATCGGTGATCGTGAGATGTAAAAAAGCCCCGCTAATACTAGCGAGGCTTTCTAAGGTGGTCGGTGAAGAGGGATTCGAACCCCCGACCCTCTGGTCCCAAACCAGATGCGCTACCAAACTGCGCTATTCACCGAAATGGGGTGGCTAACGAGACTTGAACTCGCGACAACCGGAATCACAATCCGGGGCTCTACCAACTGAGCTATAGCCACCATCAATTTTTGCTTCAACCGGCTTCTTGCCGTTGTCGTTCTTACGCGGTGATAAGAACAAACGATCACGCGATTGCCTAATCGTATAAATAAGTGGTCGGTGAAGAGGGATTCGAACCCCCGACCCTCTGGTCCCAAACCAGATGCGCTACCAAGCTGCGCTATTCACCGAGAATGGGGTGGCTAACGAGACTTGAACTCGCGACAACCGGAATCACAATCCGGGGCTCTACCAACTGAGCTATAGCCACCACAATATTTTTTTACCGATACATCCTCCGAGGCAAATGGCGCGCCCGAAAGGATTCGAACCTTCGACCTTTGGCTCCGGAGGCCAACGCTCTATCCAGCTGAGCTACGGGCGCATGCCCTATCGGCGGAGTGGAATAATACGTATATCACACTAGGGCGTCTAGTACTTTTTCAAGTTTTTTTCTCGTTTGACGCCTTTTTGGGCAATTAAAGTGTGATAAACCCCTATTTCCCATTAGATAACCTTGTGGAAGCGGTTATCTTGTTGTTTATTGCAACAAGTTATCAGGATATAATCACCCATTATTTACATTGATTTAACAGCATTATCTGCATTTTACACGCCCTTTGATGCTGCTTAGCTCAATGCCACATTAATAGAATAGGTAAGCACGCACTTACCTTCAGGAATGTAAAGTGAGTTTAATGGATATGTCTCGAAAATTATTAACGGCTCTTATCGCCGCTGTCACCTTTTCCAGCGCATCGATCGCAGCAAGCGTAAGCCAAGAAGAATACGATGCCATTGCTGAGCGCATTAAACCTGTTGGTGATGTTTATCTAGCCGGTGCCGAGCCTGTCGTGGCAGAGCCGAGTGGCCCTCGTGATGGTGCCACTGTGTATGGCACCTTCTGTATTGCCTGTCACGCATCAGGCGTGAGCGGCGCACCGAAAACAGGCAACGCAGATGATTGGGCGCCACGTATCGCTCAAGGTAAAGATGTTCTCGCGAATCATGCCATCAACGGCTTCAATGCTATGCCTGCACGTGGTTCATGTATGGATTGTTCAGATGATGAAATCATCGCGGCGATCGAGCATATGATTGAAGGTCTATAACCCGCCCTTTTATTTTCAAACCTCATTTTTGTAGCGCAATCTCTACAAGCAGAAATGAAAAAGCGGCTGACTTTAGGGTGAGCCGCTTTTTTGTTTATCTTTTTATCGATGAGTTATTTTTTAAACATCGCTCTTAAGTTGGCAATGTGGGCTTGGCCTTTCGCCATTCGCTCTTCTGCGCTTTGCGGCTTTTTGTTGACCTCCCACTCGACATCATCAAACGGCAGTTCATCCAAAAAACGGCTCTGGGTCGGTTTGATCAGCTCGCCAAACTGACGTCTTTCTTTACACATGGTGAAGGTGAGCTCTCGCTGCGCGCGCGTAATACCCACATACATTAAACGGCGCTCCTCTTCGACATTGTCTTCATCGATACTGGTTTGGTGCGGCAAGATGCCCTCTTCGGCGCCAATCAAATAGACGTAAGGAAACTCCAAGCCTTTTGATGCGTGTAATGTCATCAGTTGTACCGCATCACTGTCGTCATCTTCTTCGCCACGCTCCATCATGTCACGCAGCGTCAAACGCTGAACCACCTCTTTGAGATTCTTCTCTTCTTTGTCGTAGTTGTCGCCTTCAAGATCCGCCACAATCCAAGAGTAGAGATCGGAGACGTTCTTCATTCTCATCTCTGCGGCCTTCGGGCTCGAGGAGGTTTCGTACAGCCAATCTTCGTAGTTGATGTCACGCACTAGTGAGCGCACTGCACTGACGGTGTCGCCCCGCTCTGCTTGATCGGCAATCTTCACTAACCAGGTGGTGAAGCGACGTAAGTTTTCTAACCCTCTGCCCGTTAGGTGCTGCTCCAGCCCCATTTCAAAACTGGCCTCAAACAGACTCTTGCCACGCATATTGGCATAACTGCCCAGTTTCTCGAGCGTCACCGGACCAATCTCACGTCGCGGCGTATTGACGATGCGCAGAAAAGCGTTGTCGTCATCTGGGTTCACCAAAATTTTTAAATACGCCATGATGTCTTTGATTTCTGCGCGAGCAAAAAAGGAGGTGCCTCCTGAGAGTTTGTAGGGCACTCGGTTTTGCATCAGCGACTTTTCAATCAAGCGCGATTGATGGTTACCGCGATACAAAATCGCATAGTCACGATAGTCCGTGCGGTTGAGAAACTTATGGGCGATCAACTCCCCAGTCACACGCTGCGCTTCATTGTCTTCATCTTTCGCCATCAACACCTTGAGTTTTTCCCCATCAGGAATTTGCGAAAACAAGGTCTTTTCATACACGTGTGGGTTGTTGGCGATTAAGATGTTCGCCGCGCGCAAGATGCGGCTGGTCGAGCGATAGTTTTGCTCCAGCTTAATCAGGCGCAGGTTCGGGTAATCTTCACCAAGCAAGACCAAGTTTTGCGGTTTCGCCCCTCGCCAAGAGTAGATGGATTGGTCGTCATCACCCACCACAGTCAGGCGGCCACGTTCGCCGACGATCAGTTTGACCAACTCATATTGACTGGTGTTGGTGTCTTGGTACTCATCCACCAGCAGATAACGAATCCGATTTTGCCAACGCTGGCGCACCTCTTCATTAGTGCGCAGAAGAAGCACGGGCAGCGAAATTAAATCATCAAAATCGAGCGCGTTGTACGCCTTCATCTGCTTTTGGTACATCTCAAAACAGAACGCAAACAGCTGTTGCTGCTCACCTTGTGCCAGTGCCTTGGCCTGATCGGGCGTCAGCATGTCGTTCTTCCAGTTAGAGATCGCGCTGAGCAACTGGCGCAGCAAATCTTTATCCCCATCAAGCTGCTTTTCTGTGAGCTCTTTTAGCAGCGCCATTTGGTCTTGATCATCAAACAGCGAAAAGCCGGCCTTGAGCCCTAGCGCTTTGTACTCACGTTTGATGATGTTGAGACCTAGGGTGTGAAAGGTCGACACCATCAAACCTTTGGACTCATGCTTACCCAACGTCTGACCGACGCGCTCTTTCATCTCGCGGGCCGCTTTATTGGTGAAGGTCACCGCTGCAATATTGCGCGCCTTGTACTGACATTGCTGAACCAAATACGCGATTTTATTGGTGATCACACGCGTTTTACCTGACCCGGCACCCGCGAGTACTAGGCAAGGTCCGGAGACATATTTAACGGCTTCGTCTTGTCTTGGGTTCAGCTTCATTGTCGGCTCAATCTACATTGCTCAAAGAGAGTGGAATGGCGCTTATGATAATCGCCACCTCATCATATTGCCATGTTTTCGAGGTCACCGATAAGCTCACCTTCAGCCAACCAATAGGTTGAGTAAAAAATATTTATCAAATAAGTGTCATACTTTGTTGCAAAGATGGCTGGGATTCGATCTATAATGAATGAACGTTCATTCATTAACTGAAGTCATCATGCCGGAATCGTTAAATCCAGATAAACGAGAACAAATTCTCGCTGCCGCAGAAATCCTTGTGGCTGAGTCGGGATTTCAAGGCTTGTCGATGCAAAAACTGGCCAAACAGGCTGGGGTTGCCGCCGGCACCATCTACCGATATTTCGAAGACAAGGAACACTTACTTCGAGAGCTTCGTCTGTCGGTAGCGCAGCGGGTGGCGAACGCCATTCAAGCGGGTGTGGACGATGACATGCCACTGAAACGTCGCTACCGCACGATGTGGCTTAATATATGGAATATGGCTGGTTCCAATCTGAAAACCATCAGCAACCGTATTCAATATGAATCCTTACCTTGTGACAGCGGCCAGTCGACTCGTGAGTTGGAGCGCCAGATGTTCGACAAAGTCGACCTTCTTTTTGATCAAGGGAAAGCAGAAGGACTGTTTAAACCTCTCGCCAACGAGGTACTCGCCGGACTCAGTCTTGAAGCCAGTGTTGCACTTGCACGCAAACACGCTTTAGGACTTTACCCACTGGATCAAGAGGCACTTGAAGCCGCGATTGAAGCCAGCTGGGACGCCATTATCACACATTAACTTGGAGTTCTTATCGGAATGAAAAAGTGGACTTTCTTTATGTTACTTATCGCCGTGCTGCTGTTTGGCAGTGTGATAGGTTTCAATCTCTTTAAGCAGCAGAAGATTGCTGAATACATGGCGAATCGCCCAGAACCAGAGTTTCCGGTGACAGTCACCGAAGTCGCCTCTATCGATTGGGTTCCTGTGATTGAAGCGATCGGTTTTATCGAACCAAACCAAGGTGTCACGGTTGCCAACGAAACCAGCGGTGTGATTGACCAAATTGCATTTGAGTCAGGTACTCAAGTGGAAGAAGGCCAACCTTTAGTTCTGCTCGACTCCGATGTAGAAAAAGCCAACTTAAAAAGCGCCAAAGCGAAACTGCCTGCGGCCGAAGCCAAGTATAAGCGCTACCAAGGCTTGTACCAAAAAGGCTCAATTTCAAAAGAAGCGTACGACGAAGCCGAAGCCAATTACTTCTCCCTGTTGGCGGATATCGAAAGTTTGAATGCCTCGATTGACCGTCGTGAAATCAAAGCGCCATTTGCTGGCGTGGTCGGGATTCGTAACGTTTACCTTGGTCAATACCTGCAAGCGGGTACGGACATTGTGCGTTTAGAAGACACCAGCGTGATGCGCCTTCGTTTCACCGTGCCGCAAACGGACATCTCTCGCATCAATATGGGCCAAGAGGTCGACATTTTTGTGGATGCCTACCCTGCGATTGCGTTCAAAGGCTCAATTACCGCCATTGAACCCGCCGTCAATATCCAAAGTGGTTTGATTCAAGTCCAGGCTGATATTCCAAACAGTGATGGCAAACTGCGCAGCGGTATGTTCGCGCGGGCCAACATCATCCTGCCTAAGCTGGAAAACCAAGTGGCGCTGCCACAAACCGCCATCACGTTTACCCTCTACGGTGACAATGTTTACCTTGTCTCTGAGGAAAACGGTGAGAAGCGCGTTAAGCAGCAAGTGATTAAAGTGGGTGAACGCACCCAAGACATCGCACACATCCTCGATGGGGTGCAACCGGGCGATGTAGTCGTGACATCAGGTCAAGTGCGTCTCAGCAACGGTGCCAAAGTCCGCGTCGTAGAAAGCGATGCGACCACACCACCTGAACAAACCCCTATGCTGTAATGTGGAGGATTCATGCGCTTTACTGATGTTTTCATAAAACGTCCAGTTTTAGCGGTATCGATCAGCTTTTTGATTGCCCTGCTTGGTCTGCAAGCGGTGTTCAAAATGCAAGTTCGTGAATACCCTGAAATGACGAATACGGTGGTGACGGTCACCACCAGCTACTACGGTGCCAGTGCCGATTTGATCCAAGGCTTTATTACTCAGCCTCTGGAACAAGCGGTCGCTCAGGCCGATAACATCGACTATATGACCTCACAATCGGTGCTGGGTCAGTCGACGATTACGGTCAACATGAAGCTCAATACCGATCCTAACGCGGCGCTATCGGACGTGTTGGCGAAAACCAACTCGGTTCGCTCGCAACTCCCCGGCGAGGCGGAAGATCCCACGGTGACCATGTCGACGGGCTCCACCACTGCGGTGCTGTATATTGGCTTTACCAGTGATGAGCTCTCATCGAGCCAAATTACCGACTACCTAGAGCGAGTGGTCAACCCGCAGCTCTTTACCGTCAATGGCGTATCGAAAATCGACTTGTACGGTGGGATGAAATACGCCCTACGCGTCTGGTTGGATCCAGCGAAAATGGCCGCGCTTGGCCTGACCGCTACCGATGTGATGAGCGTGCTCAATGCCAACAACTATCAATCTGCCACCGGTCAAGCGATTGGTGAATTCGTGCTGTACAACGGCAGTGCCGATACGCAGGTGTCGAATGTCGCGGAACTAGAGAATCTTGTTGTTAGCTCGGATGAAGGGGATGTGACCCGTTTAAGTGACATCGCGAAAGTGACGCTTGAAAAGAGTCATGACACCTATCGCGCCAGTGCCAACGGGCAAGAAGCCGTGGTAGCCGCGATCAACGCCGCGCCAAGTGCTAACCCGATCAACATTGCCGCCGACGTGCTAGATCTGTTGCCTCAACTTGAGCGTAACTTGCCAAGCACCATCAAGATGAACGTGATGTACGACTCCACCATCGCGATCAATGAGTCCATCAGCGAAGTCATCAAGACTATCGTTGAAGCGGCGCTGATTGTATTGGTCGTTATCACCCTTTTCTTAGGCTCTTTCCGCGCGGTTCTTATCCCGATTGTCACCATCCCGCTGTCACTGATTGGTGTTGCGATGGTGATGCAGGCGATGGGCTTCTCGTGGAACTTGATGACGCTACTCGCGATGGTATTGGCCATCGGTTTGGTGGTGGATGATGCGATTGTCGTACTGGAAAACGTTGACCGCCATATCAAGCTTGGCGAATCGCCGTTTCGCGCGGCCATCATTGGTACCCGCGAAATTGCTGTACCTGTCATTGCAATGACGCTGACCCTCGGCGCGGTATACGCTCCGATCGCCTTGATGGGTGGCATCACGGGTTCGCTGTTTAAAGAGTTTGCCCTTACCCTTGCCGGTTCGGTCTTTGTCTCGGGTATCGTCGCGCTAACCTTGTCGCCAATGATGTGTTCAAAAATGTTTAAGGCTAATGAAGAGCCCAACAAGTTTGAGCAAAAAGTGCATCACGTATTGGATCGTATGACCAACCGCTACTCACGTATGCTCGGTGCGGTCATGCAGCGTCGTCCTGTCGTGATTGCCTTTGCACTGATTGTGTTTGCTAGCTTGCCGATGCTGTTTAAGTTCATCCCAAGTGAGTTGGCTCCGTCGGAAGACAAGGGCGTGATCATGCTGCTAGGCACGGCGTCATCGAATGCCAACCTCGACTACATGCAAAACACCATGAACGACGTCAACACCATCTTATCGGATCAACCGGAAGTGGCGTACGCGCAGGTGTTTACTGGTGTCCCTAACTCCAACCAAGCGTTTGGTATTGCATCAATGGTGCCTTGGAGTGAGCGCGAAGCAAGCCAAGCGGAAGTCACCAACCGAGTGAGTGGACTGGTGTCAAATGTTCCGGGTATGGCGGTCACGGCATTCCAGATGCCTGAGTTGCCAGGTGCGGGTTCAGGTCTACCGATTCAGTTCGTAATCACCACACCTAATGCATTTGAAAGCTTGTTTACCATCGCGTCTGACATCTTGCTCACGGTGCAATCGAACCCGATGTTCGTCTACTCGAACCTGGATCTAAACTACGATTCAGCGACGATGAAAATCAACATCGACAAAGACAAAGCCGGTGCCTACGGTGTGACCATGCAAGACATCGGTATCACATTGAGCACCATGATGGCCGATGGTTACGTCAACCGTATCGACCTCAATGGCCGCTCGTACGAAGTGATCCCTCAGGTCGAGCGTAAATGGCGTCTCAACCCAGAATCGATGAACAACTACTATGTACGCGCCGCGGATGGCAAAGCTGTACCTCTAGGTAGCCTCATCACCATTGATGTGATTGCTGAGCCTCGCTCGCTGCCACACTTCAACCAGCTTAACTCGGCCACCATCGGCGCCGTTCCGGCTCCGGGTACCGCGATGGGCGATGCAATTGCTTGGTTTGAAGAGACCGCAGTGAATAAATTGCCAAGCGGTTACAACCATGACTACATGGGTGAAGCTCGTCAGTACGTGACAGAAGGCAGCGCGCTATACGCCACCTTTGGTTTGGCGTTGGCGATCATCTTCTTGGTATTGGCGATTCAGTTTGAGTCCGTAAAAGATCCGCTGGTTATCATGGTCTCGGTTCCGCTCGCCATTTGTGGCGCCTTAATCGCCCTTGCCTGGGGCGCGGCATCGATGAACATCTACTCACAAGTCGGTTTGATCACCTTGGTTGGTCTTATCACCAAGCACGGTATCTTGATTTGTGAGGTTGCCAAAGAAGAGCAGCTGCACAATAAACTGAGCAAAACTGAAGCGGTGATGGAAGCGGCGAAAGTGCGTCTGCGTCCGATCTTGATGACAACGGCGGCGATGATTGCTGGTTTGATTCCACTGATGTACGCCACTGGCGCTGGCGCGGCGCAGCGCTTTAGTATCGGTATCGTGATTGTCTCTGGTTTGGCGATTGGTACGCTGTTTACTCTGTTCGTACTGCCAGTGATCTACAGCTACCTGGCTGAGCAGCACAAGCCTCTACCGGTGTTTGTTGAAGATGACGAACTCGAGGCGTTAGCGCGTGAAGATGAGCAGCGCGCCGCGCAGCAGTCGTCATAAAACGCACACGCCCTCATTCAATATCAAAAGGTCACTTCGGTGGCCTTTTTTATTGTGATTCGACGTTTATCGTTATTCGACTTTTATTGCTGTTCGACCAACTATTGCTATTCCACCCACGCGCGCACGCTTTTTACGCAACACTTGACGACTTTCCCCGTCCGATTACGTAGAATACAGACAAGAATAATAGGAGTAGTTGCCACATGTTTGACCCAAAGAAACTGGAACAAATTGCCAAACAAATTCATGACTCTATGCCCGCCCCTGTTAAAGAGCTCGGCGCGGACGTTGACCAAAAAGTACGCCAAGTAATTCAAGGCCAACTCAACAAGCTTGATGTGGTTAGCCGTGAAGAGTTTGATGTTCAAACGCAAGTTCTACTGCGCACGCGTCAAAAGCTAACGGAAATGGAACAAAAGCTCGCAGAGCTTGAAGCCAAACTGGCCGACAAGTAATCGGCTCAGTGCCCACTCTCGAGTGGAATCGCGTACGAAAGAAAAACAAAAGGCTTGGTCTACTGACCAAGCCTTTTTATTAGATGTCGTGTTTTATTTTGTATTTATCACCCCAGTCTGCCTGGAGTTTATTGACTGCGCCAAACTCGCCTAAGCCGATGACGCAGTGAAAATTGCAGTGATTAGCCGCCAACCGCGATGCGTTTCATGTCTGTCATGTAACCACGCAGCTCTTCACCGATGTACTCAACCGGGTGGTTGCGAATGGTTTCATTCACTGCGATAAGCGTCGCGTTGTCCACTTGGTTCGATGTCTCACCTAGGCCTTTACCAATTACATCGGTGTTCACCGCTGGCATAAACTTCTCGCGCAGTAGCGGCGTCGCTACATTCGCAAACAAGTAGTTGCCGTATTCCGCCGTATCAGAGATAACAACGTTCATTTCGTACAGACGTTTACGAGCAATGGTGTTCGCAATTAATGGTAGCTCATGCAGCGACTCGTAGTACGCCGATTCGTCGATAATGCCAGAAGCCGTCATCGCTTCGAATGCCAACTCTACCCCAGCGCGCACCATAGCCACCATCAAAATACCGTTGTCGAAGTACTCTTGCTCAGAGATCTCAACGTCAGTTTCTGGGTAATTTTCGAATGCCGTTTCACCGGTCTCTGCACGCCAGCCTAGTAGGTTAACGTCATCGTTCGCCCAGTCTGCCATCATGGTGCTAGAGAAGTGACCAGAGATGATGTCATCCATGTGCTTGTTGTACAGCGGACGCATCAACTCTTTTAGCTCTTCAGAAAGCTCAAACGCTTTGATTTTAGCTGGGTTAGAGAGGCGATCCATCATGTGCGTGATGCCACCAAACTTAAGTGCTTCCGTGATGGTTTCCCAACCGTATTGCAGCAGTTTACCTGCGTAACCGGGATCGATACCGTCGGCGATCATTTTCTCGTAGCAGACAATAGAACCCGCTTGCAGCATGCCACATAGAATGGTCTGCTCACCCATCAGATCCGATTTTACTTCAGCAACAAATGAAGACTCTAGACAGCCTGCGCGGTGACCGCCTGTACCGGCCGCCCATGCTTTGGCGATGTCCCAACCTTCACCTTTCGGGTCGTTTTCTGGGTGAACCGCAATCAGGGTAGGAACACCAAAGCCACGCTTGTACTCTTCACGCACTTCGGTACCTGGACACTTGGGCGCCACCATGACAACCGTCAGGTCTTCACGGATCTGCATGCCCTCTTCCACCACGTTAAAGCCGTGAGAGTAACCCAGTGCCGCGCCTTGCTTCATCAAAGGCATAACCGTTTCTACAACGTTGGTGTGCTGCTTGTCTGGTGTTAGGTTAATCACTAAGTCTGCTTGAGGGATCAGTGTTTCGTAGCTGCCCACTTCAAAGCCGTTGTCTTTTGCATTTTTGAACGATTGACGCTGCTCGTCGATCGCTGCTTGACGCAATGCGTAAGCCACATCCAGACCAGAATCACGCATGTTCAAGCCTTGGTTAAGACCTTGAGCACCACAACCCACGATGACCACTTTTTTCCCTTTTAGGTAATCCGCTTCTGATGCGAATTCGCTGCGGTCCATAAAACGACAACGACCCAATTGGTCTAGTTGCTCACGTAAGTTCAAAGTATTGAAATAGTTAGCCATGTGGCGCTCCTTTATAGAATTTTTCCGTATCGGTCGGTGGCTTGGCACCGAATGAGTCCATACTAAAGCAGGTATTTAATTGCCTAAAGTGATATATTCACAATTAGTAATTGCAATTAATGCAACAAGGAAATGACGGTTTTATGAATATCAAAAGTCTCCAGCTGTTTATCCATTTGTGCGACAGCCAAAGCTTTGCCAAAACCGCCAGCGCGATGCACATCAGCCCATCAGCGCTCAGTCGACAAATTCAAAAACTGGAGGCGGATACCGGTCAAACGCTGTTCGTGCGAGACAACCGCAGTGTAGAGCTCACCCCTGCGGCAAAAAAACTGCTGCCAGTTGCGCTGTCAATTCAAGGCGAGTGGCAGACGTACCGTGCGCAGCTCAAAGGACAGGACGCGGAGTTGCGCGGCGAGATCCGTCTTTTTTGCTCTGTGACCGCAAGCTACAGTCACCTGCCTGATCTCTTGTCTGAATTTCGTCTCCAACATCCGTTTATTGAATTCAAGCTCTCCACTGGCGATCCTGCACAAGCGATTGACAAGATCATCAATGATGACGTGGACGTGGCGATTTCTGCCTTCCCCGAACAACTGCCAGCGCGAGTCGAGTTTGAAACCATCAGCGAAATCCCTCTATCAGTGATCGCTCCCACCGGCGTGAGTCACTTTGCCCACTCGCTTGGCCAAGACAAACCGGATTGGGCCAACATCCCCTTTATTGTCCCTGAGTCTGGCACGGCAAGAGATCGGGCGAATGCCTGGTTTAAAGCGATGAAGATTAAGCCCAATATCTACGCGCAAGTGTCGGGGCATGAAGCGATCGTCAGTATGGTGGCGTTAGGCTGTGGCGTGGGGATTGCGCCGGATGTAGTGATCAACAACAGCCCAGTCAAAGAGAAGATTCAGCGCTTAAAAGTGGCGTCGATTGAACCGTTTAAACTCGGTGTGTGCTGCAAACGATCGCAGTTGGATAACCCGCTAGTTAAGGCACTGTGGGAGGTGGCACAAGCAACCTATATTGCGCCCTAATGACCATACCTACCCTGCTCCAAGATAAACAAAAGCGCGACATAACGCCGCGCTTATCTCTCTACTGATAGTCTTTCTTATCAAGGGCGAACTGGGCATCCCCTGACTATCTCTCGTTGCCGTCGAAGCATTTAAATCACCCGTGAGAATTGCTGCTGACGCGCTTTGGCTCTTAAGTATTTGTCAAAACACATGCATATGTTGCGGATCAGCAATCGACCACGCAGGGTCACCTGAATCGAGGTGGCGTCTTTCTCCACCAAGCCATCATCGATGAAGGTTTGCAGCAATTGCAAATCTTGCTTGAAGTACTCATCAAACGTGACGTTAAAGCCTTGCTCAATAGCGCGGATATCGAGAGAGAAATTACAGATCAGTTGCTTAATCACTTCACGTCGAAGTAAGTCATCACTATCAAGGACCACACCTTTCCATAAGGCATGGCGCTGGCCACTGACTTGTGCGTAGTACTTTTTCAACTCTTTCTGATTTTGCGCGTAAGCGTCACCAATCATAGAAATGGCTGACACGCCAAAACCGACTAAGTCACAATCACCTTGAGTGGTGTAGCCTTGGAAGTTGCGATGCAGCTCACCGCGGCGCTGCGCCACCGCAAGCTCATCATCTGGCAGCGCAAAGTGATCCATACCAATGAACTGATAGCCGGCGCCAGTCAAAGTGGCGATGGTGTCTTGCAAAATCGCCATCTTCTCTTGGGCAGCAGGCAGATCGTCATCTTTGATTTTACGCTGCGCGGCAAAGAGGCTCGGCATGTGGGCGTAGTTAAAGACGGACAAACGCCCCGGCTGCATCTTCAACACTTGCTCAAGAGTCTTAGCAAACGAGGCTTGGGTTTGCTTAGGCAAGCCATAAATCAAATCTAGGTTGGTCGAGCGAAAACCCAATTGCTTGGCACGCTCAACCATGGCGACGATGAACTCTTCATCTTGCTCTCGATTGACGAGCTGTTGCACCTCTTTGTTGAAGTCTTGCACGCCGATACTCAAGCGGTTGAAGCCTTCGCTGCGTAGGTGATCCAGCATGTCGAGCTCAATTTCGCGTGGATCAACCTCAATACTGATTTCCGCGTCAGTGTCGAAATAGAATTCGGCGCGCAAAATCGCCATCAAACGGCTCACTTGCTCCTTGCTTAAGAAGGTTGGCGTTCCGCCACCAAAGTGCAGTTGGGTGACTTTGCGTTCATGGAGTAACGACGCACGAGTGCGGATCTCAAGCTCCAGCACATCCAAGTACTCATCGGCCTTGTGCGAGTGGCGGGTAATGACCTTGTTGCAGCCGCAGTAGTAGCAAAGCTTATGACAAAACGGGATGTGGATATAAAGCGAGAGAGGACGCTGAGGGTACTCAGTACACGCCATATCGTAATCCGAGATGGTAAAGGCCTCATGAAACTCCAGCGCGGTGGGGTATGAGGTGTAGCGAGGACCCGAATAGTTGTACTTATCAAGAACCGCTTGGTCCCACACGATTTGCTGACTGGCGACAACTGGCTGCGACATGATGATATTCCGTTTGGGCTATAGGCCATGACTGAGCTTGGCTCTAGCAAAAAAGAGACGTCTTATTATGGCCCGCTATTTTGCCATACAAGTTGGCAACCCGTAGAGCGGCACGAGGAATTTTGAGCAGCAATGCTCAGTTTTGATACCTCGATCACTGCCACTTTGGGGTGATCGAGGTGCGAATTAGCCGATCGTCTGAATATTGATCTGGTTATTCAAAGGTTGAACGTGCTTTTGCAAACGAGTTAACTCAGCCACAATCGCGTCTTCAAGACGGGATTCTGCTTTGTGTCGCTCTAAATTTTGCTTCATGCGTTCTTTTTTCGGTAAGGCTTGACGCTCGTCACCACGAGCCATCTCTTTGACAATATGGTAAAGCTCAGAGGTCGCTGGGTACTCACTGTCAAAGTCGACGCGCGATTCCCCTTGGACGTAATCCATAATGTTGTAGAGGCGAATGCTGATTTCTGATAAATCGCATTGGCCCTGGATGCCGGCTAAACACAAGGTGCTGACACTCTCAAAGATATTGGCGTTGCGCTTGTCGATCGCCAGCTTTTGATGGTGCAGTTGCAAAGCCTTTTGCTTTTTCAGTTGCAGCAACAGGTACCCTGCGTAAGAAGCGAGGCCGAGAATGACAGCGCCACCAGCGATGGCTAACAAGGTGACATTCATTGGGCGTGTTATCCTTTAAATTGGTTTAAATCCAAGTCTTCGAACTGCGAGAGAAGTTCATCATCGGTGGCCAATTTCTTGCTCGACTTTTTACTCGCAGGCACAACAGGTTCACTCTCTTGCTCTGCGTCGTCGTCCATCTCGTCGTCTTCTTGGTAGAGACCAAGTTGCTTCATCAGCACTTCGATACGCTCTAGCTTCTCATCGACGTATTTCTGTAGACCGGCGCCTAAACTCTCACCGTTGTCGAGACGGTCAAGCAACACGTTCAACTGCGCGTCGTTTTCCAGCATCTCCAGCTCTTGCTCCGCATTGAGACGGCGCTGCGCTTTGGTCTGCTTTTTCGGCGCATCCACAATCAGCGGAATCTTCTTTTTGCTGCCCAAACGTGGGTCACGCGCGCCGCCCGAAGTGTGCTGCTTCGCTTGCTTGGCTTCTGAGTTACGGTTACCGGTCTTTAGACCTTTGCGTTTTTTGTCTTTCTTACGTAGACGTCCTTCAACATCAGACTCTGTACGATTACGAACGACAATCAGGTCACCATTGCCACCTGATCGGGCTTTTTTACTACGGCTCATTACTGGGGTTTCCTCAGTAAAATTACATCATTTCCAATAAATTCTAGCTCGAGCTGATCCCGCTCTGCCAAGTAGGCAAACGTCGCACGACTAAAGAAGATCACGTGGGTGGGATCATTCTTGTAGTGCCAGTTTGCAAACGCGTCGACATCGATGACCATCTTCGTCATCAACCCTATCCAGCCACCAGGCTTAACCAAATTTAACCATTGCTTCCACACGATGTCGGGCTGATACAAATGCTCGATCACTTCGGTGGAGGTGATGAAGTCGTATTGTCTCTCTAATACCGTCACATCAGGATAATAGTAAAGATCATACACACTCATCGTGTGTCCCTGCTCCTCCATCATCAATGACAATGTCGGGCCAGGGCCACAACCAAAATCTAACCCGTGAGAATGGGGCGCCACTCTGTGTAACATGGGGTCAGCCACGCGCGATAAAAAGCGCCGGTAACCGACATCGCTGGGCGAGTTCTCATGTTGATCATAGTGGGCTTTTTCTGTCGCCGCATCCAACCTTTGCAAAGCCGGTACAAACACCAACTGGCACTGCGCGCACTGTAAATAGTCACGACGTTTATCAGAAACATACGCGTGGGTATCCACACTGTGACAAAGGGGACAAGGTTCCATAATGACATCCTCAAACAGGGATGCGAAACATACCAGAAACTCGACCTAGAGTGGAGGGCTATTGTACAAATTCCCATCAATTGATGAAAATATTCTCTATGAGTGAAAGAAAAGAAATGGCGAATATGTCGCGATGTAGAAGAGATAAAAAAAGCGATAGGAGCCCTATCGCTTTCTAAATGCCTGACGGCGAAACTGTGTTGCATCGATATCAATGCATCAAATGTCCTTTTGTTTTTGGTGCTTTCCCTGCAAAAGGTGTTGTTTTTCACTGTCCGAGTGAATTTTGGCTTTCCGTTGGCGACGTCCCGTCACTGAGCTCATCCTGAGCCTGATCCCTTTCGCTGTCTAAACCATCAGACAAGTCGATCATCCATATCCAGCAGGCATCCTGCCTACCCTTTCCATATCAACTGCCGAGTTTCCGTTACTCGCATCCGTGGAGACCATCTTGGTCTGTCATCCTGATTCAGCGCCCTGCCGATGTGTTCACTCTACCCCAATGATTCGCTCAGACAATCCGGCTCAGACTTTTATTGCACTTTTTTTTCGCTCTTGTTTTCCACTCTTTATTTTTCATTAGGTTAGCGAATTGTCCGTCTGAATTACGTCATTCGATATAGCCAATGTCTCACAACATCGATAGCGAGATGGCGTATCGAGCAGAAAAACGGGGTGTGATCGAGCTCAAACGAAACAGCCCAAACCGATCGGCTTGGGCTGTTTCTCTACTGCGATGCTCGAACAGGCTGAGGTGATCAGTGCAGACCGCCTACGTATTTGGATAGGGTTTCGATATCATCATCCGTTAACTTTTTCGCAATATCACGCATCATGGCATTCATGTCATTGGCGCGTGTGCCGTCACGGAATTTTAGTAATTGGGATTTAATGTAATCGGCGTGCTGACCGGAGATCTTAGGGAATCCAGACAGTTCAGTACCGTTACCACGCGGGCCGTGACATGCGATACACGCCGTCAAACCGCGCTCTGCATCGCCAGCGGTGTAAAGGGTTTTGCCTTTCTCCACCACATTTTCAGGTGTGGTGTTGTGCGAAATAGGCAGAGAAGCGTAGTACGCCGCAAGATCTTGCATGTCCTGCTCTGACAATGGCATCGCCATGCCACTCATCACAGGGTCCATACGGCCTTGCTGGCCATTGCTGGTCATACCCAGTTTCAGGTCTTTTAGCTGCTTTTCGATATATTTAGCATGCTGACCTGCCAATTTCGGGTACATGGCGAGTTGACTGTTGCCATCAGCACCATGGCAGGCAACACACGTTTGAGATTTTGCTTTACCAGCTTCGATGCTGCCTTGGGCCCACACAGAGCAGCTGGCTAAAAGACTCAAGATTAGCGCTAATTTCTTCATGACATTCCATTATAATTATCAAGCTTCCAGTACCACTCTGCGTTGCCACTCATGGTACAATAGGCGACCTTATGCCGAGCACGGTTATTTTACACAATTTCACAAAAAAGTAATCAATCGACTACACAAAGTCGAGATGGAGTTAACAGTGAGCGTAAAAATTCATTATCAAAACACGCATTTCATCACCAGTGCACCTGATATTCGTCATATGCCAGAAGATGAAGGCATCGAAGTTGCGTTCGCAGGACGTTCCAATGCGGGCAAGTCCAGCTCGCTCAATCGACTGACCAACCAAAAGAGCTTGGCGAAGACGAGTAAAACACCTGGCCGTACTCAGCTAATTAACCTATTTAAGGTTGCAGACGGTTGTCACATTGTCGACTTGCCGGGCTATGGCTTTGCCCAAGTCCCACTTGAGATGAAGAAAAAGTGGCAGAAATCCCTTGGTGAATACCTGCAAAAGCGTCAATGCTTGAAAGGGTTAGTGGTACTGATGGATATTCGTCATCCGATGAAAGATCTCGACCAGCAGCTGATCTACTGGGCGGTCGATTGCGGCATTCCAGTACAAGTTTTGTTGACCAAAGCGGATAAACTGAAAAGTGGCGCGCGTAAAGCGGCCGTATTGAAGATCCGCGAAGCCGCCCTTGGCTTTGGTGGTGATGTCAGCGTCGCCGCCTTCTCCTCATTGAAAGGACTGGGCGTCGATGTGCTGCGCAATAAACTCGATGAGTGGTTTGCCCCAGCCTTTGCCGAGAGTGCGCTTGAGGTGCTCGCAGAAGAGGAAGCAACCTCCGCTGACGAGTCAGCCGACGAGCAACCGTCAGATCCAAACGCCTAAAGCGTTCATCCCACTCATATCCAATCACATATCCAATGAATAGGCTCTATCCATCGATAGGGCCTTTTTTCTGTCTCAATAGAAGCGCTGAACGTGAGGTGCGGTGAGTTAGCCAGCGAAACAATAAAAACGTTAACGCCAAAAACAAAAATCCCCACCATCCTGGCGGGGAAACGGGAGAGAAATAACTGGTAATAATTATTATGCGCCTAGCATAAGCCAAGCCCGCTAAAATGCAATCGCCCTACTGCTGAAGTCACAGCGCAAACAAAAAACCAATTATCCCATTAATTACAATCACTTATAAATATATATAACGAAAAATATGCACACCTACACACATGATTTCTGAGTCAAAATAACCAAAGTGTGATTGGTGTTTTCCTACATCTGATGAAAAGAAAACAAAACGAATGAAATCAGCTGACAGGCGATAAGCCAAGTGAATGGAATAGAGAATAAAGGCGTGTTTTTAGGCAGGATGTTGAATTATTGGGATTTTTCTTTCGCACAATAAAAAACGCCCCAGTCAAAAACTGACTGGGGCGGCTGAATCAGCCTAATCCAATAACGTGAAACAAAAGGTCTGAAAGATAGAACATCTTACCTCTGTACCCTACGCCTCTTAATGTACAACAATTGGTCAGAAAGTGAAACCTTTTTTGTAATTTTTTTTCATTAAAGTTTTATTAAGCAACATTTGATATAGCTATGCCGGATCTTATTTAGAGGCAAAAAAAAGTCAGCGTTTGTGCGCTGACTCAACTTATTTCACCAATTTAGTGCAAATTATGCTTAGTGTGCCTGATCCCAGTTGTCTCCATGCCCTACTTCGGCGATCAGAGGGACATCTAATTGTGCAGCCGATTCCATCAATTCTTGTACTTTACTTTCAATTTCGGCTAACGATGACTCTTCGACCTCAAACACCAGTTCATCATGCACTTGCATCAATAATTTCACTCGGCCTTGGCCTTCGTTTTGGATCCACTCATCGACAACCAGCATCGCTTTCTTGATGATGTCGGCGGCCGTGCCCTGCATTGGTGCATTGATCGCGGCACGCTCTGCTGCTTTTCGGCGCATACCGTTGCGTGATGTGATCTCAGGAAGGTGCAAGCGTCGACCAAACAAGGTTTCTACATAACCTAGCTCAGCCGCTGTGCTGCGCGTGTCTTCCATATACTGCATAACGCCTGGGTAGCGCTCGAAATAGGTATCCATGTATTGCTGCGCTTCACCACGAGGAATCCCTAGCTGCTTGGCCAAACCAAAGGCACTCATCCCATAGATCAGGCCAAAGTTGACGGCTTTCGCTCGGCGACGCTGCTCACTGGTCACTTGCTCGATATCGACGCCAATAATTTCAGCGGCGGTCGCAGCGTGGATGTCTTTACCTTGTTGGAAGGCATCAAGTAACGCTTTATCGCCTGACAAGTGCGCCATAATGCGCAGTTCAATTTGCGAGTAGTCGACCGCCATGATTTTGTACCCGTGCGGCGCGACGAACGCTTGGCGAATACGGCGTCCCTCTTCGTTACGAATCGGGATGTTTTGTAAGTTCGGATCGGTTGAGGACAAACGCCCTGTCGCCGTGACAGCTTGATGGTACGAGGTGTGTACTCGGCCCGTTTCAGGATTGATCATCTTAGGCAGCTTATCGGTGTAGGTCGATTTAAGCTTCGCCATACCGCGATACTCTAAGATTAGCTTCGGCAGTGGATAATCCAGCGCAAGCTCTTGCAGCACCTCTTCGTTGGTCGATGGTGTACCCGATGGTGTCTTCTTCACTACAGGTAGTCCCATTTTCTCAAACAGAATCGCTTGCAGCTGTTTAGGTGAGTTCATATTGAACTCTTGCTCTGCCACCTCGTAGGCTTTTTGTTCAAGCTCATCAAGACGCTTTGCGATCTCTTGAGATTGCGCAGCCAGCTTCATGTCATCAATCAAGACACCGGTGCGCTCAATCCGCGATAGGACAGGCACGAGCGGCATCTCTATGGTTTCATAGACCGACTTTAGCTTGTCGTCTTGCTCGATGTTTTCCATCAAGCGATGGTGCAGACGCAAGGTGACATCCGCATCTTCTGCGGCATAAGGCGCCGCTTGGTCCAATTCAATTTGGTTAAACGTCAGCTGCTTTTTGCCTTTACCCGCGATCTGCTCAAACGAGATGCAGCTGTGTTGCAAAAAGCGCAGCGCGAGGCTGTCCATGTCATGCTTACCGCCGACACTGTTGTAGACATAAGACGCCAACATGGTGTCATGTTTGATGCCTTTCATGTCGATGCCATAACGTGCCAGCACACTCGCATCGTATTTTAAGTTCTGGCCAACTTTGGCTTGCGATTCATCTTCGAGTAAAGGCTTGAGCTGTGCGAGTACCCAATCTCGGTCAAGCTGAGCCGGCGCATCAAGATAGTCATGCGCGACAGGCACATACGCCGCGACACCTTCTTCGGTCGCAAAAGAGACACCTACTAAATTCGCCACCATGTAATCGAGGCTGTCGGTTTCCGTATCGAACGCAAACACCTTGGCTTCGCGTAGAGCGTCTAGCCACTTAGCGAACTGCGCTTCATCCAAAATAGTTTCATACTGACTGCGATCGATGCTCGCTGCGGCGACATTGAGCTCCGGCGCTTTGGCTGACGAGCTGACTTCACGTTGCCCGGATTTTTCGTTCGCTTCCACTACGCCCGTGCCGCCTTCGAGCAGCTCATTGAGCCAAGATTTAAACGCCAGCTCTCCATAGAGTTTGACCAGTTCATCCTTATTCGGCACAGACTTCACCAACGCGTCTAAACTCTCTTCGAGCTCAACGTCGAGCTTAATCGTCGCCAGCTCGTAGGAAAGGTAGGCATTGTCTTTGTTATCCAGCAGCTTTTTCGCCATGGTTTTCGAGCCACGGAAACCGAGCGCGGCAATGTCATCCAATTGTTGGTACAGCTTGTCTAAACCACCAATGCCTTGTAGCAAAGCTGTCGCGGTTTTGTCACCCACGCCAGGGACACCAGGAATGTTATCGACTTTATCGCCCATCAGTGCGAGGTAGTCGATAATCAGCTCAGGGCCAATTCCGAACTTCTCCACCACCCCTTCTCTGTCCATCACCACGTTAGTCATGGTGTTGATGAGGGTCACGTTGTCATCCACCAGCTGAGCCATGTCTTTATCACCGGTGCTGATCAACACCGGCATACCCGCTTGAGACGCTTGATGCGCCAGCGTACCGATCACGTCATCGGCTTCCACGCCCGGCACACAAATTAAAGGAAGCCCCATAGCACGAATCACATTGTGCAAAGGCTCGATTTGGCAACGCAGATCATCCGGCATAGGCGGACGATTGGCCTTGTACTCGGCGTACAGATCATCGCGAAACGTTTTGCCTTTCGCATCAAAGACCACCGCGATACGATCACTGGCAAATTGACGCATCATACTGCGCAGCATGTTCACCACACCATAAACGGCGTTGGTTGGGATCTCCCCGTTGCTCATCGTGCCTGGGTAAGCATGAAATGCGCGATAAAGGTAAGAAGAGCCATCAATTAAGATCAAAGGGTTGTCTGGGATACGAGCCATAGTTTGTTATCTGCCTGTCCAAATTTCTGCTTAGGATGCCATGACTCAAGCAGTGAATCCATGTTCTGTCGAGGAATCGCGATCACACAGCGTGTTGGTGATCGCCTCTTGTCTTGCTCACGCTGTGGATAAGTCTGTTTATACTATTTTCCACTGCGATGTGAAATTTGACAAAATGATGCTAAGTAACACCTTAAACCATTGTAATACAACAAAAACAACCAAGATCGATCATGCAAGGATCGATCTTTTTGAGATCTTCAACTGTGGAAAAGACACCTGGTGTCCTTTTATTCACCTCAAATAGCAGGCATAAAAAAAGCGACATCGTGAGGATGTCGCCTAGCAGAAAAGGTCAAAGCATGTTCATGCGAATCACACTTTGCCGTAAAGCTATAAATTACACTGGAAGCAATGTGAGCAATGTCGTGTCAAAAGAAACGTGTGCAAGTTCGTTAGAGTCTGGCATCACCTTTTCCATATCGAATCCGGTTCTACCACGTCCTTGTGAACTTCTCTCATTCCCTAAGACGAGATAAACAATAACCATTCTCATTTATCCCGTCAATAGTTAAATGAGAAAAAATCTCATTTAATTTTTATGACCACTCACATCGTCTTTACAAAATGAATGCGCGACTCGATTAAAGGTGCTTTTTCTTCAAAGTGTTCGATCAGATAGCCATTGCGCAATAGCAATCTCAGCATGGCTGGAAATTGGTTGCGAGATTTCACTTTCAAGCGCAGATAGCCCTGCTTCGCCACCCACGCCTCTTGTACGTCGAGCAGCGTTTGCGCCACGCCTTTATTGCGCGCTAACGGCGATACGCCGCCAAACCAGCTGTAGAATGTCTCAGCATCGAGCTCGTAGCCAATTTTGAAACCGAGCAACTGCTCCCCTTCTTGCGCCACTTGAATCAAGTAACGGCGCCCTTTCAACCTCGCCGCCAAGCTCTCAACCGTTTCCTTTTGAGCAAATTCATTGATTTGGTTGACCACCTCGACACACTCTTCTAACGTGCCTTCTCGATACTGCACACTCATTGCGATCTCTTCTCTGGGTTAGGTTAAAAAGAAAAAGGCCGGCATACGCCGACCTCAGTATTGTCGCTTCGCTTACTCTTGCTTTAAAAACGTCGCCGCTTGCGCTTGCTCCTGCGCCAACCATTGCGCCACATCTTTAGCAAAGTAGGTCAAAATGCCATCGGCCCCCGCCCGTTTAAAGCACAGTAGGGATTCCATCACAGTGTCGCGCTCTTTAAGCCAGCCATTGGCAAACGCGGCTTTGTGCATCGCGTATTCACCGGAAACTTGATAAGCAAACGTCGGTACTTGCAGCTCAGATTTCACACGGCGAACCACATCCAGATACGGCATGCCCGGCTTCACCATCACCATATCGGCGCCTTCGTTGATGTCCATCGCCACTTCATGAATGGCTTCATCACTGTTGGCCGGATCCATTTGGTAGTTCTTTTTGTTGCCGCCTTTAAGGTTACTCGCCGAGCCAACCGCATCGCGGAACGGGCCGTAGTAACAAGAGGCGTATTTCGCCGAATAGGCCATGATTTGGGTATTGATGTGACCCGCTTGCTCTAGCGCTTCACGAATCGCGCCAATGCGGCCATCCATCATGTCAGAAGGCGCGACCACATCCGCCCCTGCTTCGGCGTGCGATAGTGCCTGCTTGACCAATACCTTAGTGGTTTCATCATTGAGTACGTAACCTTCGTCATCGATGATGCCATCTTGACCGTGGGTGGTGAACGGGTCGAGCGCCACATCGGTGATCACCCCCATCTCTGGCACATGCTCTTTGAGCGAACGAACGGCACGCTGAACTAAGCCCTCTGGGTTGTACGCTTCTGCCGCGCACAAGCTTTTGGCATCTTGGTTCACCACAGGGAACAGCGCAATGGCGGGGACACCAAGCTGCGCGAGGTATTGCGCCTCTTCTAACATTAAATCAATGGAAAGACGCTCAATACCCGGCATCGAATCGACAGTTTCTCGGCGATCTTTGCCCATCAGAATAAACATGGGATAAATCAGATCATTCACTGAGAGTTGATTTTCTGCCATAAGGCGACGACTGAAATCATGCTTACGCATACGACGCATGCGACGGCCAGGAAACTGACCTTGAATAGAAACTGACACTCGATTCTCCTTGTGTGGTGAAAGTGCTTGTGTCGCATCATATCACTCCCGCTCTCTTGCACCAGCCAACAAGGCGAAAAAATCACGCAAAATACGACCTAGGCAGATTGGCGCCATTTGCTGCATCTTCTACTCAGACAGGTATACTGGCTCCATTGACGTTTTATCCAGAGACACATCCCATGATCGACACCCATGCCCATATCTACGCCAGTGAGTTTGATGGCGATCGCGACGCCGTGGTGGCCCGCGCATTGGAACAAGGCATAGACCGCATCTTATTACCTAACATCGACCTTGATTCTATTGGCCCTATGTTGGCCACGGAGCGTCAGTTTCCCGATGTATGCCGCTCGATGATGGGGCTCCACCCTTGCTACGTCGATGGCAATGTTGAGCAAACCCTTGCGCAAATTCATGCCTGGTTTAGTCAACATGCGTTCATTGCCGTGGGCGAAATTGGCATCGATCTCTATTGGGACAAAACCTATCGCGCCGAACAAGAACACGCGTTTGTCACGCAGCTGCAATGGGCCAAAGCAATGGATCTACCGGTGGTGATCCACACCCGTGACTCCATTGAAGAGACCCTCACTCTGCTTGAAAAAGAGCAAGACGGGTCCCTCAGCGGGGTTTTTCACTGTTTTGGCGGTAGTCTCGAGGAAGCCAAGGCAATTAATGAGTTGGGTTTTCACCTTGGCCTTGGTGGCGTCTCCACCTTTAAAAATGGTGGGATGGATAGCGTCATCCCACATTTGGATATGAGTAAAGTGATTCTGGAAACCGACTGCCCTTACCTCGCACCTGTGCCTCATCGCGGTAAGCGTAATGAGCCTGCCTACACCCATTTGGTTGCGCAGCGTGTTGCCAGCCTTCGCGATATCTCGGTCGAGGAAGTAGACGCGATTACTACCGACAATGCCAAGGCCTTGTTTAGGCTATAGCCAGCAACGCGTGTTCCCCTCGACTCTTTAGTGCCAAGATATTGGACTCGATAAAAAAGGCTTGCCCATCGGCAAGCCTTTTTTATATCAGCGACTACTCGCTCTGTTCGTCCTCTTTTCGCACATAAAAACGGGCGAAAAACAGGCCGACTTCAAACAACAAACACATGGGTATGGCAAGTAAGGTCTGAGAAATCATGTCTGGCGGTGTCAGCATCATTCCCACCACAAACGCGCCGACCACAATATACGGGCGCTTCTCGCTGAGGCTTTTAGGATTGGTTGCGCCAGTCCAACACAGCAAGATGATCGCCACTGGCACTTCAAAGGCGATACCAAAAGCTAGGAAGAGAGCTAACACGAAATCCAGATAGCTGGAAATATCCGTCGCAAACTCAACGCCACCGAGTGAAATCGCAGTAAAGAAGCCAAACACTAGCGGGAACACGACAAAATAGGCGAACGCCACACCACAGTAAAACAGCAGTGAGCTGGAGAACATCAGCGGCATGATCAATCGACGTTCATGCTTGTAAAGACCCGGCGCCACAAACGCCCACACTTGGTACAAGATGAAAGGCACCGCAATAAAGATGGACGCAATCAGGGTGAGTTTGAGCGGAGTAAAAAACGGCGACGCCACATCGGTGGCGATCATCGTCGCCCCTTCAGGCAGGCGCTCCACCAAGGGCGCTGAGACAAATTCGTAAATGTCGTTGGCAAAGTAAATCAAACCAACAAACACCACCAATACCGCCACGAGTGCGCGCAGCAAGCGGTTTCTCAGTTCGAGAAGGTGGCTAATCAAAGGTTGTGTCTGCTCAACAGAAGACATGAAGACCTCAACTATTGGGAATCAAAAGGAGCAGCGATTGGCTGCCCCTCAATAATCAGAGTGGTGAACTACTCAGGCTTTTTATCTGTTGTAGCCGGGGCAACATGCAAAGACTCTGTGGCGTCGGCGGAAGGCGCTTTTGACGCTGCCTCTTCAGAGGGCTCAGTCTTGGCAGGCTCGTCGCTTTTCTTGGCATAAGGGCGCTGCACGTCTTGCGCGGCTTGCTTTAACTGGTCAACGGAGGATTTCAACTCTGGCGAGAGATCTTCCATGCCCATCTGCTCAGCTTTACGCAAATTCTCTTGCAGCTCTTGCACCTTAAGCTCATGGGACAATTCGTCTTTGACGCTGTTTGCCATGTTCTTGGCCGCACCGACAAAACGAGTGACACTGCGAATCGCATGCGGCAATCGCTCAGGGCCGAGAACTACCAGCCCCACCACAGAGATCAATACCAGTTCCCAGAAACCGATATCAAACACGAGTTATGCCTGCTCTTTGTCTTTTTTAGTGTCAGCAGTGGCGTCTGTTTTCTGCTGTTGCTCGATGTTTTTTGGCTCAAAGTCGGCGTCTTTCTTTGCAGGCTCTTCGTCGTTCATCGCTTTCTTAAAGCCTTTTACCGCACTACCTAAATCGCCACCAATGCCACGCAGTTTCTTCGTACCAAATAGAAGTACCACAATCACCGCAATGATAAGCAGTTGCCAAATACTAATACCACCCATTCTTTTTACCTCGGGTCTAACTGTTGAATTCTTAAGTTTACCGCCTAACGACGGTAAGCTCGCCAACTAAGCAACCAAAATGTGACGCCACCTAAGGCGCTGACCATAGACAGTTGCTCATACGGAGTGTTGACCAATATTGCCGAGCATACGACTAATGTTGCGCCAACACCAAACAAAAATTTCCCTGTCGCTTGCTGACGCTTCGACTGACGATACCCTTGATAGAGTTGATCGATACGCTGATTCATCATCTTGCCTTGGCGCAGGCTGTCGTAGAGAAGCTCTGGCAACTCTGGCAGCTTTTCCGCCCAAAACGGCGCGCGATCTTTCACCGCATTGATCACCGCTTTTGGCCCGACTTGGTTCATCATCCACTCTTCAAGGAACGGCTTGGCCGTCTCCCACAGATCCAACTGAGGGTAGAGTTGACGACCCAGTCCTTCCACATACAGCAGCGTCTTTTGCAACAACACCAGCTGAGGTTGCACTTCCATATGGAAGCGTCTTGCGGTGTTAAATAGGTTCAACAACACATGACCAAACGAGATCTCACACAGAGGTTTGGCGAAAATCGGCTCACACACGATGCGAATGGCAAATTCAAACTCATCAATATTGGTTTCACGTGGAACCCATCCCGACTCGACATGCAATTCGGCAACGCGGCGATAATCTCGATTGAAAAACGCCAGAAAGTTTTCCGCAAGATAGCGTTTGTCTTCGCTATTGAGTGTGCCAACGATGCCACAATCTAACCCGATCCAACGCGGATTCTCTGGGTGCTCACGTTCAACAAAGACGTTACCCGGATGCATGTCCGCATGGAAAAAACTGTCTCGGAAGACCTGAGTGAAAAACACGCTGACTCCACGCTCGGCCAACAGCTTCATGTTGGTGCCATTGGCGACCAAGCCCTCGATGTCCGACACTTGGATGCCATATATTCGCTCAGAAACCATGACAGTTTTATTACTGAAATCAGTAAAGACTTCAGGCACGTACAGCGATTCACTGTTGTCGAAGTTACGTCTCAGCTGGATGGCATTCGCCGCTTCTCGGCGCAAATCTAGCTCATCGAGCAGGGTTTTCTCGTACTCGCGCACCACCTCGACGGGTTTGAGGCGTCTTGCCTCTGGCAGCATCTTGGCGACAATGCGCGCCATACGGTACATGAGTTTAAGATCGGCATCGATCACCGGTCGAATATCGGGCCGAATGACTTTTAACACCACTTCTTGTTGCGTCGACTTGAGCTTCGCCGTGTGCACCTGTGCAATCGATGCGGACGCCAGCGGCTCAATATTAAACTCGTCAAACCAGGTTTCAATTGGACCGCCCAATGCCTGTTCGATGGTCTGCTTAGCCAGATGGCCGTCAAAGGGGGACACTTGATCTTGCAATAGGGCAAGCGGATCGGCGATATGAGGAGGAAACAGATCGCGCCGAGTAGACATCATCTGTCCAAACTTGATCCACACCGGTCCAAGTTCTTGCAGTGCGAGACGCAGTCGCTCGCCTAAGGTTTTGTCCGGATGCTGATTACGAATCCAAAACAGACCCTTTCGTGCCAATAACGGCGCTTTGGCGAGTTGATGATTGGGCGCCAGCTCATCCAATCCATATTCGAGCTGCACCTTGATGATGCGGTAGAGGCGTTTTAGCTCCGCTAACGTCATACTCGCTCCAGTAGTTGATTCAATTTCGCTTCCACACGCGCCGCTTGGCTCTTGATCTCATCCACTTGGTCGCAGAAATGCGCCACTTCTAACGGCGGCGGCGCCAAACGCCACTCTTCGGTGACCACTTGCGCAAGGTAATCTTGCTGGTGACGAAGCTGAGTGCGGGCGAACTGGCCAATCTGCGTCACGCCTTGCACTAAGGTGTGCGCCACAACATCGCCGGTGACACGTGAGATCCACTCTTCAATATCGGGTTTGCATTGGGTGATCAATTGCGAAAAGCTCTGCGCCAGTTGGATGTCGCCATCCAGATCCAACTTATCCTGCTTGATGAGTTTGGTGATATTGGATTGATCTTTCAGCTCAGGCAATACCGACACATTGAGAGATAAGGTGCAATCGGGTGTGCCTTCGTAGTGGGCTAACACATCGACTTGTTGACTGAAAACGAAGGTTAAGCGCTTATCGAACTCTTTGAGATGCACTTGAATGACCTGACCTTTCAGTCGCGCCAGTCGGCGCACCAGATCAGGATCATCTTGAATGAGAGTATTCAGTGACGTTTCGATGACCGCCGTCATCAGAGGCTCAAAAGGCATGCTCGGCTCCTTTAGAACTTGTAGCCGCGGTGCAAGGCGACAATGCCGCCCGTTAAGTTGTAGTAACGCGTATTTTCAAAGCCCGCGTCGTCCATCATCCCTTTTAACGTCTCTTGGTCAGGGTGCATGCGAATGGATTCCGCCAAGTAGCGGTAGCTTTCTGCATCATTGGCCACCAGCTCACCCATTTTCGGCAGCAAGTGGAACGAATACGCATCGTAGACTTTAGAGAGTGGGTCAAAGACAGGTTTGGAAAACTCCAGCACCAACAGGCGACCGCCAGGTTTCAGTACGCGGTACATCGAACGCAGCGCTTTGTCTTTATCGGTTACGTTACGCAGACAGAAGCTGATCGTAATTGCGTCAAAGTAGTCATCGGGAAACGGCAGTTCTTCAGCGTTCGCTTGAACATAGTGCACATTGCCCACAATGCCGATATCGCGCAGTTTGTCACGCCCGACATTGAGCATCGAGTTGTTGATGTCAGCGAGTACGACGTGGCCTTTGTCACCAACAATACGAGAGAACTTCGCTGTCAAATCGCCAGTGCCACCTCCTAAGTCGAGGATGCGTTGTCCAGGACGGGCACCGCTGCAATCGATGGTAAAGCGCTTCCACAAGCGGTGAATGCCTCCCGACATAAGGTCATTCATAATGTCGTATTTGGCGGCCACTGAGTGAAACACTTCCGCTACCTTGGTGACTTTTTCCTCTTTCGCTACCGTGGTAAAACCGAAGTGGGTCGTTTCTGCGTCTTGCTGAGATTCTAGAGCTGTCGTCGATTGCACACTAATATCCGTCATTATGATTCCTCTTTTAGCAGTGCTCTCTATTCAATACGGCCAAAGCACTGCGGGCGATTAGTTTACTTTATCCTCAGCCGGATGTCTTTCTAGTAAGTGGTCATTTTCACCGCTAAGCTGTGATTCTGGCAGCGTTTCTTGCTCCGCCAGTTCCACCAAATTCATCGAGATTGGTCGTTTGACCTCCACCCCTAATTGCTTAAAGCTCTCCGCTTGTCGAATCACGTTGCCGCGCCCAGTCACCAGTTTATTCATGGCGCCTTGGTAGTTTTGATTGGCCTTATCTAAGGCGCCGCCGAGGCTCTCCATATCATCAACGAATAGGCGCAATTTGTCGTAGAGCTTACTGGCTCGCTGCGCGATGATTTTCGCGTTTTGGCTCTGTCTTTCGTTGCGCCACAAGTTATCGATGGTGCGCAGTGCCACCAGCAAAGTGGTCGGACTGACGAGAATGATATTGTGCTCCATCGCATCTTTGACCAAGCTAGGGTCGGAGGAAATCGCTACTTGGAAGGCAGGCTCGACGGGGATAAACATCAACACATAATCCAAGCTCTGAATGCCTTTGAGTTGATGATAATCCTTGTGTGAAAGCCCTTTGATATGGCTGCGAATAGCGAGTAAGTGCTCACCTAAGGCCTTGTCACGCTGCTGATCGGTCTCGGCATTAAAGTAGCGCTCATAGGCGACCAGCGCCATTTTGGCGTCAATCACCACCTGCTTATCATTGGGCAGATGCACAACCACATCTGGCTGATAACGCTTACCCGCTTCGTTTTGCAGATTCACTTGGGTGTGGTACTCATGCCCTTCCCTTAGGCCAGACTCAGCCAATACTCTCGCCAGAACCACCTCTCCCCAGTTGCCTTGCTGCTTGTTATCACCTTTGAGAGCTTGGGTCAGGTTGAGCGCCTCTTTGGCCATCTGCTCGTTAAGGCGCTGCAAGTTCTTCAGCTCATGCACTAAGGTGTGGCGCTCTTTGGCTTCCACAGTAAAGCTGTCATTGACTTGCTTGCGAAACCCTTCCAACTGCTCTTTGAGCGGCGACAGTAAGGCATCCAAACTCTGTTTATTTTGCTGATCAACGCGCGCCGTTTTCTCATCAAACAGCTGACTGGCGAGGTGTTCAAACTGCTGTTTTAGCCGCTCTTCGGCTTTCTCGAGCAGGGCGAGTTTCTCTTGATTAGCTTGGGTGATCTGCTCATGACGAGCTTCTTGCTCTCTCAAGGTCGCTTCGAGCTGCGCCTTTTCATCACGCATCAGACCAAGTTCGTCGAGGTATTGCTGACGCTCTTGCTTAACGCTGTCAAAGTAACGCAGCTTCTCTAGCACCGCCATCAACTTGCCGTGAGACTGCTTGAGCTCAAATGCCGCTTTGTCCCGCGCTGCATCCAACGCTTCCAGCTCTTGCTCGGCCTCCGCTAAGGCGTTTTTTAACTGGGTGATTTCACTGTGTGAGAGTTGTTGCTGAGTATCAAGCTTGGCACTAAGCAATTGCTGTTGCAAGCGCATTTTCTGGGTGACCCACCAACCGACGACGACGCCACTGGTGACGGCGCTGCCAGCCGCGGTGATAAGAAGAGAAGCGTTATCAAAAATCCATTGCATGAGCGGCGTACATTCATCAAATTCAAGTCATTTGATGGTATTTCACTACTGGATAAATGTCCAGTTTGTAGGGCAATTGGCCTACCGTTAGACTAGCGCATCACTTCACCGTTTTTTAGGCTTACTATGAATGAGCGCCGCGCGCTGGGCTTTGGTTTGTCTGCTGTTTTGCTCTGGTCGACAGTAGCCACCGCGTTTAAATTAACCTTAGCTGAGTTTACTCCAATCCAGATGCTGACGGTCGCCAGTATCGTCTCTGCCCTCGCCTTAACCCTCATCTGCGCCGTGCAAGGCAAGCTCAATACGCTGGTGACCACCTTGACCGCCAATCCGGGCTATTACCTATTACTGGGGATCATCAACCCGCTGGCGTATTACATCATTTTGTTTAAAGCCTACGATCTCCTGCCTGCCTCACAAGCGCAGGCGATTAACTACAGCTGGGCAATCACCCTCACCCTAATGGCGGCGGTATTTTTAGGTCAAGCCATCCGTAAGCAAGATTGGGTCGCGTGCTGTTTGAGCTACCTCGGCGTCATTGTTATCGCCACCAAAGGCAACGTATTGGCGCTCGATTTTGATAGCCCGCTAGGGGTTGGGCTGGCGTTGCTCTCAACGCTGCTGTGGGCAGGGTATTGGATCTTAAACACCAAAAACAAAGCCGACCCTGTGGTCGGCGTGTTGCTCGGTTTTCTCGTCGCGATCCCTTTCGCTCTAGGGCTGACGTGGTGGGAAGGAGCTAGCTTTGCCGCCATTTCTCCTCAAGGTTGGCTGGCGGTCAGCTATGTCGGACTGTTTGAAATGGGCGTCACCTTCGTCTTGTGGCTCAGCGCCTTAAAATCCACTCACAATACCGCGAGAATCAGTAACCTTATCTTCGCCTCGCCGTTTATCTCTTTGATCTTACTGGCGACCATCATCGGCGAAGCCATTCACCCCAGCACTCTCATCGGCCTTGTGTTGATTATTGCCGGGCTCGTCATTCAACAGGTGAAGTGGAAAAAGAAAGCGCAATGGGCGCGAGATTAAACCCACTGCCCCGCTACATAACCGGAGCTCCAGCACCACTGGAAATTGTAGCCCCCTAGCCAGCCGGTGACGTCGACGACTTCGCCGATAAAGTAGAGGCCTGTGATCGCTTTGCACTCCATGGTTTTCGACGATAAGTGATCGGTATTGACGCCGCCTAGGGTGACCTCGGCGGTGCGGTAACCTTCTGTCCCATTGGGGGCAATGCTCCAATGCTCTAACGTGTTAGCCACGTCTTCCAGAGCCTTGCTGCTAAATTGCTTTAGCGGTTTGTCTTCAAGGGTTTTGCGCTCGATCAGCACTTCAACCAGTCGCTTGGGGAGCACTTTCGCTAAGGTGTTTTTCAAGGTTTGATTAGGGTGTTTTTCCAATGAGCGCGTTAGCAAAGCTTGCACATCGACATCGGGCACCAGGTTCACTTCAACCGCTTCGCCCGGGGTCCAGTAGGAGGAGATTTGCAATACCGACGGGCCAGACAGACCACGGTGGGTAAACAGCAGCGCCTCTTTGAATTTGGTGTTGTTTTTAGCGGTGATTTCAACCGGAATCGCAATCCCTGACAGCTCAGAAAAATCGTCTTTGTCTTCTTTATGCAGCGTAAACGGCACCAAGGCCGCACTGGTTGGAAGGACCTCAAGGCCGAACTGCTCTGCCACTTTGTAACCAAAGGGGGTTGCGCCAAGCTTGGGCATCGACAGGCCGCCGGTGGCGATGACGAGGGATTCGCACTCAATCGCATGGCCATTGGTCGTCAGAGAAAAGCCATTGGCTTGCTGCTCGATGTTGTCAACGGCTTGCTGGTAGCGAAATTGGATACTCGGTTTATCGCACTCGGCGAGAAGCATTTTAACGATGTCTTTGGAGTCATAGTCACCGACACAAAACAGCTGACCATGATCGCGCTCTTCAAACTCGATGCCGTATTTGTAGATCATCGAGATAAAGTCCCAGTTGGTGTACTGTGCCAAGGCCGATTTAACAAAATGCGGGTTGCGTGACAGGTAGTGTTTGGCAGACACATCGTAGTTGGTAAAGTTGCAGCGGCCGCCCCCGGCGATGAGGATTTTTCGGCCCGGTTTCTTAGCATGATCCAGCACTAACACGCGACGGCCCCGCTCTCCTGCTTGGGCGGCACACATCAGGCCCGCCGCACCGGCGCCAATCACTACTACATCAAACTTCTCTGCCATGGTGGTTACTAACTCTGTCATGATTCAATAAAAAAGGATGTGCACTGAGCACATCCTTCGCAATAGGTGGCTATTTTAACGGCTATTGCCTACCTTGCCAATTTAAAGGCGCCGATCATCAAAGAATAAACGCTGCCAGTAAGGTCACCGCGAGCAATGAGGTGGTGAGTATGAACAGCTCTCTGACGCGATCACATTTGCCCGTGAACACTTCATCGTGATGATGGTGATACTCTTTGCTTTTGATGTAATGGAACAGGCGTACCTGCTTGGCCATATTGCCGTGCGTGGTAAAGAAACCGTTGCCGTCGACTTGCTGGTACAAAAGAGGATGCGCCTCGCGCATGATGTATATCAGAGAACGCAGTGCAGTGAGGTAACGGGCCATGTTCACCGCCGTTACAAGCATCAACGTGAATAGAATGGTGTCTGCATTGATCATCTTTTCCTCCCTACATCTTCATAGGTTACCGAAGAAAAGACGATCCCATCAGAGCATCTTTCGCTGACAATTATTCAGCGGCGGTATCCATAATAGAAGATGAACCTTCTTTTGCTAAAGCAGCTAGGTCTTTATCGATGAAGAACAACGCCTTACCATCTTCACCAACCAGTTCTAGCTTGTCTAAAATCCCTTTAAACAACTTCTCTTCTTCGTGCTGCTCTGCAACGTACCACTGCAAGAAGTTGAATGTTGAGTAATCTTGAGAAGTAAACGCAACGTGAGCCAATTTGTTGATTTTTTGCGTAATCATTTGCTCATGTTCATAGGTCTCGCGAAAGACTTCACCTAGGCTCTCAAATTCATGTTTTGGTGCATCAATGGCACCTAGAATCGGCATTGCCCCCGTCTCACTCACATACGTGAATAAACGCTGCATGTGCTCCATCTCTTCAACGGCGTGTTTGCGTAAAAATTCGGCCGCGCCTTCAAAGCCTTTGTCCTCACACCAAGCACTCATTTGTAAGTATAGATTGGATGAAAAGAATTCGAGATTAATTTGCTCATTCAATTGCTCGACCATCGCTTGTGACAGCATTTCGCACTCCTACTAAGTCTATGAACTTAAACTGACTATATCATGCTAGCCACCATAACACTTTGTATGGTGAATGTGGATATGAGATCACCTTGGCAAAAAATTGAGCAGCGAGGTGCTAATCTAACTTTAGGCGAGCGAAATAAGAGGATTCGGTATGAGCTATCAACACATTCTAGTGGCCATCGACCTGTCTGAAGACAGCAAACTGCTGGTAGACAAAGCGGTCTCCTTGGCCAAGCCGCTCGACGCGGCGGTCTCATTCATCCACATTGATGTCAACTACGCCGAGTTGTATACCGGCCTCATCGACATCAACCTGGCGGAGACGCAACATCAAGCTATTGAGGCATCGCAAAAGCAATTGCAAAACCTTGCGGACCACGCCAACTTCCCCATTAAACATACCCTAGTTGGCAGTGGCGACTTAGGTAATGAGCTTTGCGATACCATTCAAGAGTTCAACGTCGATCTTGTGGTGTGTGGCCACCATCAAGACTTTTGGAGCAAACTGCTCTCCTCGACCCGTCAGTTGATCAATTGCTCACCGGTCGACATGTTGGTTGTACCACTAAAAGACTGATTCAAGGGATGAATTGAGATAAAATAATTAGATAGTTTTTGATAATGAGTCTTAATCATGTTTTATCTCTCTTCGGTCACCTTGCTGTGGGCGTTCTCCTTCAGCTTGATTGGTGTCTATTTGGCAGGCCAAGTCGACGCGTGGTTTTCGGTTTTAATGCGCGTCGCCTTAGCGAGCTTGGTTTTCCTACCTTTCCTGAAATTTAAAGGGGTTAAGAAATCCCTGATTGCCAAATTGATGGTCGTTGGCGGCTTTCAACTTGGCTTGATGTACTGTTTTTACTATCAATCCTTCCTGCTTCTGTCTGTGCCAGAAGTCTTGCTGTTCACGGTGTTCACGCCGATTTACGTGACGTTAATCTACGATCTGCTCAAGGGTCGCTTTTCGCCTTGGTATTTGGTCACCGCGGCGATCGCAGTGGCTGGCGCTGCCTTTATCAAGTTTGCCGGGGTCAATGAGCATTTCTTACTTGGCTTTATGGTGGTGCAAGGAGCCAATCTCTGCTTTGCTATTGGCCAAGTGGGCTACAAATACTTGATGGAAAAGCAGCAAGTCGCCCTGCCACAGCATACGGTCTTTGGTTACTTTTATTTGGGCGCGCTGGCTGTGGCACTCATCGCGTTTGCGCTGATGGGCAACAGTGAGAAATTGCCAAGTACGGCAACACAATGGGGCGTTCTGACCTACTTAGGCTTGATTGCGTCTGGGTTGGGCTATTTCGCGTGGAATAAAGGCGCGACCATGGTGAATGCTGGTGCGCTGGCGGTGATGAATAATGCGTTGGTCCCCGCTGGGCTTATCGTCAATATCGTGATCTGGAATCGCGATGTCGACCTAACGAGACTGACCATTGGCGGCGCTATTATTGTCCTTTCACTTTGGGTCAACGAAACCTGGGTGAAAAAGCGTGTAACCAACGCCGCGTAAATCCAAAGTCTAGCGCCTAGTCTAAGGTTAATGCACCTTGGCTTGGCGCTTATCTGTCTCCGCTAAGCCGGTTGGCCAAGAGGGGATTACGTCTAACTTGGCCTGCAGTTTAGCCTGCTTTTTACTGAGTTTTTGCTGTTTTTTCAGCGTTTTTAGCCACTTCTTCTGCTGCTTATAAGCACGTTTGAGCTCTTTTCTCGCTTTCTTGAACGCCTTTTTATCCATCAAATCGAACGTCTCTACTACCGGCATCAAGGAATTCACGGACGTCAGGGTATTTAACTCAACGTCAGCTTTGCGTGCTTTCACTCGCGCAATGACGCGCTGCACGGCTTGCGCTTTTTGCTCTTCACGCTTTGTCTCGATCGCTTGAGCGACATTCTGCGTATCTGAAGGCGCAGAAGCCACTGCCGCTTGTTGAGGTGCGAATAGTGCAGATTCAGCTCGCGCAGAGAGAGGCTTAAGGATTTTAGGTGTATGAGTCGTTGGCTGGGTATGGGCAGCCGCCGCAATTGACGCCGGTTTGCATAAGTGTTGTTTACTGTGACTGGCACGCGCACAAGAGCGGCAGACAAACTTGGGTTCAACCACGAGCTTTTCTATCTCCCCCAAACTGTGTGCGACTTGTTTACGACTCAACTTGCACAAACGCTTTGCCATCGACTTACCTTAAAAAGAATACGAATAGTTCTTAGTAAGATATATAGTCATCAGACGGGCTTGGCAAGCGTTATTTTCCACCGCCATAAAGCACGGTGTGGTGAGTATAAATAGAATCAGGCACTTAGCTCATGGCCGAATTAACTAACTCATGGCTGCATTAACATAGACATCAAAGCGGTTTTTCTTGGTCTCTATCGCCATCGCCGGTTTGACACCATCTAGCCAATCAGCGTAGTCGGGGCGTTTGACCACCACTCTTTTCGTCGCCAGCGCAAGGGCTGGCGTGAGTAGGCCGTCTGCGTCGTGATCGGCGCCCACAAGCGTTTGAAATACGCGCATCTCTTTTTTCACTAACGCGCTTTTCTTTTTGTTCTCAGGATGAGGGTACATGGGATCTAGGTAGACCACATCAGGGCGCACAAAATCAGGCTGACTTGCGAGCGTTTCCAGCGCGTTGTGGCTCGATGCGTGCAGCAGTGACATTCGCTCACTGACCCAGACGCCGATTTCTGGGTCCTGTTTGGCGCGTTCTAAGCCATCATCCAGTAGCGCCGCCACCACAGGGTGACGCTCCACCATCTGCACCTGACAGCCCAAAGAGGCCAATACAAACGCATCTCGCCCAAGGCCAGCGGTGCCATCAAGCACTGTCGGCACCACGCCTTTGTTGAGCCCGGCCGCTTTGGCGATCGCTTGCCCTTTTCCGCCCCCAAACTTGCGGCGATGCTCAGCGGCGCCTCCCGCCAGGTCGACATAAATCGCCCCTAATTTAGGCTCATCGGTTTTGCGAAGTTCCAAGCGCTGCGCCGTCAGCACCAAAGCAAACGGACTGGTGTCACTGTGGCTAAGCCCCCAGCGAGCAGCAATATCGTTCAGTTGTTGGTTCTGTTCAGGGTGTTCGCAGAGAAGTTGCAAATCCACTATCGGCTCCGGTGTAGGTCAGTGTTGAGGGACGCGTGCGCGTCAGTGTAATGGATTTTAGCTGGCTCTACCTAACAGTTTCCCCACTTCGCTACGAACAAATCGCCATTGATGTCTTCGCCCGTTCGCGGCAATAATAGTCTTTCTATTTTCAACAAGGCTGACTATGCAAGCTCACTCCACCAAGCTCGATGACCTCGACAAAGCGATTTTGAAAACCTTAATGGAAGATGCGCGGACGCCCTACGCCGAAATGGCGAAGCAATTTGATGTCAGCCCTGCAACCATTCACGTTCGAATAGAAAAGATGAAGTCAGCCGACATCATTCAAGGCACGGAAGTGATTGTCGATACGAAAAAACTCGGTTACGACGTCTGCTGCTTTATTGGTATTAACCTCAACGCGGCGCGCGATTATCACTCAGCTTTGCAAAAACTCAATGCTCTAGAGGAAGTGGTGGAAGCGTATTACACGACGGGCGCGTACAACATCTTCGTCAAATTGATGTGTCGCTCGATTGAGGAGCTGCAACACGTACTGATCGATAAGTTGCAAGCCATCGACGAAGTGCAATCCACCGAAACCCTCATCTCTTTGCAGAACCCCATCAATCGCAACGTCAATCCATAAAAAAAGCTCGCGTTGTGCGAGCTTTCTATCCAATCTAACTGAACGAATCCAACTGACCCGATCGAATCGGCAGGTTATTTGCCTTGGTTTTCCATGTACTGCTTGAGCTGCTCCGCTGAGATGCCCTGCTGGGTAAGTTGCTTTGCGATGATGTCTAGCTGCTCGCCTTTACGTGACTCAATCACTTGCTGAAAATGGAACACGATATCGCGCAACACATCGAGCGGGACTTGCTTGGCGGCACTGCGAATACGCTCGCTGCTCTGATTGCCGAGCTCGTGAATTAATTTACCAAACATCACTTTCTCTGGAGACTCTTCAAGCTGCTCCATCAAACGCGCTTTTTCGTACGTCGTCATCGACATGGTGGTGGTTTTTCCATCGTTACAAGATTAACTCGCCTCAATATACAAGGATATTTTGCCTTGTAAAGCTAAGCGCGCCCTTGCCTAGTGATGTGAGCAAGGTGTCGACAACAACTTACTCATAGCAGCTTATTTATTACGGTTTACTCATAACATCTATTCGTAACACCTACTCATAACAGTAGTGCCACTCTCTGCCCGCTTTGGTCCACAAAATCAGTAGCGCAGGTGTGATGATGAGCATCAATGAGGCGATAAGCACTTGCGGCTCCCACCCAAAACGCTGCATGGTGCCGACGACTAAGCCCGCTCCACTCATTTGGAACAGCCCGAGTAGCGCAGCGGCGGTGCCCGCTTTGTCACCGAACGGGGCAAGCGCCTTACCAGCCGCCGCACCGAGAATCCACGCAAAACCAATCGAGGATAGGAAGATTGGCAGCATAAAGGCAAAGGCACTTGCTTGCGTCGCCATTACTAGCATCACGATACCGCCTAATCCCAACAACAAGATGCCGACATTGAGCGTGGTGTGCGTGCCGAACTTATCCATAAATCTAGGCGCTGTCATGCACGCGACAATGTTGATCACCGCATTGATTCCAAACCAAAAGGTAAAAGCGTTCATGCTTAAACCAAGATTTTCCATCAGCACCACGGGGGCTGAGGTGACATAACCGAGAATCACCGCCATCGCCAACATACACAAGGATGCGTGGAACAAAAACGTCGGTGTACTCAGCACTTGCCAATAGCGTCGTAGACGAAATACCGGCGCGGTGCTGACTTGCGGATTGGTCTCTTTAAGGCCAAACGACATCGCCACCAGACCAATCAACGCGAATCCGGCCATAAAGCTGAAGTTGGCGCGCCATCCAAATTGCTGAGTGAGCCATGCACCAAGAATCGGCGCCAACGCAGGGATAAAACAGATGGCTCCGTTGAGATAGCTGATCATCTTGCCACTTTTCTGTGGACCGAACATATCGCGAACTGTTGCAAAGGCGGCCACCGATGTCGCGCACGCTCCTAAGCCTTGCAGCAAGCGCGAAACCAGCATCCACTCGATGTTTTGAGCACTCCACGCCAATAAAGCGCTCGCGGCGTAGATGCTGATCCCACCTAATGCAACAGTTCGACGTCCTAGCTTATCCGCCAGCGGGCCAGCAAACAGTTGGCCGACCCCCATCGCGAACAAAAACCATGTGATAGTATCTTGTGCTAAGGCGTGTTCCACGTGAAACGCTTGAGAAATTTGTGGCAACGCAGGCAGATAAATATCAATTGCCAGCGGGCTAAACAGCACCAACAGGGTCAAAAGAATGAATTGAAGTTTGCCGTAGATGATCGGGTTGTCAGCGTTCACTGCTCGCCTCTTTTAAAATGATTATGCACAAGAAAGGATGAAACTCGGCAAAGTCTAAGTTAGTCTAGATATGACATCCAATGACAAATCATCATTTAAGTTATTCCTTAGGGAAATGTATGAATATAGAGAAGCTTGCTCGCTTAGATTTGAATTTACTGGTGTGCCTCAAGATTCTTACTGAAGAGCTGAATGTAACACGTGCCGCTCACCGATTATGCCTCAGCCAATCTGCGGTCAGTAAGAACCTCGCCAAGTTGCGTGACCAATTCGATGACCCTCTGTTCGTGCGCCAAGCGTATGGGCTAAAGCCGACGCCCAAAGCCCTCTTTCTTAAGCCTAAATTGGATGCGCTGATCCATCAGTTAGAGCTACTGACGCAACCCGAGCAGTTTCAGCCTGACAGCAGTGATTACAAGTTTCAAATCGCCGCGGTAGAGAGTGTCTACCCGCTGATTCTGCCCCACTTTCTACCCGAGATTTTTAAACGCGCCCCCGGGGTCACCATCAGCACCCACTCTTGGTCCGATCAAACCTTTAAGCTGCTGCAAAAAGGCGAAATTGATCTTGGTATTACCGGCAAGGACATCGACATCAATGATGCCAAGCTGACTATGTTGCCGCCGAGTGATATTAGTGAACAAGAGATCTACCGTGATAACCAGATGTGTTTATTGCGCGCGGATCACCCTGCCTTGAGCCGTCCTTGGACGTTAGAACAGTTTCTTAGCCAACGTCATGTTCAAGTACGCTGCGATGGCAACGATCGCTGGCTACTTGATTATCGCCTTGCCGACATCGGCAAAGAGCGCGATATCGCCATCACTGTGCCGGACTTCAACAGCGCCGCCAGTCTGTGTTCCTACACGGACTTTGTCTTTACCGCGCCAAGCCACTTCGTCAAGCTTGCCTCGAAACAGCTTAACCTCGCGGTGCTGCCACTGCCGTTAGAATTTCCGCCCATGGCCTATACCCTGTTTTGGCATCGCGACCGAGAGAACGACCCGGCCCTTGCCTGGCTCAGACAAATTATCCGCGAAAAGACGACCGCGTTACGATAACCGCGCTACGTTAGCCGCGTTGCGATAACCCCGTGCAATGCTAGTCACGTGACGACAACTGCGCTGATTTTACGTCACGTAGTCAGTTAACCTTACCCCGCGATCCATACCCGGCTATCGATGCAGACCATTTGCAGCGCTCTGGTAAAAGGAGTAGCTTAATGGCCATAGTCCAAGCCCAAAACGTGATTCGCCCGCTCATCAAGATGCGCGGTCATTGCGAGTCTAAGACGTCGGATGGACACCTCAAATAACTGAAGGATTCACAGATGCTAAACACCACTGAACAACGATTGACAGCCATCAAAGAGTGGCTGGTTCAGAACAATATCGATGCCCTTTTTGTGCCCCATGAAGACGAATACTTGGGCGAGTACATTCCTGCGCACAACGAACGCCTGCATTGGCTAACCGGCTTCACTGGTTCAGCCGGGGCCGCGGTGGTCACACAAACAAAAGCAGCGGTATTTGTCGATGGTCGATACACGGTGCAAGTCACCAAGCAAGTCCCTAGCGAGCTGTTCGAATACCGCCATTTAATTGAAGAGCCGGCATTAGACTGGCTGCTCAGTGAGCTACAACCCGGCAGCGTCGTCGCCATTGACCCACGCATGCACAATGCAGGCTGGCTGGAGTCTGCGCAAACCAAACTGGCGGACAAACTTGAACTCAAGCTGTTAACAACTCACCCCATCGACGCACTGTGGCATGATCGCCCAGCCGCCCTCGAATCACCTGCGCGCTTAATGCCGATTGAATCCGTCGGTCAAACCTCATCATCCAAACGTGAAGAGATTGCCAAGCAACTGACAAAGCAGAACCTTGATGCTGCAGTCGTGACCGCGCTCGACTCTATCTGCTGGCTGCTTAATGTGCGTGGCCTCGACGTCTCTCGCCTGCCCGTATTATTGTCTCACGCGATTATTCACCGCGACGCCAGTGTCGATTTCTTTATTCGCCAAGAACGTCTGCCGCAAGGCTTTGCTGAGCATGTTGGTACCGGTGTCAGAGTTCATGCTCCCGAGTCCCTGGAGTCTATTCTTAACTCGCTTAATGGACGCCGAGTATTACTTGACCCAGCGACGAGCAATGCGTGGTTTAAATTGACACTGCAAAACAGTGGCGCGCATGTCGTAAGTGCAGCCGATCCTTGCTTGCTGCCGAAAGCGCAAAAAAATGCGGTCGAAATTGAGGGCATGAAAGCGTGTCATGTGCGCGATGGCGTCGCCATGGTCAAGTTCCTCTCTTGGCTTGATAACGAAGTCGACAACGGCCAACTTCACGATGAAGCCTACCTAGCCGACCGTTTAGAAGCGTACCGTCGTGAGGATGAAACGTTAGTAGACCTAAGTTTTGATACCATCTCCGCAGCAGGCAGCAACGGGGCAATGTGTCACTACAACCACGAAAACCAACCGACCCCGGGTCAGTTGAGCCTGAACTCTCTCTACCTTGTCGACTCTGGCGGCCAATACCTCAACGGAACGACGGACATCACACGTACTGTGGCCATCGGTCAACCTAGCGACGAGATGATCAAGCAGTTTACCTTAGCGCTCAAAGGTCATATTGGTGTCGCACGTGCCCGTTTTCCAAAAGGAACACGCGGCTATCAAATTGATACCCTTGCCCGTCAACACCTATGGGCAGAAGGCTTTGACTATGACCACGGTACGGGCCACGGTGTCGGCCACTTCCTCAGTGTCCATGAGGGACCAGCAAGCATTTCCAAACGACAAATTGATGTGGCTTTGATGGAAGGTATGGTGCTCTCCAATGAGCCCGGTTATTACCGCGCCGATGCGTTTGGCATTCGTATTGAGAACTTAGAACTCGTAGTGGAAACTCCAACACAAGGTGATTTCCCTGTATTGAGCTTCGAGTCACTCACACGTTGCCCGATTGATAAGCGCAACATCAACATTGATATGTTGACCAAACCAGAGCTCGCTTGGCTTAATGATTACCACCAAAAAGTGTGGAATGACCTCAGCCCATTGGTCGATGGTGAGGTAAGAACGTGGTTAGAGCGCGCAACATCGCCCATCGCTCACCGCGACTAATCGTGCTTTGAACACTCGGTAGATCTGCATATCGCGTGAAGTTGAATGAAAAGGCTCTCAACATGAGAGCCTTTTTTAATTGTGGCGTGGTTGTTTCACGTGAAACATTATCCTGAATAGATTGCGTTCCAGTCTCGCCAAACCGGGTCATACCCTTTCGAGCGTAACGCCTGCTCGACTGATTCAGCACTTCGCTCATCGCTGATCTCAAACTGCTCCAACTCGACGTCTTGCATCGCATATCCGCCGGGTTGTGTTTTTGATGCGGCGGACATGGATGTCACACCCAGTGGCAACACATTGTCCCTAAACTGCGGCGACTCTCGTGTCGATAACGAAAGCTCAACCGTCGGATTCAACAACCGATAGGCACAGATTAACTGAACCAACTGCTTATCACTCATCACGGATTTAGGTTGAATCACCCCTTCCGATGCATTGCCCTCACAAGGACGAAGCCGTGGAAAAGAAATCGAGTAACGAGTTTGCCAGTAGGTACGCTCTAAGTAGTCAAGGTGTGCGGCGACATAAAAGCAATCCGTGCGCCAATCGTCCAAGCCGATGAGCGCGCCTATACCGATCTTATCGATCCCTGCTCTCGCCAAACGATCCGGCGTTTCCAAGCGATAGTCAAAATCTGTTTTGTTGCCCCTCAAATGGTGCTGAGCATAAGTGCGACGATGGTAGGTTTCCTGATAGACCATTACTGCATCGAGGCCCAAGGATTTCAGTTCACGGTACTGCCCTTCATCAAGCGGCTGTACTTCCATTGCCAAGTAGTTAAAGTGCGCTTTAACAAGTGGCAGTGCGCGGCGAAAGTAGTCCATCCCCACTTTGGTTTGGTGCTCACCGGTGACCAAAAGCACACTGTCGAATTTCATCGACTTAATAGCGTCTATCTCTGCCGTGATTTCTTGCTCTGTCAGCGTACGGCGTTTAATGCGGTTCTCCATTGAAAAACCACAGTAGGTACACGCGTTGGCGCACAAGTTGGAGAGATAAAGCGGGATATACAATCCAATCGTGTTGCCAAACCGTTTGCGCGTGAGCGCAAAGGATTGCTGCGCCATTTGCTCAAGGTAAGGCTCTGCCGCAGGTGAAATCATGGCTTTAAAATCTTCGAGATCACGCTTAGATTTCGCCAATGCGCGTTCCACATCCTGATGTGTTTTCGCGTAAATCGACAGCCTGATGTCATCCCAGTCCATGCGTTGATGAATCGATACAAAACTCATTCTGCGTCCCTCACTCTAGGAAGGCGGTTAATGGGCTAGAGGCAACAGCATGGGTGACCTGACCAGCCAAGCCGGATTCAAACGCTATCCGCCCGCTTTCCACCGCCATCTTAAACGCATGCGCCATAGCAACTGGATTGCTCGCTGCCGCGATCGCGGTATTCACCAACACCGCATCTGCGCCTATTTCCATCGCTTTTGCCGCATGAGACGGAGCACCAATCCCGGCATCGACGATGACGGGGACACCAGCTTGGTCGATGATGATCTCCAAAAAGTCTTGCGACGCCAGCCCTTTGTTCGAGCCTATGGGAGCACCTAGAGGCATCACTGCTGCGCAGCCCACCTCTTCTAAACGCTTACACAACACTGGGTCTGCGTGGCAATACGGCAAAACAATAAAGCCATCTTTGACCAACTGCTGTGCCGCTTTGAGGGTTTCAATTGGGTCAGGCATCAGGTATTTGGGATCAGGATGAATCTCGAGTTTAAGCCACTGTGTGCCCAAGGCTTCACGTGCTAAGTGTGCGGCGAAAATGGCGTCTTGTGCAGTTTTTGCTCCAGAGGTATTCGGTAATAGATTCACGCCAGCGGCAATCAACGGCGCTAAGATATCATCTTGCTTATCATGGATATCGACGCGCTTGAGCGCCATAGTCGCCAGTTGCGATCCCGACGCCTCAATAGCGCGCGCCATGGTAGTACTGTTCGAAAACTTACCCGTGCCGGTAAACAGACGCGAGTCAAACACTTTGCCCGCGATAGTAAGCGGTGTTATTGGCGCCATGATCAGCCTCCTGCAATGGCTTGAAATAGTGCGATGGCATCGCCTTGATGGACGATATGTCTGCCCCACTCGCTGCGCGGAACGACACAGTTATTGATGGCAAACACACACCCCACCTCCACGAGCGATAACTCAGCAATGAGCGCCGTTAATGTTGTCCCTGCTTGAGTCGTATGTGTTTCACCATTGACGGTGATAGTGATGGGTTCCATGTTCATTCCTTAACGATGTTTGACTGACACACATGACAAGTGGCATCCACTGAGATAGTTAACGTCTGCCAGCGCATCGTGAGTCCATCAAATAGGTGTAATGTCGATGGGCTAAGTTGTGGCTCATCAAGGACTAACCATTGAATCGCCGCCAGCGCTTGGTAATTACCTAACGTCCCTACCACCGGACCTACCACGCCAAGTTCACTGCATTTTTGACCAGAAGGAAGTGAATCGAACGGGTATAGGCAGTGGTAGCATGGACTATCTTGCTGATAGTCAAACAACGCGAACTGCCCTTGCCACCCAATGGCCGAGGCCGAGATCAAAGGTGTCCGGTTTTTGAAGCAGAGCCGATTGATTTGCTGGCGCGTTTCAAGGTTGTCTGTGCAATCAAGCACGATGTCGGCAAGCATGATCTCAAGCGCAAGCTGGGTATCATCGAGCCGCTGCTCAATCGCACGAAGGCGGATCAAAGGGTTGAGGTTCTCTAATTGACTCTTAGCCGCCAACGCTTTGCTCTGCCCTTGGTCATCGTTTCGATAGATGACTTGGCGCTGAAGATTGCTTAGCTCGACACTGTCATCATCCACCAACACCAATTTGCCCACACCAGCGGACGCTAAATAAAGGCTTGCCGCCGACCCGAGGCCACCACAACCAATCAGCAACACATGAGCATTCGCCAACTTAGCTTGTCCTTGTTCGCCCCATTGCGGCAACGACACTTGTCTTTGGTAACGTAAGAACGCCTCGTCAGACAGCATAGTCATCCCTGCTCTCCTACTTGCTTGTTTGCCTTCATCAACTCAGTAAAAGCCGCAATGACCGGTTTTGGGTCGTCGGCGAGCGTAATCGCGCGCACGACAGCCAGGCTTGAGACGCCGCACTGCCACACCATCGCAGCGTTACCTTGGTCGATACCGCCAATCGCAACCGTAGGAAAGCCCGTACCTTGCGAGCGAGGAATTGAATCAATCAACTGTTGATAAAGCTTCAAGCGCACCAAACCTTGCGGCTTTGAAGGCATAACTTTGGTCGTAGTTGGGAAGATATGCCCGAGTGCGATGTAGCTTGGCGCAATCTGCACAATACGCAGCAGTTCGTAATAGCCGTGTGTCGAGAGCCCTAAAGCGATACCTGCCTGTGACAATGCCTGCAAGTTCGACGCTTCAATATCTTCTTGGCCAAGGTGAACACCGAATGCACCGTGCTTTATCGCCAACTGCCAATGATCGTTGATAAACACGTGTGCTTGATATTGCTGACCCAATGCAATTGCACGAATTACCTGCGCTTCCAAATCGGCTTGCTGTGGATCTTTGATGCGCAGCTGTATAGTTTTAATGCCTAGAGGCAGCAATCGTTCAATCCAACGGACATCGTCGACCACCGGATAGAGACCCAACACCTCTTTCGCCATAGAGGGAAAAGAGATCGCGCGGCCTTCAGTTTTCCAACCGACACGAATGCCGAGAGTTTCGTCTTCCAGGACAGGCGTAGGAAATTGCTCAAAACAACATGGCCATTGAGATGTTTCACGTGAAACATGCCCCATCGCACGTGCGAGCGTCAGTGCATCTTCAACGGGAAAATCGAGCGCCCGCAAGGTGATAAACCATGCGAAGTGCTGTGTAGGATCAAGCGCCATTTGGTGGACATTAAGCGCACGCACTTCAGCATGAGCACGCGTGCTGTGTTGCCAAATATCGAGCACGCGCCCTTCGCACCTTGCGCCAATAACGATCGCATGCGGGGCATAGTCCGCCAGCGAGACATCACCCTCTGCAACTGAGTACACCAGTTGATGGATGTTTTGTTCGCTGTCGTCACTGAGAGAGGAAGACTCAGAGACTTGCGTATCCCGAGCAATCCAAACAGAAGAAGACGCACCGCGCAGTTCAACCGTCGACTCAGCCCCTTCAATCAACTGAATCTCTCGTGTGGCAAACCCTTGCTCGCCGGCTAATGCCAAGCATTGCGCGATATCATCGCGCAATGTGGGCTCTGAGTGAGGAATCACAATTTTCATCGTCGCGTTCCTACGACTCTGCACTTTCAGGCTGCGCGGCAGGATGATACAACTCAGAACCCGATTGACGGAACTCCTCTGACTTTTGGCGCATCCCTTCAAGTGGATCATCGAGCATTTTAACGGAGATGGCTTGGTCGGCTTCGACTTGTTGCGTGTCTTTAGCGTACTCGCGCACTTCCTGAGAAATTTTCATCGAACAGAATTTTGGTCCACACATTGAACAAAAGTGAGCCACTTTGCCCGACTCTTGCGGCAAAGTTTCATCGTGGAAAGCTCGCGCTGTATCAGGGTCCAGCGACAAGTTGAACTGATCCTCCCAGCGGAACTCAAAGCGAGCTTTTGAGAGCGCATTGTCACGAACCTGAGCACCAGGGTGGCCTTTAGCCAAATCCGCCGCATGCGCCGCGAGTTTATAAGTAATCAAGCCCGTCTTAACGTCTTCTTTATTGGGTAGACCCAAGTGCTCTTTCGGCGTCACATAGCAGAGCATCGCACAGCCGTACCAGCCGATCATCGCAGCGCCAATGCCAGAGGTAATATGATCGTACCCAGGGGCAATATCGGTCGTCAGAGGACCCAAAGTGTAGAATGGCGCTTCGTGGCAGTGCTCTAGCTGCTCATCCATATTGGCTTTGATCATGTGCATAGGTACATGCCCAGGGCCTTCAATGATCACCTGCACGTCATACTCCCACGCGATCTTAGTCAGTTCACCCAACGTGCGTAGCTCAGCAAACTGCGCTTCATCATTGGCATCGGCCACCGAACCTGGACGCAAGCCATCACCGAGCGAAAGCGCGACATCGTACTTGGCACAAATTTCACAAATTTCGCGGAAGTGGGTGTAAAGGAAGCTTTCTTGATGGTGAGCGAGACACCACTTAGCGATGATCGAGCCGCCGCGAGAGACAATACCCGTGACACGTTTGGCCGTCATCGGCACATAACGCAACAGCAAACCGGCATGAATCGTGAAGTAATCGACGCCCTGCTCAGCTTGCTCAATCAAGGTGTCTCGCATCACTTCCCAGTTGAGGTTTTCTGCAATGCCATTCACTTTTTCAAGCGCTTGGTACATAGGCACGGTGCCGATCGGAACTGGGCTGTTACGTAGAATCCACTCTCGAGTCTCGTGAATATTGCGTCCGGTCGACAAATCCATCACCGTATCGCCGCCCCAACGTGTTGCCCAAACCAATTTCTCAACTTCTTCCTCAATGGAAGAGGTCACAGAAGAGTTACCAATATTGGCGTTCACCTTGACCAAGAAATTGCGACCAATAATCATTGGCTCCGCTTCCGGGTGGTTGATGTTGGATGGAATGATGGCACGGCCCGCGGCCACTTCTTGGCGGACAAACTCAGCACTGATGTCCTTTGGCAAGTGGGCCCCAAAGCTTTGACCTGGATGCTGTTGGTTCAACACCTCATCGCGATAACGAGCACGCCCCATGTTTTCACGCAGAGCGATGTATTCCATTTCCGGTGTAATCACACCTTGACGCGCGTAGTGGAGCTGAGTAACACACTGACCGCTTTTCGCACGGCGAATGCGAGGTAAGTTACCATAACGCAGCTCGTCTAGCGTATCGTCTTCCAAGCGCTGTTTGGTGTATACCGAACTGACCTCATCGAGCAGCTCCGTATCACCGCGCTCTTCAATCCACTGATCACGTAGCTTAGGCAGGCCCTGGTAGAGGTCAATCGTATGGTCAGGATCGGTATAAGGACCAGAAGTGTCGTAAACGCGAATCGGCTCATTGGGCTCAAAGATCGGCGCGTCTTTAGTACCGCCAATCAAGCTGTCAGCGAGGGAGATTTCTCGCATAGGAACACGAATATCAGGTCGTGAACCTTCTACATAAACCTTGCGTGAATTAGGGTACGCCTGTACCGAGAGGGTATCAATAAACTGTTTGGCTTCCAGTCTCGCTTGTTTGCGATTCGACATAGCATTTTTCCTTGCTCTTTATTGCTCGTAGGAGCATGAGTGTTAGAGATAAAAATGCTTGGCGGAAAGATGCGACAAGAGGGCGATCTGACGCGGGTACCTATCTGTAGATAGATCGCATGACGCTCAGATCAGAGAGAACGAATCCTAGATTAGGAGGGTCGATATCTTCTCTTGTTCCCTTCGCAGGTATTAACCTGATCAGGTTCAACGGATCCCGAATAAACGGTCTCAGCCTTATGGCACTCCGACAAGTGAACCGAGTATATAAAAACGGCTTGGATAAACCAAGCCGACCTGTGTAAATTTTGTCTAGTGAGGCTCAAAGCACCTCTAAGCAAGCTAGCTTTTGATCAGCAGTTGAAAGCCCACCCAAGCGGCAGAGATGCTTAATACCACATTGAGTAAGACATTGAGTCCCATCTTGAAAAAGGCGCCCTGCTGCATGAGTAAAACGTTGTCCATCGAAAACGTAGAGAACGTTGTCAAAGCACCAAGAAAACCGAGCCCGATGATCTGTCTCCATGGTTCAGTCGCAAGGTTGCCATTTTCAAACGCGGCGATCAGTAAGCCCATCGCCAGTGAGCCGACTACGTTAACAGTTAGCGTACCGTATGGAAAACCTCGCCCCAGTAATGTCGCACACAGCTCAGACACTAAATAACGAGAGCACGCACCAACGGCGCCACCCATGGCAATAAACCCTAAAATTGCAAACTGACCCATAACCCCTCCAAATTTATGGCGTTAGTGTAGCGCCAAACAGACAAAAAAACAGACTTCAGATCAATGTAATGACGCTAAACACTCTGTTAGATTTAAAAAGTTACAGGAGTCACTTTACTTCGATATAGCCCATCAAACCGGTTTTCATGTGCTCTATGACATGACAGTGATACATCCACCGACCGGGGTTGTCCGCGACGAAAGCCGCTTTGGCACGACCATTCTTGCCCAGTAGTACCGTATCCGTATGGAACGGCTCTAGGAGCGGCTTACCGTCCATTTCGAGCACGGTAAAGGTATGGCCATGAAGATGAATAGGATGATGGTACTGAGTGACATTTTTAAGATCGAAGATGTAGGTTTTGCCTAGCTCCAACTGCGCCAGCGGCGCAGGAATCGAATGACGACTCATCCCCTGCCACGCCACCTTGTTGGTCAACCAAAAGGTTGGACTCGCCTTGCCATCTTTGCCTACGGGCGTTACCGCACCTTGCCACTCAAACACAAAGTCAATCTCTTCAGCGTTGGGTAGATCGAGCGCGGGCACAGGGTTAAGAGGAAAACTTGGCAGCGCTTGACCCTGTGGCAAATCAGACGCGACGACATCAAATTCACACAGAGGAAAAGGGAAACGCCCCTTCATTTGACGAACAAACACTTTGTTGCCAGCAGATGGCGCAATCAGACCAAGATCCACCCTCATACCCGGTCCAATTTTATGCTGAGAGAGCTCAATTGGCGTGGTGACCGGGTTACCATCAATAGCCAGTATCCAAGCCTCTGCCCCTTCAATCGCAATTGGATAGGTAATGGTATTGTCGACATTAGCAATGCGTAAGCGAGTGGTCGCGTGCGCTTTAAGCGTATATACAGGCTCATGAACGCCATTCACACTGCTCCACTCCCCTGGCGTGCCCATCCGAGCACTTAAACGTGGGATCATTCTCTCCTTCCACTGCCCTTGACTGTCGATGTGCCAATGCTTGAGCATTAACGCATGCTCTTCATCAAAAACCACGGGGTCGCGCTCTTCAACAATAATCAGTCCAACGAGTCCTCGCCCTAACTGTTCAACGCTGTTCATGTGTGGGTGATACCAAAACGTGCCTGCGTCAGGCGGAGTGAATCGATACTCAAACGTCTCTCCCGGCATGATAGGCGCTTGACTGAGAAAAGGAACGCCGTCCATCTCGATCGGTATTCGCAAGCCGTGCCAATGTATGGTGGTAGGCTCTGACAGTTTGTTCGTGAAACGAATCACGACCTCTTCCCCCTGACGACAATAGAGTGTCGGCGCAGGGATCGCACCATTAAACCCCAGTACGTCGGTTTGATACCCAGGGACGAGTTCGGCCCGGCTAGGCTCAGCAGTGAGCTCGTAAACATAGCCTTCTCGAGTCCGAGTTTGCCGAGTCACCGAACACGCAGGAATCATTGAGAGAGCAGACAAAGCAAGTGAAGATTGAAGAAATTGGCGACGACTCAAAGCCATAACGGTAAACACCTAAAACAGACAAGACGTATAATGTAGCAAAATACTGCGAATGATTCTCAGTGCAATGAGCGATTTGTGGTTTTGTCGCGTGCAAGATTAAAAAACGGAGACAAAAAAGGCTCTAGTCTTTCGACTAGAGCCTTAGATATGGCAGGGGTGGAGAGATTCGAACTCCCAACACGCGGATTTGGAATCCGCTGCTCTGCCAATTGGAGCTACACCCCTAAAATTAGATTCAAAAAAACCTCGATAAACGAGGTTTATAAGTGGCGGAGTGGACGGGACTCGAACCCGCGACCCCCGGCGTGACAGGCCGGTATTCTAACCAACTGAACTACCACTCCGCAGTGGTCTATTTAAAGTCTTATCTCAATAGTGCTTTAAACAGATAATGTTCAAAGCCTGGCGATGTCCTACTCTCACATGGGGAAACCCCACACTACCATCGGCGCTAATTCGTTTCACTTCTGAGTTCGGCATGGAATCAGGTGGGTCCAAATCGCTATGGTCGCCAAGCAAATTTTGTTTAAGTTCCTAGAAGCTAGTGCCTAGTTCCTAGAACTTAATAATTCGGAAAGCTGTTAATTAAAGTCTCTAGTGCCTAGATGCGAGTTCCTAGACATACCTTCTAGGAACTAGGAACTATTCACTAGGAACTGAATTCTCGTTCATTCACACATTCAAGTTTCGTTCTTTCATTGAGTCCATCAAAACCCTTTGGGTGTTGTATGGTTAAGCCTCACGGGCAATTAGTACAGGTTAGCTCAACGCCTCACAGCGCTTACACACCCTGCCTATCAACGTTCTAGTCTCGAACAACCCTTAAGGATACTTAAAGTATCAGGGAAGACTCATCTCAGGGCTCGCTTCCCGCTTAGATGCTTTCAGCGGTTATCGATTCCGAACTTAGCTACCGGGCAATGCGATTGGCATCACAACCCGAACACCAGAGGTTCGTCCACTCCGGTCCTCTCGTACTAGGAGCAGCCCCCTTCAATCTTCCAACGCCCACGGCAGATAGGGACCGAACTGTCTCACGACGTTCTAAACCCAGCTCGCGTACCACTTTAAATGGCGAACAGCCATACCCTTGGGACCGACTTCAGCCCCAGGATGTGATGAGCCGACATCGAGGTGCCAAACACCGCCGTCGATATGAACTCTTGGGCGGTATCAGCCTGTTATCCCCGGAGTACCTTTTATCCGTTGAGCGATGGCCCTTCCATTCAGAACCACCGGATCACTATGACCTGCTTTCGCACCTGCTCGAATTGTCATTCTCGCAGTCAAGCGGGCTTATGCCATTGCACTAACCTCACGATGTCCAACCGTGATTAGCCCACCTTCGTGCTCCTCCGTTACTCTTTGGGAGGAGACCGCCCCAGTCAAACTACCCACCAGGCACTGTCCTCACCCCGGATAACGGGGCTAAGTTAGAACATCAAACATAGGTGCTGGAACTACCTGTGGGAAAGTTGCACTTAACCTT
>NZ_JCBDHE010000010.1:0-99243 GCF_059834225.1 Vibrio sp. R10-SG3-ISO3 | reverse complement strand
CTTAGCTTCAGCGCGTGAATACCAAGTGGAAAACCAATAACCATAAAATTTATGCTACTATCTGACGTGAAAAATCAGATTATTGAGGCGAAATGCCGCAAAAACATCACTCTAACAAATGTTACCCCTCAGCAGTAACAGTAATTGGTATCACATTCCGACTACTTTATAACTGTTTGTTAGGAACTCGACTAAGTTTATGTATTTTCATCCCTAAACTCGTCAGATGAGTGCCTTTTTACTGATTTTTTACGAGTATGAATTTGTAACATTATGTATAGTGATGAAACATTTTTTTAGGATTGATAAGTAAGATGCCAGAGATTAAACAGTTATTTGATAATAACTCTAAGTGGTCAGAGTCGATCAAAGCCGAGCGACCTGAATATTTTACTCAATTGGAACAAGGACAGAGCCCAGGCTTCTTGTGGATTGGCTGTTCAGACAGCCGTGTTCCAGCAGAGCGCCTGACCGGGTTGTACTCTGGTGAGCTCTTCGTTCATCGAAATGTGGCAAACCAAGTCATTCACACCGACCTCAACTGTTTGTCTGTGGTGCAATACGCGGTAGATGTGTTGAAGGTGAAGCACATTATCGTGTGTGGTCACTATGGCTGCGGCGGGGTGAAAGCGGCGATCGACAATCCGCAACTTGGCCTGATTAACAACTGGCTACTGCATATTCGCGATCTCTACTTTAAGCATCGTCACTACCTTGATGGCATGCCGTTAGAGGATCAAGCGGACAAGCTGGGTGAAATCAACGTTGCGGAGCAAGTGTACAATTTGGGCAACTCGACCATTATGCAAAATGCGTGGGAGCGCGGTCAGGACGTGGAAATCCACGGTGTTGTGTATGGGATTGGCGACGGTAAACTGGAGTATTTGGGCGTGCGTTCAAGCTCAAGAGAATCGGTCGATGACTCTTATCAGAAAGCGATGGAAGCGATCCTCAACCCAGAACAAAAACTCTTGTGTCGCTAAGTTCATTGACACACATAACCTAATAACAACAATGCCCGCAATCGCGGGCATTGTTCAATGTCGTGTTGCCAGTTTATGTGTGACCACTTTATTCCTGTGGTACCACTTTACCGATGTATGGAAGATGGCGATACTTTTGCGCGTAGTCAATACCAACACCAACGACAAACTCATCCGGGATTGAGAAACCAATCCAATCCACAGGCACCTCGACTTCGCGACGCGAAGGCTTATCAAGCAGCGTACAGATGGCGATCGATTTAGGTTCACGCAGCGACAAAATTTCTTTGATTTTGTTGAGTGTGTTGCCTGTATCGATAATGTCTTCAATAATCAGCACATCCTTGCCTTTAATGTCGTCATCGAGATCTTTCAAGATGCGAACATCGCGTGAGCTTTCCATGGTATTGCCGTAGCTAGAAGCCGTCATGAAATCCACTTGATGCGTCAGGTCAATTTGGCGCGCTAAGTCGGCCATAAAGACAAACGAACCACGCAGCAATCCAACCAACACCAAGTCTTCACTTCCTTGGTAGTGCTCGGTGATCTGCTTGCCCAGCTCATTTACTCGCGCCTGAACATCTTGCTCAGAAATCATCACTTCTACTGTATGTTTCATACCCATCTCGTCTTTCGTTTTGCCAGTACCTGAAGGATAGCGTATTCGCGCCTATATGCCCGTTCCGAGCCATTTGACTCGCCGGTACTGCTAAATGATCAAGCGCGTAGTCTAACACTTGAGCGCTCACTCTTAAACGTTTGCTTGGATGAAAACCCAGGGACTGATAAAAATGGAATATTAGTAACTAACAAAATTGATTATTAAATCACCTCAAAACGTTGACCCAAAGCATATGCACCATTACACTCATCAATGCTACGGCAAATAATAAAATACTAAATAGGGCTCAGCCCACAACGACAACTCAATTGGCAAGGAAATGAACTATGGATTCTATAGCGAAACGACCCCGTACACGCCTTTCTCCACAAAAACGCAAACAGCAGTTGATGGAAATCGCCTTGGAAGTGTTTGCTCGCCGCGGAATTGGACGTGGTGGCCACGCTGACATTGCAGAGATCGCACAAGTCTCTGTGGCGACGGTGTTTAACTACTTTCCAACCCGAGAAGATCTCGTCGATGACGTTCTAAACTATGTCGTCAGACAGTTCTCCAACTTCCTCACCGACAATATTGACCTAGACCTCCACGCGAGAGAGAACCTTCACAATCTGACCTCTGCGATGGTTGAGTTGGTGCTCAATGATTGTCACTGGCTCAAAGTGTGGTTCGAATGGAGCGCCTCGACTCGTGATGAAGTCTGGCCGCTGTTTGTCTCCACCAACAGCACCAACCAACTGCTGGTGCAAAATATGTTTGTGAAAGCCATCGAGCGCGATGAAGTGTGTGACAAACACGATCCTGTCGATCTCGCGACCCTGTTCCACGGCATGTTCTACTCGCTGTTCATTCAAGCCAATCGTATTCAAGATACTGAAGCGATGGAGAAACTGACCAACAGCCACTTAAACATGCTCTGTATTTACAAGCGCGATCAGTAATACGCTCGCCAACTACGCCTATTCGCTATGCCTGATCTTTAACGTACAGGAGCGAGCACAGTGAATAGGCATAAGTGAACAGGCATAAAAAAACCGCTGACTTATCAGCGGTTTTTCTCTATTCCAGTCTAAGAAGAATTACTTCTTCTTCGCTTTAGGGTTTGGAAGGTCAGTAATGGTGCCTTCAAACACTTCCGCGGCTAGACCGACAGACTCATGCAGAGTTGGGTGAGCATGGATAGTCAGTGCGATATCTTCTGCATCACAACCCATTTCGATAGCTAGGCCGATTTCACCCAACAGTTCACCACCGTTAGTACCGACAATCGCACCACCGATAACGCGATGGGTATCTTTATCGAAAATAAGCTTCGTCATACCGTCTGCACAGTCAGATGCAATAGCACGACCAGACGCCGCCCACGGGAAAGTAGCCGTTTCGTAGTTGATGCCTTCTGCTTTCGCTTCTTTCTCAGTCTTACCAACCCACGCCACTTCTGGCTCAGTGTAGGCAATCGAAGGAATGACTTTCGGGTCAAAGTAGTGCTTCTTACCAGAAATCACTTCTGCTGCAACGTGACCTTCATGCACACCTTTGTGCGCTAGCATTGGCTGACCAACGATATCGCCGATCGCGAAGATGTGTGGGATGTTGGTACGCATTTGCTTGTCAACATTGATGAAACCGCGCTCGTCGATTTCAATCCCAGCTTTCTCACCATCGATAAGCTTGCCGTTTGGCACACGACCGATAGCCACAAGAACCGCATCGTAGCGCTCTGGCTCCGCTGGTGCTTTCTTGCCTTCCATTGATACGTAGATACCGTCTTCTTTCGCTTCAACAGCGGTCACCTTAGTTTCAAGCATCAAGTTGAACTTGTTCTTAATACGTTTGGTGTAAACTTTAACGATGTCTTTGTCTGCCGCTGGGATAACTTGGTCGAACATTTCAACCACGTCAATTTGAGAACCCAGAGAGTGGTAAACCGTACCCATTTCTAGACCGATGATACCACCGCCCATGATCAGCAGCTTTCCTGGCACTTCTTTCAGCTCAAGTGCATCCGTTGAATCCCAAATACGTGGGTCTTCATGCGGAATGAATGGAAGTTTGATAGGTCGAGAGCCCGCAGCAACGATAGCGTTATCAAAGTTAACGACCGTTTTACCGTCTTCACCTTCCACTTCAATCGAGTTAGGACCCGTGAACTTACCAAAGCCGTTCACCACGTTCACTTTACGCATCTTAGCCATACCGCCAAGACCGCCAGTCAATTGGTTGATCACTTTCTCTTTCCACAGACGAATTTTATCAATGTCTGTTTGTGGCTCACCGAACACGATACCGTGCTCAGCCAAAGCTTTCGCTTCTTCGATCACTTTTGCCACATGTAGAAGCGCTTTTGATGGGATACAACCCACGTTCAAACAAACACCACCTAGGGTGCTGTAACGCTCGATAAGAACAGTGTCCAGACCTAAGTCTGCACAACGGAATGCAGCGGAGTAACCAGCAGGACCGGCACCAAGTACTACCACCTGGGCTTTAATTTCTTTGCTCATTTTGACCTCTTGTAGTCATTATCCCTAACAGGCTGAGTGAGTATGGAATCTATCGTTCAACGAATGGTTTGTTTTTCAATATTATTTTCAGACCGCCAACAGTTTACAGAGATGTTAATGGTGTGAAAAGTAAATCCATTTAGCCTGTGAGCTAGACAACAATTCACGAATGAACTGCTGAATATAGAAAAAGTGACTCCCCTTTACACCGAGGGAAAGGGGAGTCATGAATTACAATACTAGACGACGAATGTCAGACAGACACGCGTTTAAGTAAGTAATGAAACGTGCACCTTCTGCACCATCAATCACACGGTGATCGTAGGAGAGAGACAGTGGAAGCTGTAGACGCGGTTCAAACTCTTTACCGTTCCACACTGGCTTCATTTCAGACTTAGACACGCCAAGGATACCAACTTCCGGAGCATTAACGATTGGCGTAAACGCTGTACCACCGATACCGCCAAGACTTGAGATAGTGAAACATCCACCTTGCATGTCAGCCGCTGTGAGCTTGCCAGCACGTGCTTTCTTAGACACGACCATCAGCTCTTCAGACAGCTCGTAAATGCCCTTCTTGTTCACATCTTTAAATACAGGAACAACCAGGCCGTTTGGCGTATCTACCGCAATACCTACGTTGACGTATTTCTTCAGAATCAGGCTCTCACCGTCATCAGATAGAGAAGAGTTGAACGCAGGGAACGCTTCAAGTGCTTTCGCTACCGCTTTCATGATGAACACAAGTGGCGTGATCTTCATGCCCGTGTCTTTCTTCGCTTCGATGGCGTTCTGCTCTTTACGGAACGCTTCTAACTCAGTGATGTCTGCGTTGTCCCATTGGGTTACGTGCGGGATCATCACCCAGTTGCGGTGTAGGTTTGCACCTGAGATCTTCTTAATGCGAGATAGCGGCTGAGTTTCCGTCTCACCGAACTTGCTGAAGTCCACTTTTGGCCATGGAAGTAGACCAAGAGCCGCGCCGTCGCCTTTACCAGATGCGGCTGCACCTGCACCAGACTCAAGACGCTTAAGCGCTTCTTTCACGTAGTTCTGAACGTCTTCCTTCAGGATACGGCTCTTACGACCGCTGCCTTTAACCTTAGAAAGGTTAACGCCAAATTCACGCGCTAGACGACGAACCACCGGAGACGCGTGAGCGTACTCATCATTGTCTTGGAAGTCGCCAGCTGCTGGAGCTACTGCCGCTGGTGCTTCTGCTTTAGGCGCTGCCGCTGCAGGTGCTGCCGCTTGAGCTGGAGCCGCTGCCGGAGCAGGTGCTGCGCCCGCTACTTCGCCTTCCGTTGTAGAGAAAATCATGATGAGTGAGCCAGTAGACACTTTGTCGCCAGCTGCAATCTTGATTTCTTTAACTGTGCCAGCGAATGGTGCAGGCACTTCCATAGAAGCTTTGTCACCTTCAACAGTGATTAGAGATTGCTCTTCTTCCACTGTGTCGCCAACCGCAACCATGATCTCAGTAACTTCAACTTCGTCGCCGCCGATATCTGGTACGTTCACTTCTTTTGCCGCTGCGGCCGGCGTCCCGGACGCTGCTGGAGCTGCTGCTGCAGGAGCTTCAGCTGCCGCTGGTGCTGCTGGAGCGCCTGAACCTGCTGTTTCGAATACCATGATAAGTGAGCCAGTCGATACTTTATCGCCTGCTGCAACTTTGATCTCTTTTAGCGTACCTGCGAATGGCGCTGGAACTTCCATAGACGCTTTGTCGCCTTCAACAGTGAGAAGAGATTGCTCTTCTTCGATGCTGTCGCCAACGGCAACCATGATTTCAGTCACTTCAACTTCATCACCACCGATGTCTGGTACGTGAACTTCTTTTAGTTCTGCCGCTGCTGCTGGAGCTGCTTCTGCCGCAGGAGCAGGTGCAGCGTCAGCTGCACCCGAAGCGCCGGCCGCCTCGGTTTCGAAAATCATGATTAGAGAACCAGTAGAAACCTTGTCGCCTTCTGCAACTTTGATTTCTTTAACGATACCCGCTGTCGATGCAGGCACTTCCATAGAAGCTTTGTCGCCTTCAACTGTGATCAGAGACTGCTCTTCTTCAACCTTGTCGCCAACGCTTACAAGAATCTCAGTAACTTCAACCTCATCCGCACCGATGTCTGGTACATTAATTTCGATTGCCATTTCTTATCTACCTTCTTAATTAAGCGTATAGCGGGTTTGTTTTCTCTGTGTCGATGTCGAATTTCTTAATTGCTTCTGCAACTACAGATTTCTCAACTTCGCCACGTTTCGCTAGTTCAGTTAGCGCTGCTACTACTACGTAACCTGCGTTCACTTCGAAGTGACGACGTAGGTTTTCACGGCTGTCTGAACGACCGAAGCCATCAGTACCAAGAACTTTGAAAGACTCAGCAGGAATGTATGCACGAACCTGCTCTGCGTAGTTCTTCATGTAGTCAGTGGCTGCGATAGCAGGTTCAGTACCCATTACTGTTTGGATGTAAGGTACTTTCGCTTCCGCTTCTGGGTGAAGCATGTTGAAACGCTCTGCATCTTGGCCATCGCGAGTGAGTTCGTTGAATGACGTTACAGAGTAAACATCAGAAGCGACACCGTAATCTTCGCTTAGGATTTGAGCTGCTTTACGTACTTCATTCATGATAGTACCAGAGCTCATCAGCTGAACTTTCGCTTTGTCGCCTGTGTAAGTTTCTAGCTTGTAGATACCTTTACGGATGCCTTCTTCAGCGCCTTCTGGCATTGCTGGCATTGCGTAGTTTTCGTTCATTAGCGTTAGGTAGTAGAACACGTTTTCTTGTTCTGGACCGTACATGCGACGGATACCGTCTTGCATGATGACCGCGACTTCGTACGCGAAGGTTGGGTCGTAAGAAATACAGTTAGGAACCGTACCCGCCAAAATGTGCGAGTGACCATCTTCATGCTGTAGACCTTCACCGTTCAACGTTGTACGACCCGCCGTTGCACCGAGTAGGAAACCACGTGCTTGTTGGTCACCAGCCATCCACGCCATGTCGCCCACACGTTGGAAGCCGAACATTGAGTAGTAGATGTAAAACGGGATCATTGGTAGGTCGTTTGTCGAGTATGAAGTCGCAGCAGCAACCCATGAAGACATCGCACCCAGCTCGTTGATACCTTCTTGTAGAACCTGACCTGAAGTCGCTTCTTTGTAGTAAGAAACAACGCCACGGTCTTCTGGTGTGTAAGTTTGGCCGTGCGGGTTGTAGATACCAATTTGACGGAACAGACCTTCCATACCGAATGTACGTGCTTCGTCAGCAATGATAGGAACGATGTTCTTACCAACGTTCTTGTTCTTAAGTAGAACGTTTAGTGCACGTACGAATGCCATAGTAGAAGAGATATCACGCTTCTGTTCTTCTAGTAGTGGCTTGAATTCTTCTAGCTCAGGAACGATGAATTCTTGAGTGAATTTTGGTAGACGCTGTGGCGTGTAGCCGTGTAGCGCTTTACGACGAGCGTGTAGGTATTCGTACTCTTTTGAACCTTCTTCAAGTTTCAGGTACGGAAGTTCTTTCACTGCTTCGTCAGTTAGGATGTCTTGAAGACCTAGACGATCACGTAGGTGTAGTACGTGCGTCATATCCATCTTCTTAACTTGGTGCGCGATGTTCTTACCTTCAGCCGCTTCACCCATGCCGTAACCTTTAACAGTCTTAGCTAGGATTACTGTTGGACGACCTTTCGTTTCTGCCGCGTTTTTGTATGCCGCGTATAGCTTAGAAGACTCGTGACCACCACGCTTAAGTGCGAAGATTTCGTCATCAGTCATGTCAGCAACAAGTGCAGCTGTCTCTGGGTACTTACCAAAGAAGTGCTCACGTACGTACGCGCCATCTTTTGATTTGAATGTTTGGTAGTCGCCGTCGATGGTTTCGTTCATCAGTTGAAGAAGCTTACCCGTCGTATCTTTGGCGAGTAGTGAATCCCAGTTGTTACCCCAGATGACTTTCACTACGTTCCAACCAGCACCTTTGAACAGACCTTCAAGTTCTTGAATGATCTTACCGTTACCCATAACAGGGCCATCTAGACGCTGTAGGTTACAGTTGATGAGGAAACATAGGTTGTCTAGTTTCTCACGCGCAGCGAAAGAGATAGCACCACGTGATTCTGGCTCATCCATCTCACCGTCACCTAGGAAGGCGTAAACGCGCTGCTCTGACGTATCTTTAAGACCACGGCCCTCTAGGTACTTAAGGAAACGAGCTTGGTAGATAGAAGCGATTGGACCTAGGCCCATCGATACTGTCGGGAACTGCCAGAATTCAGGCATCAGTTTAGGGTGCGGGTATGAAGGAATACCTTTTCCGTCTACTTCTTGACGGAAGTTGTCTAGCTGCTCTTCAGTTAGACGACCTTCAACGAATGCACGTGAGTAGATACCTGGTGAAATGTGACCTTGGTAGTAAACCAAATCGCCACCATCCTTCTCGTTCGGTGCACGGAAGAAGTGGTTAAAACAGGTTTCGTAGAACGCAGCAGAAGACTGGAAAGACGCCATGTGGCCGCCTAGCTCTAGATCTTTCTTAGATGCACGTAGAACGATCATGATTGCGTTCCAGCGGATGATGGAACGGATACGGCGCTCAAGCGTAGTATCACCAGGGTAAGCTGGTTCTTGGTTCGCTGGAATCGTGTTGATGTAGTTGGTTGTGATGCCTGTTGGCATATCAACGCCGTCTAGGCGAGCTTTGTCTAGAACTTGCTCTAGTAGGTACTGTGCACGTTCTACACCTTCTTCACGAACTACTGACTCAAGAGCTTGTAACCATTCTTGAGTCTCAAGTGCGTCTACGTCATGCTTCATGTCAGACATGGCGATCTATCCTTCTGTTGGTTGGATCTACTTATTTAAGTAACGGTTTTAGTTAGCATCGTTACCTTGCTGAATTCGACGCAAAGAGCGTTCTCTGCGCGACTCTTCACGAGTCAAATCCAACAATGTTTCTTCGATATAAGCTAAATGCGAATGGGACATCTCACGCGCTTTTTCAGGTTGGCCTGAAACAATCGCATCCACGATATTAGCCCTGTGTCTACTTACTTTCTCCACCACTTCATCGCGGCGGTGTAATAGTTTTAAATTCTGTAATACGTTCTGCTCAAGCAAAGGCGCAAGGCTGCGAATAATATGCAGCAACACCACATTGTGCGCGGCTTCGGTTAGGGCAATCAAAAACTGCACCACCGCCGCAGCTTCGGCGTCCACTTCTTTTGTGGACTGAGCTTGTGAGATGATCTCTAAACAAGCCTGAATGCGAGCAAAATCTTCTTCGGTACCACGTAGAGCTGCAAAATAAGCGGCAATCCCTTCCATCGCGTGACGCGTTTCCAGCAAGTCCAATTGAGTCTCAGAATGACTCGATAGGAGATTGAGTAAAGGATCCGAAAAACTGGTCCAAATCGTTTCACTGACAAACGTCCCTCCCCCTTGTTTTCGGGTCAAAAGACGTTTCGCTTCTAAGCGCTGGATGGCTTCACGGATAGACGGACGAGACACATCGAACTGCTTCGCCAGTTCGCGCTCGGGTGGCAGTTGTTGCCCCGGCGAAAGTGTACCTTCCACAATCAACCTTTCTAACTCTTGCTCAATCACATCGGAGAGTTTTGGCTGACGAATCCTTTGATAAGCCATAGTTGTTATTCTTCTTTCTCTTTGCAGTCAATTGGTAATACCAATTTTATCTTGGCGAGGAAATTAACATAATTAAAACGCAACTTCCAGCCAAAATTTGATTCAAATCATAGAACGACTCATGCGGTCACAGTTTGATAACAGCTCATAATTAAAACATCAATCAAATTGGTATGACCAATTACAAAAGAGAAACAGATGGGGCAAAAACGTGCCACGCATCACACTTTACTTGATTGAGTCATCATACAAATGAAACGAAGCGAATAACATCAAAGCATAGTCTATCCACCGTCGATACCTTGGTGAGATGACATTTTTCTGAATTCAACCGCGATTTTTCTGAAAACAGGGTAACGGATCCCGATCGCATTCCCTGGTCAGACCTGAAAGTCTCACCTCAAAACTCTCGTCTCTAAACTCTCTCCTCAAAAAACGAAACAAAAAAACGCCAAGCATTTCTGCTTGGCGCGGTATCAATGAGGGAGTCTATTAGATGTCGAGAACGTTCATCTCGCTTCAATATAATCGACCATCAGCTGTAAAGACTGATTGCCCCGAAACTCATTAATATCGAGGCGATAAGCCAGATGGACGGTTTTGGCGCTCGCATCCGGCCAACGTCTCAAGTCGACATTAAACGCGATCGCATCCATCGTCAGCCCGGTTGGGTGGCCACGATAGAGTGGCTCTAACATCAGCTTTAAGTGCTTCTCGGCCACCAGCTTTTGGTGCAGCACCATAAACTCGCCGTCAAAAATCGGCTCTGGGAACGCTTGCCCCCAAGGCCCACCACTGCGAAGCACGTGCGCGGTGTGCATGGAAAACTCTTCTGGGCGCAGCTCGCCATCGGACAAGATCACCCCTTTGAGCGCCGCTTCATCCAACTCTTGTTCCACCGTTTGGTTAAACAAGGTCGCAAAGCGTTCAAAATCTTTCTCCATGATGGTTAAACCGGCAGCCATCGCATGGCCGCCAAATTTTTTAATCAGCCCCGGATGTTGCGTATCGATACGATCGAGCGCATCACGCATGTGTAAACCTGGTATCGAGCGACAAGAGCCTTTAATCGCGCCATCACCGCCATCGGCAAACGCAATGACAGGGCGATGAAATTGCTCTTTGATGCGCGAGGCCAGAATCCCGATCACCCCTTGGTGCCAATCGCGTTGAAACAGCACCAGTCCATAGGGAAGCTGGCTCCCTTCACCAAACTGCAACCGCTCACAAAACGCCATCGCCTCTTGCTTCATACCCTCTTCAATCTCTTTGCGCGTTTGATTCAGCCCATCAAGTTCAGAAGCCATGCGCCTTGCGGCGTGGATGTTGTTGCTCATCAGCAGTTCAACCCCAAACGACATATCGTCCAGTCGACCGGCGGCGTTGATTCTTGGCCCCAAGGCAAAACCAAAATCTGCGGCAACGAGACGCTTTGCATCGCGCTTCGCCACTTCAATCAACGCTTGAATACCTGGCCTTGCTTTGCCCGCACGGATGCGTTGCAGCCCTTGATGCACCAAAATGCGGTTGTTCTCATCCAGAGGCACCACGTCTGCGACCGTGCCCAGCGCCACAAGATCTATCAGCTCCATCAGTTTGGGCTCCGCCATACCTTGCTCAGCAAACCATCCCGCTTTTCGCATATGGACGCACAGCGCCATCATCAAATAAAAAGCGACACCGACACCGGCCAGCGCCTTAGACGGAAACGCGCACTCGTCGAGATTTGGATTGACCATCGCATCGACCTCAGGCAATTCATGCCCAGGTAGGTGATGATCCGTGACCAACACCGTAAGCCCTTGCTGCTTGGCATAGCGCACGCCCTCAATCGATGACACGCCATTATCGACGGTCATGATCACTTGCGCGCCCAGTTCGATCGCTTGATCGACCACTTCCGGGCTAAGGCCGTAGCCGTCTTCAAATCGATTCGGCACCAAATAGTCAACATTGCTCGATCCCAGCATCCGCAGTGCCAGTACAGACAACGCAGAGCTGGTCGCGCCATCGGCATCAAAATCGCCCACCACTATGATGCGCTGATTGAGGCGAATCGCCTCAAACAACAAACTCACCGCGGCCTCAATACCATGCAATTTCTGGTAAGAGTGCAAAGCTCTTGCGGTTGTCTCCAACTGCTCAACACTTTGAATACCACGGTTGATGTAGATGCGGCGCAGCAGCGGATCGATACTCTCAGGCAATAGGGTAATGTCTGCCTCAGGACGACGTTGAATCTCTATCATCGCTCATTCCTGCTCATTATTGGATTTGCTCTAAACGCTCGAGCAAATCGCGGGGTGGTAGGTATCCCCCCACCATGTCGCCATTGGGCAGAAAGATCGCTGGTGTGCCACGAATGCCTAGCTCGCGCCCAAGCGCATAATGCTGGCTAATGATCTGCTGGTATTTGGCAAAGTCTTCCCCTGGCTCAGGGATCTCACGTCGGGTTTTCCCGTCAGACATGGCTTGCTGAGGATCGCTTGCGCCCCAAATGGCCGCCATCTGATCGGCGGTGCCCCCCGTTGCGCCCTGTCTTGGAAACGCCATGTAGCGCACGGTGATGCCCAGCTTGTTATAGTCTTGCATTTGGCTGTGCAGACGCACACAGTAACCACAGGTAATGTCGGTAAAGACGGTCACCACATACTGTTCGTTGTCGGCTTTGAACGGAATCATGGTCTGTTTGAAAGCGTCGATTTTTGCCGCATTAATCGGAGCTTGTCGCTTCGCCAGTACATCTTCATACTGACCATTGCTGTCTAACTTGTACAAGGTGCCCGCCATAAAGTACTCACCATCAGGCGTCGCAAACAAGATGCCGCCATTGGTTTGCACTTCTAATAAGCCATCAATCTCAGCAGGGACAACATCTTGCACTTCCAGCCCAAGCTGATTAAAACGCGCTTCAATCTGCGCTTTATCGAAAGCCGGCTCTGTTGCAGCACTGGCTTGCGCCGTCAACAGTAGTGGCAGTGTCAGTAGAGTGATACGGCGTAATACGCTCATTCAATTCACCTTTCTTGTCTTGTGGTTCAAAGTGCCTAATCAGGCTCTTGGATGATGCTCACTGTGGAGCTGTTTCAATCGTTCGGTCGCAACGTGGGTATAGATTTGGGTGGTGGATAAATCACTGTGCCCGAGGAGCATCTGCACCACGCGCAAATCCGCGCCGTAGTTTAATAGGTGCGTCGCAAACGCGTGGCGCAATACGTGCGGCGACAACTGCTCGGTATCGATGCCCGCTCTCACCGCATAATGTTTGATACGATGCCAAAAGGTTTGACGCGTCATTTGCCTCGCCCTTTTGCTCGGAAAAACCACATCAGAGGTAGTGTCACCCAATAATTCAGACCGGCCTTGTTTGAGAAAAGTTTCCGTCCAGTCGACGGCATTTTCGCCCATCGGCACCAAACGCTCTTTGCCGCCTTTACCGATCACCCGCACCACGCCTTGGCGCAAGCTGATGTTTTCCATCGTTAAGCTCACCAATTCCGTCACACGAAGCCCGGTGGCGTATAAAAGCTCTAGCATTGCTTTATCTCGAAGCTCCATCGCGTCATTGACGTCCGGCGCATCGAGCAGCGCATCGACCTGCGCCTCAGAGAGGTCTTTCGGTAAGCGTTTAGGCAATTTAGGGCTTAGCAGCAAGGCACTCGGATCGTCAGCCCGTATCTTTTCACGGTGCAGGTACTGAAACAAGCGACGGATGGCCGACAACATGCGCGCACGCGACGTCTGCTTATAGCCTTGGTCCATCAACCAACTTTGATAATCCTGCAACCCTGAGAGGCTAATAAAACTGAGCCGATAGTTGTGCTCACTCATCCAGCTCAGCAGTTTAAACAGATCATTGCGATACGAGGCCAAAGTATTTTCCGATAACCCGCGCTCCATCCACATGGTATCTAAAAACTGCTCAATGATTCCTTGGTCCGGAGTCAACACCTGCGACACACTTACTCTCTCACGTTGATGCTTAATGGCTTTCAATGTAAGTGCCTCGCTAGAAGAAAGCCATAAAAAATCACCGTTGAGGAGGATATTCGCTGCAAAGCTCGCCATTTTGTGGTTAGAATTCGCGGTATGCACACCAATCAAGATGGAAACCAATGATGAAAATCGGCCTGTTTTACGGTTCTACGACGTGTTACACAGAGATGGCAGCAGAGAAAATGCGCGCGATCATCGGGGAAGACTTACTCGACATCCACAATGTCAAAGAGTCCGACCTCTCGCAGATGGCCGACTACGACTTACTGATTTTAGGCATTTCCACTTGGGATTTTGGCGAGATTCAAGAAGACTGGAACGCGATTTGGCAACAAGTACCAACGGTGGATCTCAGTGGCAAAACCGTCGCACTGTTTGGCCTTGGTGACCAAGAAGGCTATGGCGAGTGGTACCTCGACGCGATGGGCTTACTGCACGATGAAATCGTCAAGACCGGCGCCAACCTGATTGGTTACTGGCCCAATGATGAGCAGTACGAATTCGAAGCCTCGAAAGCGCTCACCGAAGATAGCCAGTTCTTTGTCGGTCTTGCGCTCGATGAAGATTCTCAATACGAACTGAGCGATGAGCGCATTGCGACCTGGGTGGAACAAGTGCTTACTGAGTACCAAGAGTCACTCTAAAACGAACGCACTCTCTGAGTTCGCTCACTCTTCGCCGGCGCGATTCATCGGCGTTATTAAGCGTCGAAAACGCGGCCAATCAAACACCAAGCCTGGGTCGGTTTTGCGCATCGGCGCAATGTACTGATGCCCCGTCACTCGAGAAACGTTGATCTGCGGGTAGGAGCACATTAATTCTAGACTTAATGTGGCCAGCGCTTGGTACTGCTTTGGCGTATAGGCGATGGTGTCTGTGCCTTCCAGTTCGATACCAATCGAGTAATCGTTACAGCGGCTGCGACCTGCAAAACTCGACGCGCCCGCATGCCAAGCGCGATCATCAAACGATACAAATTGCACTACCTCACCATCACGGCGAATCAAGCAGTGCGCCGAGACGCCCATTTTATGGATGACCGAAAAAAACGGATGTGCGTTAGGATCGAGCGTTCCACTAAAAAACTGCTCGATATAGGGGCCACCAAATTGGCCCGGTGGCAAACTGATGTTGTGCACCACCAGCAAAGAGATCGTCTCACCTTGTGGTCTTTGATCAAAAAACGGTGAGGGCACATGACGCGCCGCTTGATACCACCCTTGGTTATCTATCATGTTGTTATACGACTCGGAACTCAAACATAGCCTGGCTAGAGTCTATCTCGCCTGAGATAAAATGCGAGAATAATGGCTGAATTTCATGCTCAGTCAGCGTATCATGCCCCACTCTGTTCAACTGCGTATTAGATTTGCGATGAAAAACACACACAATAGCCAAGAACGTCTTGAATATTTGAAGCAGCAACTTCCGCTAGAGATCACGCGAGCGGTGGCCGACGCGCTGAAAGAAGATCTCGGTGGCACTTTGGATCCCGCAGCCGACATTACCGCGGCTCTGATACCTGCAGATGCACAGAACCAAGCCACCTTAATCACCCGCGAACACGGTGTGTTCTGTGGTAAGGCGTGGGCAGAAGAAGTCTTCAAGCAGCTTGCCGAGCAGCCCGGTGGCAGCCCAGTGACGATTGAATGGAACGTCGACGATGGTGACACCGTGGAGCCCAACCAAGTGCTGTGCACCTTAACGGGTTCATCACGCATGCTGCTGACCGGCGAGCGTAACGCGATGAACTTTATCCAAACGCTGTCTGGCTGCGCGAGTACCGTGGCGCAATACGCCAAACAGCTGCAAGGCACTGACTGTCGCTTGCTTGATACGCGCAAAACCATTCCTGGCCTTCGCAGCGCACTGAAATACGCCGTGGCGTGCGGTGGCGGCTTTAACCACCGCATCGGTGTGTTTGATGCTTACCTCATCAAGGAAAACCACATCATTGCCAATGGCGGCATCACGCCAACCATTCAGATGGCCAAGAGTCTGAACCCGGGCAAACCTGTGGAAGTGGAAACCGAAAGCTTGCAAGAGCTGCAAGAGGCAATTGATGCTGGCGCGGACATCATCATGCTCGACAACTTCACTACAGAGATGATGCGTGAAGCGGTGAAAATCAATGCGGGTCGCGCTGCACTTGAGAACTCAGGCAATGTCACGCTTGAGACCATCCGCGAGTTTGCAGAGACCGGTGTGGATTACATCTCCGTCGGCGCTTTGACCAAACACCTTAAAGCGCTCGATCTCTCTATGCGTTTTAAAGAGGCGTTTTAAAGCCGTGTTTTGAAGCAGTGTTTTCGCGCTACCGACTGGCTGTGCTTTCAGTAAAGAACGCCATTGACTAAAAAAATGGAAGAAAGATCTTATTTTTCAAACAGTAAATGGAGGCCTCGCGTCTCCATTTACTGTTTTTTCCTGACGTAAAAGCCTCTCGACTCTCATAAAGTTTTGTCCTCGCTCGAAGTAATTTGCCGTGTAAATGAAATCAAGTCGTATTTTTTCCTAATTGACTCGGAAAGCGCTGCGCCACCATTTCCACAAGTTTCATAGCCCTTCTATGCTCTCCCCATCAACAAACACCGCGGTGCCTCAAGCACCCAAATGGAGAGTTCTATGCAAACCAAACCACGTCGCCAGCAAGCTGGTTTTACTTTAATTGAATTGATGATCGTAGTGGCGATTATTGGGATTTTGTCAGCTTTTGCCGTACCTGCTTATCAAAACTATACAAAAAAAGCGACATTATCAGAGTTTCCCAAAGCCGCTGCTGCGATAAAGTTGGCAGTCGAATTGTGTTCACATGAGATTGCATCCGATGCTAGTTCATTCGAAGATGACTGCATCACTTCCGCTGGAAATGTACCTAGTGCAGCACTAAACAGTATCGATATAGATGCTCAACAAGCCGCTTCAGGTGGGGTCAATGTTATAGCTACAGCGGCAGCAGCGAAAGGCCCAATAGCTTCTGGAGAAACATATGTCATGCACGCCGAATACCAAACAAGTGGTTTAGTGTGGACAAAGAGTTGCTACAAAGATGCAGGGTTAGCAACAGTACAAACAGACTACTGCCCATAATGCTCACCAACCTCCCCTCAATCCTGCGTCAAGCCAAGTTGCTTGACGCAGCGCAAGAGATACAAGTGCTGGAGCATGTGCAAGCGTCAGGGGGCTCCGTCCCTGACGCTTTGCACGATCTGGCCATTATTAACCATACCCAATTGACTGAGCATCTCAGTCAGCTGTTTGGGCTCAACGTCATCGACCTGTCGCAAACGCCCTACGCTGAGCTGTGCCAAACCCTTGGCTTACGTGAGCTCATCACTCGCTTGCAAGCGCTGCCCGTTGGCAAAACCGCTTGTTCACTCAGTGTTGCAGTATCAGACCCTACCCACCTTTATGTCGAAGAAGAGTTTCGTTTTGCTACCGGTCTGCAAGTCGAGTTGGTGCTGGCCGATGCGAAAGCGCTGCAAGGGGCCATTCGCCGTTTGTATGGGCGCGCGATCGCTGGCGAGCAAAACAGCAACAAAGAGATCAACGAGCAAGAGCTGGCCAACCTTGTGGATGTCAGTGATGACGAAGTGGGTAGCATTGAAGATCTGAGTCAAGATGATGCGCCAGTCAGTCGTTACATTAACCAAATCCTGCTCGATGCGGTGCGCAAGGGCGCATCAGATATCCATTTTGAGCCCTATGAAGAGACCTTTCGCGTTCGGCTACGCTGTGATGGCATCTTAATTGAAACTCAACAGCCCGCCCATCACCTCAGTCGCCGTTTATCAGCGCGCATTAAAATCCTAGCCAAATTGGATATTGCCGAGCGCCGTCTGCCACAAGATGGACGTATCAAGCTCAGGCTCAGCCAAGAGACCGCGATCGATATGCGCGTCTCGACGTTGCCAACCTTATGGGGCGAAAAAATCGTATTGCGCCTTCTCGACAGCAGCGAAGCGAATCTGAACATCGATAAGCTCGGTTATAACGAGCAGCAAAAAACGCTTTACCTCAATGCGCTAAAAAAGCCTCAGGGGCTGATTTTAATGACTGGACCAACAGGGAGCGGTAAGACGGTCTCCCTCTATACCGGGCTCAACATTCTCAACACCTCGCAAGTCAACATCGCCACCGCTGAAGATCCGGTGGAGATCAACTTACCTGGGATCAATCAGGTTCAGATGCAACCGCAAATTGGACTCGATTTCGCCAGTGCACTGCGCGCCTTTCTCCGCCAAGATCCCGACATCGTGATGGTCGGCGAAATACGCGACCTTGATACTGCCGAAATTGCCGTCAAAGCGGCGCAAACCGGCCACCTGGTGCTCTCGACCCTGCACACCAACTCCGCCGCCGAGAGCGTTGTGCGCCTTAGCAGCATGGGCATAGCGCCTTTTAATGTCGCCTCGTCACTGAGCCTAATTATTGCCCAGCGATTGGCGCGTCGCCTGTGCCCTCACTGCAAACAGCCTGAGCCGCGCGCTCAGCACTACTGCCAGCAACTTGGCATCTCAGTTGCGCCACTTTTTACCGCGAACCTCGATGGCTGCCCAGAGTGCAACGCCGGCTACTCAGGCCGAGTAGGTCTATACGAAGTGATGAACGTGGATGAAACGCTGGCGAGTGCCATCGCCGATGGGGCGACCATCGCCGGTATCGAGCAGCTAGCGCGGTCACAAGGCATGCAAACGCTCAAAGAGTCCGGCATAGAGAAAGTGCTCAGTGGCATCACCAGTTATCAAGAGTTGCAGCGCGTGCTCTATCTTTAATCCCTTGTTTATTTCGATACCCTATAGGAGTTCTTGATGCCCATCCAAAAACAAGCACAACTGAAAAACTACCGCTGGAAAGGCCTCAATAGTTCAGGGAAGAAAGTCTCCGGTCAATATCTCGCTTTAACCGAGAGCGAGGTGCGTGACAAACTGAAAGCGCAGCATATTCAAGTTAAAAAGATCAAAAAACGCAGTGTCTCCGCCATAACCCGCGCAACGCAGCGCATCAAGGGCAAAGACATCACCATCCTCACCCGTCAGCTGTCGACCATGCTGGCCACTGGCATTCCGATCATTCAGGCGATCAAATTGGTGGGCGATAATCACAAAAAAGCCGAAATGAAATCAGTATTGGCACAAATCGGCAAAAGCATTGAAGCCGGTACGCCGATTTCAAAAGCGATGCGTAACGCCTCTAGCCACTTTGATACCTTGTACATCGATATGGTCGCCACCGGAGAGCAAGCGGGCAACTTGCCACAAGTGTTTGAACGCCTTGCACTCTATCGTGAAAAATCGGAGCAGCTGCGCGCGAAAGTCATCAAGGCACTGATCTACCCTGCGATGGTGGTGTTCACCGCGTTAGGGGTCTCTTACTTGATGCTCACTATGGTCATTCCTGAGTTTGAAAACATGTTTCAGGGGTTTGGCGCCGAGCTGCCTTGGTTTACGCAACAGGTACTCCACCTCTCTCATCTTACCCAAACTTACAGCTTACCTGCGGCGCTCGGCGTGGTTATTTCAGCCATTGTGCTAAAAATCGCCAAACAAAAATCGGCCCGAATCAAACTGATATCGAGCCGGATAGGATTGAAAATGCCTGTGATTGGCGGCGTATTGACCAAAGCCTCTATTGCCAAATTTAGCCGCACACTTGCCACCAGCTTTAGCGCGGGCATTCCGATTCTCTCAAGTCTCAAAACCTCCGCGAAAACCGCCAACAACCTGCACTACCAAACCGCAATTGATAAAGTGTATGACGATACCGCCGCCGGAATGCCGATGTACATTGCGATGCGAAATACGCAGTCATTCCCCGAGATGGTACTGCAAATGGTGATGATCGGCGAAGAGTCGGGGCGACTTGATGATATGCTCAATAAAATCGCCACCATATACGAGTTTGAAGTCGATAACACGGTCGACAACTTAGGCAAGATCCTCGAACCACTGATCATTATTTTCCTTGGTGTAGTGGTGGGAGGATTGGTCGTGGCTATGTACCTGCCCATCTTTAACTTAATGAGTGTATTAGGATAAGATGAGCACTCTATTGATTGGATAAGGCACTTCTCTTGATTGCGCTGTTTGAGTACTACCCTTGGCTTTTTCCTACGCTGGCAGGCGTGTTTGGCTTAATTATTGGCAGCTTTCTTAACGTGGTGATCCACCGCCTACCCATCATTATGGAGCGAGAGTGGCGTAGCGAGTGCGCCGAGAGCTTCCCTGAGTACAAAATATCGCCCCCCGAAGGCACCTATAATCTCAGCATTCCCCGTTCGACATGCCCAAAATGCCACTCACCACTGCGCCTTATCGATAATATTCCGGTGGTCAGCTGGCTGATGCTGCGCGGTCAATGTGCTCATTGCCAAGCCCCCATCAGTGCGCGTTACCCCTTAATTGAACTGCTGTCGGCTGGCCTATCTGTACTGGTCGCCTGGCAATTTGGCTTCTCAACGATGAGCCTCGCGCTGCTGCTGTTCACCTTTGTTCTTATCTGCGCGACCTTTATCGACCTCGACACCATGCTACTGCCCGATCAGTTGACGTTACCACTGGTGTGGGCGGGGTTGGCACTGGCGCTATTGAACATCAGCCCCGTCTCACTTGAGGATGCTGTCATTGGCGCGATGGCCGGTTACTTGGCCCTATGGAGCGTCTATTGGCTGTTTAAGTTAGTCACTGGCAAAGAGGGCATGGGCTATGGCGATTTTAAACTGCTCGCCGCCCTTGGCGCATGGCTAGGCTGGCAAGCACTTCCGATGATCATCTTGCTTTCGTCTGTGGTTGGTTTGCTGTTTGGCTTGATTCAACTCAGGCTCAAGCAGCAAGGTATCGACAAAGCCTTTCCCTTTGGCCCTTATCTCGCGATCGCTGGCTTTATCAGCATGATGTGGGGCGATGGTCTACTTCACTGGTATCTGACGGAGATGGTAGGAATCTAATATGGCGTTGATCGTTGGATTAACCGGCGGCATTGCCAGTGGCAAAACCACTGTGGCAAACCTATTTCAGCAACACTTTGCTATCGATATTGTCGATGCCGATGTCGTAGCGCGCGAAGTGGTGGAACCGGGCAGTGAGGGTTTAAAAGCCATCGCAGAGCGCTACGGCGCATCGATGTTGCAAGCCGATGGCAGCTTGAATCGAGCCGCACTGCGCGAGGCCATCTTTTCCGATCCCAAAGAGAAAACCTGGCTGGATAACCTGCTCCATCCGATGATTCGTCAAAAGATGCTCGCCGAGCTTGAGCAGGTCACCTCACCCTATGCGCTGCTTGTGATCCCTCTAATGGTGGAAAACAATCTCCAAGCACTTGCTCAGCGAGTTCTTGTGGTCGATGTGGCGCCAGAAACTCAGATTGAACGAACGATGGCCCGTGACAATGTTGACGAAAAACAAGCCCGTGCGATTCTCAGTGCGCAAGCAAGCCGAGAGGAACGTTTGGCGATTGCCGACGATGTGATTAAAAATGATGCAACAAACGAGAAACTTTTGCCTCAAATCACAGAATTGCATCAAAAGTTCCTAGAAATCTGTAGGGAAAATCTGTGAGAATAAAGGCAGTACAACCCAGAGCCATTGATCAATGACCACGCACTACTTCGAACACCCACTCAATGAGAAAACTCGCATTTATCTTCGCGTTGAAGCCTTGCTGACGCAGATGGATAAAGCGGCGCAGTTTGGTGAGGAAATGCAGCATCTGATCTTCTTCCGCTCGCTGTTTGATCTGCTGGAAATCTTTGAGCAAATTCAGCTCAAAAGCGAGTTAGCCAAAGACATCGAAAAGCAGCGCCTTAGCTATCGAGCCTATTTCAATATCGATGGCGTTAATCTGGAAATGCTGCGCGCGGTATTGGATGAAATTGATGGCGTGCACAGCGAGCTGATGGCGGCGGAGCGTTTTGGCCAAAGCCTGAAAGAAGACCGTTTCTTAAGCGCCATTCGCCAACGCTTTAACCTGCCCGGCGGCTCATGCTGTTTTGACTTGCCTGCACTGCACCACTGGCTCCACCTTCCACTTGAGAAAAAACAAGCGGATGCGCAAAAGTGGTCCACCAACCTGGCCCCACTGACACAAGCGTTGAAACTGTGGCTGCGTCTTACGCGTGAAACCGGTCAACTGCGAGAGCGCCTTGCCAACAACGGCTTCTATCAGAGTGATGCGACAGAGGCCAACATTCTGCGTCTTGAAATCCCTCTAGAAACGGGCGTTTACCCGATGATCTCCGGGCATAAAAACCGTTTCGCCATCAAGTTCATCGACTTTGAATCTGGCCAAGCCAGTGCCTCGAGCATTCCATTTAAATTGGCCGTCTGCAGCTAATCTCACTCTTTGCCATCGGCATCGCTCCCCCTTTACTATCGGCATCCCGCTGTTTAATGAAGCGCGGCGCTAAGTTCGGTATACTGCGGCTAAACTCCGAAGAAATAGGAAAGCATGATGTCTAAGATTACCGTGGTTCCATGCCCACAGTGCGGCCAAAACGTCGAGTGGAGCGAAAAAAGCCCCCACCGCCCGTTTTGCAGTAAACAGTGTCAAATGATCGACTTCGGCGAGTGGGCCGATGAAGAAAACACCATTGCCGGTGCCCCCGATATGTCCGACAGTGATGGGTGGTCGGAAGATCAGTATTAAAGCGGTTCAATTCTCTTGGGATGATTAAGCATAAAAAAGCGGAGGCCAATTGGCCTCCGCTAATACTATGAGAACGCTAGTTATAGCATTACTTCTTAGCAAGTTTCTCTTTGATACGAGCTGACTTACCAGAACGCTCACGTAGGTAGTACAGTTTGGCACGACGTACTGCACCGCGGCGTTTAACTTCAATGCTATCAACCATTGGAGAGTGAGTTTGGAACGTACGCTCAACACCTTCACCGTTAGAAATCTTACGTACAGTGAATGCAGAGTGTAGACCACGGTTACGGATACCGATTACAACGCCTTCAAAAGCCTGTAGACGCTCACGGTCACCTTCTTTTACCTTAACTTGAACAACAACTGTGTCACCAGGTGCGAAGTTAGGTAGGTCTTTTTTCATTTGCTCTTCTTCAAGAGCTTTGATGATGTTACTCATTTTCAATATTCCTAGAATAAACTGATACTAAATTTAATAGGTTACTTAGCATGATGCTCTTTAATGAACTCAGCTAGTAGTAGTTCCTGTTCGTCAGTCAGAGCTAGGTTTTCCAGGAGCTCTGGTCTTCTAATCCAGGTACGGCCGAGCGACTGTTTCAGTCGCCAACGACGAATGTCCTTGTGATTGCCAGATTTCAGTACCGCGGGTACTTCTTTTCCTTCCAACACTTCAGGACGGGTGTAATGAGGACAATCCAACAAGCCATTGGCAAAAGAGTCTTCTTCTGCTGACGCAAAATCGCCCAGTACCCCCGGTACAAACCGAGAGACAGAGTCAATTAAGGTCATGGCTGGGATCTCTCCCCCTGTCATCACAAAGTCACCGATTGACCATTCTTCGTCAACTTCAGACTCAATGATGCGCTCATCTACCCCTTCGTAGCGACCGCAAATAAGAAGCAAGTTCTCATTGCTAGCCAGCTCTTCGACTCCCTGCTGATCGAGTTTTCGACCTTGAGGAGAGAGGTAAATCACCTTCGTCTTACCCGGTGAGGCCTGTTTGGCAGCATGAATGGCATCGCGCAATGGCTGCACCATCATTAACATACCTGGACCACCACCGTAGGGTCGATCATCGACAGTGCGATGCTTGTCGTGAGTGAAATCTCGAGGATTCCATGTCTCTACCGACAACAACCCTTTTTTAACCGCTTGACCTGTTACTCCGAACTCAGTAACGCTGCGGAACATTTCAGGAAACAGGCTAATTACGCCAACCCACATGCCCTAAAGCCTCATTACTTGGGAGTTAGAATCCAGGATCCCAGTCAACTTCGATCCGTTGAGCAGTGCGATCAACTTGAATGATCACTTGCTCTTCAAGGAACGGAATTAATCGTTCCTTTTGGCCAAAAGCATCTTTCAGATTTGCTTTGACTACCAAAACATCGTTTGAGCCGGTTTCGAGCATGTCCGTCACCACACCAAGGTCATAACCTTTTGTCGTCACTACTTGCATGCCAAACAATTCGCGCCAGTAGAATTCATCTTCTGACAATTCTGGTAATACTGCAGGGTCAATAGCAATTTCAAAGTTAGTCAACAGATGCGCGTCTTCGCGAACATCCAGACCTTCCAGCTTCACCACCATACCTTTGTTATGGCGCTTCCACGTTTCCACTTTGTACTCGACCCACTCCCCTTTATGGTTAACAAACCAAGGGTTGTAATCAAATAAGCTTTCAGCCTCGTCTGTGTAGGAAAAAACTTTAAGCCAACCACGAATGCCGTAAGTAGCACCAAACTTGCCTACAACAATCTTGTCATTGCTCATCGTTTCTTTACCTTTCATCGACATAAGCTAATTACTACTTATAGAGTAAGAATTAAGCCGCTTTTTGAGCGTCTTTAACTAGCTTAGCTACGCGGTCAGATAGAGACGCGCCTTGACCAACCCAGTGGTTAACGCGGTCTAGGTCTAGACGTAGACCTTCTTCTTGACCTTGAGCAGTAGGGTTAAAGAAACCTACTTTCTCGATGAAACGGCCAGTTGCAGCATTGCGGCTGTCCGCTACTACGATTTGATAAAATGGACGCTTCTTAGCGCCGTGACGTGCCAAACGAATGGTTACCATGTCGTCCTCTTTGCTTTCTCAAAAATAAAATTAACCCCAGAAACTATCTATCAGTAAACCGTTGTGGTCTATTACTAAACAGTTTGGGGTCTCGTGCCAAAATAAAGCTCCGGAATTTTACTCTTATTCCGACGTATTGCAAGGTCTTTAGCTATTTTTTCACCACCATAAAACCGAATTTAAGATTGTGACTTAGCTAACACCTTGAAAATAAAAAACCGAAAGGCTTAGCACCGCGGCTAAGCCTTGTATAGAGCGAAACGGACTGGTGTTTCAGTTAACGACCAAACGGGTTGAAGCCGCCGCCTCCCATTCCGCCCATCATGCCTTGCATGTTACGCATCATGCCTTTCATGCCACCCTTTTGCATTTTCTTCATCATCTTCTGCATTTGGGTAAACTGCTTAAGCAAGCGGTTCACATCTTGCACTTGCACACCAGAACCGGCAGCAATGCGTTTCTTGCGCGAACCTTTAATAATGTCTGGACGTTGACGCTCTTTCATGGTCATCGAGTTAATGATCGCTTCCATCTGCTTAAACATCTTGTCGTCAACTTTGTCTTTGACATTGTCTGGCAAGTTACTCATACCTGGCAACTTGTCCATCATCCCCATCATGCCGCCCATGTTTTGCATCTGACCAAGCTGTTCACGGAAGTCTTCCAAATCGAAGCCTTTCTTCTCTTTGAATTTCTTCGCCAGTTTCTCGGCTTTCTCATGATCGACATTGCGCTGCAAGTCTTCAATCAGAGAGAGAACATCACCCATTCCCAAAATACGCGAGGCGACGCGATCAGGGTGGAACGGCTCTAGCGCGTCGGTTTTCTCACCCACACCCAAGAACTTGATCGGTTTCCCTGTAATGTGACGCACCGACAGCGCAGCACCACCCCGAGCATCACCATCCACTTTGGTCAGGATAACCCCGGTCAGCGGTAGCGCTTCTCCAAAGGCTTTCGCGGTATTCGCCGCATCTTGACCTGTCATCGCGTCAACAACAAACAGCGTTTCCACAGGATTAATCGCACTATGAAGCTGCTGGATTTCGCCCATCATTTGCTCATCAATCGCTAAACGACCCGCGGTATCGACCACTAACACATCGTAGAATTTCTTCTTCGCGTGATCGATGGCGGCATTGGCAATATCAATCGGCTTTTGATCAGCGCTCGATGGGAAAAAGTCAACACCGATGTCTTGCGCTAGGGTTTCTAGCTGTTTGATCGCCGCTGGGCGATACACGTCAGCAGACACGACCAAGACTTTCTTCTTGTCTTTTTCCTTAAGGAATTTAGACAGCTTACCCACAGAGGTGGTTTTACCCGCACCCTGCAGACCGGCCATCAAAATCACCGCAGGTGGCTGAGCCGCGAGGTTTAGTGCCTCATTGGACTCGCCCATGACGGCTTCCAGTTCACCTTGAACAATTTTGATGAACTCTTGCCCTGGCGTGAGCGATTTGGAGACCTCTACGCCCACTGCCGCTTCTTTCACTCGCTTGATAAAATCGCGAACGACAGGCAGTGCAACGTCAGCCTCGAGCAACGCCATGCGGACTTCACGCAGCGTTTCTTTTATGTTGTCTTCGGTCAGACGACCTTTACCGCTGATGTTCTTCAGCGTTCTGGATAAACGATCCGTTAAATTCTCAAACATCTTAGTCTCTTTACACTGAGTGGCTTGCGTAGACGACGCCACTACCTAAAATTGAGCGACAATTACTAAGAGTATACCTTAGCCAAGTGGCGCTTTGCACGGTTGCGTGATGATTTGATCTCTCAACTCGAATAAATGACACAGATAAGTCATGGCTCAAGCCGTTGATGCAGGGTATAATTTGTTAAAAATCCACCACCACCAAGAGAAGAATGGACAACTTAATTGCCGTAGCCGCTGCCGTGCTGTATCTGCTCGCAATTGCGACTATCGTTCCGGGACTGGTTCACCAAACCGGTATCCGCTCAAAAACCGTGTTGATCAGTGCGTCTCTGGCACTGGTTTTTCACGCGTGGCTATTAAGCGATCTGATCATTGAAGCCTCGGGGCAAAACTTAAGCATTCTCAATGTCGCCTCTCTCATCAGCTTCATTATTTCTTTGGTAATGAGTGCGTCGATGCTCAAAACACGACTGTGGTTTTTGTTGCCTGTCGTGTATAGCTTTTCCGCCATCAATTTAAGCGCTGCGGCGTTTCTCCCTAGCACTTTCATTACTCATTTAGAGCAAGACCCTAAACTGCTGATCCACATCTCTCTTGCGCTGTTTTCCTACTCGACTCTCAGTATCGGCGCTCTGTACGCTCTACAACTGGCTTGGTTGGATCACAAGCTCAAAGCGAAGAAAGCACTGGCGATTAACCCAAACCTTCCTCCTTTAATGATGGTGGAACGTCAGCTTTTCAACATCATCATGGTGGGCACCTTACTCCTCACCGGAACATTAATCACTGGATTTGTCTTTGTTCAGGACATGTTCGCCCAAGGAAAAGCCCATAAAGCGATTCTCTCTTTCATCGCTTGGGTTGTGTACAGCGTGCTGTTATGGGGCCACTTCCATAAAGGTTGGCGCGGACGCAAAGTCACTTGGTTCGCCGTTGCCGGTGCAACCCTGTTGACGCTCGCCTATTTTGGCAGTCGCTTCGTTCGTGAAGTGATATTGACTTAGCCGCAACACTGGGCGATAAATTAATCAAACATAACAAGGAATCATTAAGCTTTGGACGACATATCAACGGGTATCTTATTTGCGCTACTCGCGTGTCTGATTGTAATTTCAGGATATTTCTCCGGTTCAGAAACAGGGATGATGTCTCTCAACCGATACCGCTTAAAGCACCTCGCGAACAATGGCCATAAAGGCGCTAAGCGCGTAGAAAAGCTGCTCGATAGGCCCGATCGTTTGATCGGTTTGATTCTGATTGGTAACAACTTAGTCAATATTCTAGCCTCCGCCATCGCCACCATCATTGGTATGCGTCTATACGGAGATTTAGGGGTGGCTATCGCCACCGGTGCTCTGACGCTTGTGGTGCTGGTTTTTGCCGAAGTCACGCCGAAAACCCTCGCAGCGCTCTACCCAGAAAAAGTCTCTTACACCAGCAGTATCTTGCTTGGTATTTTAATGAAGCTCCTCTCGCCGCTGGTGCTGTTCGTTAACCTCATCACTAATGGTTTTATCCGCTTACTTGGGATTAAAGTCGACCACAATGGCGAAGATCACCTGAGCTCGGAAGAACTGCGCACCGTGGTGAACGAAGCGGGCAGCCTGATCCCAAGACGCCACCAAGATATGTTGATCTCCATTCTCGATTTAGAGCATGTGACGGTGAATGACATCATGGTGCCGAGAAACGAAATCACCGGCATTGATATCAACGACGATTGGAAATCGATTGTGCGTCAATTGTCTCACTCACCGCACGGGCGCGTGGTGCTGTATCGCGGTCAAATTGACGAAGTGGTGGGCATGCTGCGTTTGCGTGAGTCGTATCGCTTGATGCTAGAGAAAAACGAGTCGACCAAAGAGACCCTGCTACGCGCTGCCGATGAAGTCTACTTTATCCCAGAAGGCACGCCACTCAACGTCCAACTGCTTAAGTTCCAGCGCAACAAAGAGCGGATTGGTCTGATTGTTGATGAGTATGGCGACATCATAGGTCTCATTACGTTGGAAGATATTTTGGAAGAGATCGTCGGTGAGTTCACCACTTCTATCACGCCAAGTTTGTCGGATGAGATTACCCCACAACGTGATGGCAGTTTCTTGATTGAGGGCAGCGCCAACATCCGCGATATCAATAAAGGTCTCAAATGGGACTTCCCTACCGATGGCCCAAGAACCCTAAACGGTTTGATTCTCGAGCATCTTGAAGAGATCCCTGAGAGCCATTTGAGCGTTCATGTCTCTGGCCACCCAATGGAAATCGTCGAGCTAGAAGAGAATCGTATCAAGACGGTGAAAGTCTTCCCGCGCAGCAAAGGGAAAAAGCACGGTTAACCTTTGCCGTTTTTCATCACTGATTGAACAACGGCATTTCGCCACACGATCAAAAAAGCCTTGGTTCCCCCAAGGCTTTTTTCTGATTAAGACACTCTATCTATATCTCTGATTATGGATTATGTGTCTATCGTTATATCTCTTCCATTATACGTCTGTCGTTACTCTTCGGTCACACCAAACAAGTTCTCCATATTGAGACCTTGCTTAACCAGAAGCTCACGTAAACGACGCAGACCTTCCACTTGGATTTGGCGCACCCGCTCACGGGTGAGGTTGATCTCACGCCCGACTTCTTCAAGTGTTGAAGGCTCGTAGCCAAGTAGACCAAAGCGGCGTGCTAACACTTCTTTTTGTTTCGGATTGAGCTCGTCCAGCCAATGGATCAATGAATTTTTGATGTCATCGTCTTGAGTGGAAATTTCTGGGTCTGAGTTGTTGGCATCTGGGATAATATCCAGCAGAGCTTTCTCACCGTCACCACCAATTGGCGTATCCACAGAGCTAATGCGCTCATTCAGACGCAGCATTTTACTCACGTCATCAACTGGCTTATCCAGTTGCTGAGCAATTTCTTCAGCAGTCGGCTCGTGGTCGAGTTTTTGCGACAACTCGCGAGCAGTACGCAGATAGATGTTGAGCTCTTTCACCACATGAATAGGTAGACGGATGGTACGAGTTTGGTTCATGAGCGCACGCTCAATGGTTTGACGTATCCACCACGTCGCGTAAGTCGAGAAACGGAATCCGCGTTCTGGGTCGAATTTTTCTACCGCGCGAATCAATCCCAAGTTCCCTTCTTCAATAAGATCCAAGAGAGCAAGGCCACGGTTGCTATAACGACGGGAGATTTTCACAACCAAACGCAAGTTACTTTCGATCATACGTTTACGCGCTGCTTCATCGCCACGTAATGCACGTCTTGCGTAGAGGACTTCTTCCTCTGCGGTTAATAGGGGTGAGAAGCCGATTTCGCCAAGGTAAAGCTGTGTGGCATCTAGGCTTTTCGATGAAGCGTCAAACTCCTCTTTGACACTCTCAGATTTGGATGAGGTGAGTTCATTGCTGCCTTGAAGCGTATCTAGTTGTGCTTCCTGCTCAATATCAAACTCTTCGACTTTCGTTGCTGTATTGCTGATACTCATGGCGCCTCCCCTTGGCGAGCTAGCAAGACATTACTACCTCTAATGTCGCTAATTTACCCGGTCAGTAAAGTAAATTTAAGGTAAGTATCGTTTCGGATCGACCGACTTACCTTGATAGCGAATTTCAAAATGCAAACGAACGCTGTTCGTTCCGGAGCTGCCCATTGTTGCTATTTTTTGACCAGCCTTAACACTTTGTCCTTCATGTACTAGCAACTTGTCGTTGTGTGCATACGCACTTAGATAGTTATCGTTATGTTTGATAATCACCAGATTACCGTAGCCGCGCAGTGCGTTGCCTGAATAGACGACAGTGCCACTTGCTGTCGATACGATGGATTGACCACGCTGTCCTGCGATATCAATGCCTTTATTTCCCTGATCGCCAGCAGAAAAGTTTTTGATTACCCTCCCTTTTGTTGGCCATAACCATTTGGAAACCTTTTGATTAGAAGCCGTGTTACTCGCTTTACTGCTAGAGGCAGTATTGGCATTTTTGTTAACACTTTGTTGCTTCTTAGGTTCAACATACTCCTTTGATTTTGATTGATCAATACTCTTTTTAGGTGGCGTTTGGGTGACGTTTTTCTGACCGCTGCTGTTTTGCGATGTAACTGATTGATTAGAGTTTTTACTTGAATTCGGAGTGGATGGGGTAGCGGCAACCACAGCGACAGGCGCAGATACCGTACCAGCACCCGTCCCACCAAAGGCGGGCGCTTTGTAGGCACTACGCCATAAGTTGAGTTTTTGACCGGGGTAAATGGTGTAGGGCTCAGTCAAGCCGTTGTAACGAATAATATCGTTTACATCTTTATCTGTGACGTAGGCTATAAAGTATAGCGTATCGCCTTTTTCTACTTCGTAATAGCTGCCGCGATAACTGCCACGTGTGACAGACCCATAATCTTTGTTTAACCCAGACACAGGAGCAGGCGAGTGTGCAGCGCAGCCATACAGCGCACTGAATACCAGGATCAGCCACACACACCTTCTCAAGCTCATGCCTACGCCAATTCACCTGCGACTAAAGGAACAAAACGCACCATCTCTATGGGCTCTGTGGAGAACGCCTCACCCTGTCGGGTGATTTTGTACAGTTGCTGCTGCTCGACACCAACAGGAATGACCATGGTGCCGCCCTCACTGAGTTGTGAGAGCAGTGCCTGTGGCACAGACTCCGCTGCCGCTGTGACAATAATGGCATCAAATGGGCCTTTCGCTGGCCAACCTTGCCAACCATCACCGTGCTTAGTGGAGATGTTATAAATGTCGAGCTGCTTTAAACGTCGTTTAGCTTCCCATTGCAACGCCTTAATCCGCTCAATGGAGAAGACGTGATCGACCAGTTGAGCTAGTACTGCGGTTTGGTAACCAGACCCAGTGCCAACTTCCAGCACTTTGCTGTCTCGATTCAGAGCCAACAGTTCGGTCATTTTCGCCACGATATAGGGCTGAGAGATGGTCTGCCCAGCGCCAATCGGCAGCGCATTATTATCGTATGCTTGATGCATCATCGCCTGTGACACGAACTGCTCACGAGGCAATCGATAGATGGCATCTAATACGCGTTGATCTTGAATGCCACTCGCGACAAGAAAGTCGATTAATCTGTCGGCATGTGGGTTTACCATTGTTACTTGTCCTTTAACCAATTATCCATGCTCATCAGCGATTCATGAGCGGTCAAATCTACTTGCAGCGGTGTAATGGAGACAAAGCCATGTTCGATAGCATAAAAGTCGGTTCCTTCACCCGCATCCTGCTCTTTTCCTGGTGGGCCTAACCAATAAATATCATGACCACGAGGATCTTGCTGTTTTATCATTGCTTCCGCGTGATGGCGCGCACCTAAACGGGTTACTTTTGAGCCTTTTAGCGCGGAGAGCTCAACGTCGGGAATATTGACGTTTAACAGTCGGTTAGTGGGAATAGGGCGTCGTCCGTGCTGCAACACCAGCTGTTTGGCAATGTGCGCAGCCGTGTCAAAATGGCGCTGTCCCACCAGTGAAAACGCGATCGCCTGAACACCAAGAAAGTGCCCTTCCATCGCCGCCGCTACCGTGCCAGAGTAGAGCACATCATCCCCAAGATTTGCACCATGGTTAATGCCCGCTAGCACCAGGTCCGGAAGATCGTCTTTCATCAGCTCGTTAAGCGCAAAGTGAACACAGTCGGTCGGCGTTCCTTGTACCGAATAAGTACGCTCGGCTATGCGAGTCACCCTCAAAGGCTGCTCTAGGGTTAACGAGTTGGATGCGCCTGAGCGGTTTCTATCTGGCGCGACGATCGTCACTTCGGCGATCTCACTCAGTGCCTGCGCGAGCGCGTGTATGCCTTTCGCATGCACGCCATCATCGTTACTGATCAATACTCTCAGTGTGTTGGCTGTCATAAATCCTGTCACTTCCTTGAAAGAGGGCATATGGCCCTACCGGCTACTGACTGTCATTGGCCTTGCTGTCATTAGCGTAATGGCGTTCTTTCTCCGTCGCAATGAGCAGCTCTCGCAAAATAGCAGTCGCAAAGCTGCCTGCATCCAATGAGAAGTCGAGCGTTAAGCTGTCACCATCGACGGACCAAGTCAGACTCTCAGGCTTCAATAACACCTCTCGGCGGTCGTGACGCATGCGATTACCACGAATCAACGCCATGAGATCTGGCTCATTATCAAGCAGCGGTTGTTCAAGTGCGAGCGCCTCGTGCTGAGTGGGTAAGGCATTGTCACCCGCGAGCGCAGCGGTTAATGTCACCTCACCACGCTGCAACTGCGCATTGAACGCCTCGCACTCTTCAGGCGTGACAAGGCGCGTTTCATTGCCTTGGTAGACAATATCGCCCGCAATACAGGTGTTCAATAGCGCTTGTTCAATCCGCGCGGAGACGATGGTGTTAAACACCCAAGAGCGAGCGGCAGAGAGGTAGAGACTGCGTTTGTTTTGGTTACGAGTACGGACATTGTCTCTTCCCCAACGTCTGGCTTCAGTGAGGTTATTGCCATCGTGACCAAAACGCTGACTGCCAAAGTAGTTGGGAACCCCTTTCGCTTGCACCTTCTCCAATCGAGACAGCACCGATGGCATGTCGGAGACTTGGGTTAACGTTAAGCGAAAGTCATTACCGATTAAGTCGCCGGGACGCAATTTTTTATGGTGTCGGTCTGTGGCGAGAATTTCGATACTCGGGTACGCCGCCAGAAAGGCGCTAAAGTCTGGTGTCTCGCCTTTAGGTAGATGTACACTCAGCCACTGCTCTGTGACTGCATGACGATCCTTAAGACCTGCCCAACTGACGTCTTTCGATTTCACCCCGCACGCTTTGGCCAGTTCATTGGCGACAAAGCTGGTGTTCTCGCCGGTTTTGCGAATACGCACCATTAGGTGCTCACCCGTACCACTAAATGAGAACCCTAAGTTTTCGCGTACTTGAAAGTGCTCGGGTTGCGCTTTGAGTACGCCGGTGGCGACAGGCTGACCATTGAGGTACGCCAAAGAAGAAAGTAAATCAGACATGAATAGAGTTCCGTTTAGCCAGCGGCCGCGCTTGTGACCGTCCGCTGTTGAAAAATAGCTAGAAATTACGCTTTAACCAGCAGAACAACTGCTTCGCTGGCAATGCCTTCTTTGCGCCCAGTAAAGCCGAGACGCTCTGTGGTGGTCGCTTTGACATTAATGTTGGTGACGTCGGTGTCCAAATCTTGTGCGATGGTTTGGCACATCGATTCGATATATGGCGCCATTTTCGGTGCTTGAGCAATGATGGTGATGTCAGCATTACCCAGCACATACCCCTGCGCTTGTACTCGTTGGTACACATCGCGCAGAAGAAAACGGCTGTCCGCGCCTTTCCACTCATCATCGGTATCAGGGAAATGGCGACCAATATCACCGGCAGCAATCGCGCCCAACAGTGCATCGCACAGTGCGTGCAGCGCCACATCGCCATCGGAGTGAGCAATCAAACCTTGCTCGTAAGGAATGGCAACACCGCCAATGATGACTGGGCCTTCTCCGCCAAATTTGTGCACGTCAAAACCGTGACCGATTCGAATCATCGTGTTATGTCCTTTCATTTATTCGAGGCAAAGGGTCTGTTCCCTCTGCAAATAAAACTCTGCCAGAGCCAGATCCTCTGGTTGGGTGATTTTAATATTGTCGCCGCTCCCAGGTACCAGCAGTGACGCTCCGCCACTCCACTCAATCGCGGAGGCTTCGTCCGTAATGACGGCCTGAGCTTGCAACGCCTTGCTCAGCGCTTGGGTCAAGGTGTGAGTCGGGTACATCTGCGGTGTCAGGGCATGCCATAGCCCTTCTCTATCAACGGTGTGATCCACCGTATTGCTGACTGCGCTGTGATGAGCTGCACGTTTCATAGTATCTCGTACCGGCATGGCTAGGATGCCTCCGACTTGCTCAGCTAAGCAGCGCTCAATTAGATGAGAAATATCTCTCAATCTCACACAAGGTCTGGCCGCATCATGCACTAACACCCAAGGTGACATCTGATGCTGAGAAACATACTCGAGCCCACGCAGCACAGAATCAGCGCGCTCACTACCACCACTGACACGAATCACCTTGGGGTGAGTCGCAATGGGCAGCTGTTCAAAGTAAGGATCGCCATCGCTAATCGCGACGACAACATGTTCAATATCTGGGTGAGAAAGTAGACGCGAGAGGGTGTGCTCAAGAACGGTTTTACCCAAGATCTCTAGATACTGCTTGGGACGATCCGCCTGCATGCGTTTGCCCACGCCCGCCGCGGGGACAATCGCAGTAATTTTGCCAGCAAAATGGCTGTCTGACATTTAGTTGTCCTCTCCAATGATGCGATAGAAGGTTTCCCCTTCTTTCACCATGCCCAGCTCATGCCGAGCACGCTCTTCGATGGCATCAAGTCCTTGGCGTAAATCGTCAATTTCGGCGAACATTTCATTGTTGCGAGATTGGAGGCTCGCATTGACTTGATGTTGAACGTCGATTTCTGCACTGACCGCTTGGTAATCGGCCACGCCATTCTTACCCAGCCACAACTCATATTGTAGCCAGCCTAAAATCAGCAATAGAGTCAGAGCAAAAACACGCATACTGTCAATCAAAGATGAGAGATAAAGAAAGACCACATATATATCACAATGTTGCCCCTCAAGCGAGGTACGGATTGTCTATGTGGTCTGAGAAGAGTGGGATTAGCGAGTCAGCAGAAAAGCAAACAAACCGACACCCAAAAGCAAACGGTAAATCACAAATGGCGTCATACCCATTTTTGAAATCAGCTTCAAGAAGAAGTGAATACAAAGGTAAGCGCTGACAAATGACGTGACAATGCCCGTTAATAGGAAACCAGTGTGGATTGGCTCACCGCTGATCACCAACTTAAGACCTAAGTAACCGCCGGCAAGAAGAATGATAGGGATAGACATCAAAAACGAAAAACGCGCCGCGGCTTCGCGAGTAAAGCCTAGATAGAGCGCTGCCGTCATCGTTGCGCCAGAACGTGAGGTACCCGGAATCATCGCCATCGCTTGCGCAAGGCCAATAAAGAGCGCCTTTTTCCAACCCGCTTGGTATTCATCATCGGTCAGCGTGGCGGTTTTATCCACCCACCAGAGCAACAAACCAAACACTATGGTGGTGGTGGCAATCACCCAGGCACTGCGCAAGTATATCTCAATGATGTCTTTCATCAGTAGCCCGAAGATACAGGCCGGAATCGTGGCTAATAGAATCATCCACGCCAATTTGGCTTCTTTGCTGCGCTCTGCTCTAAAAATGGACGCAAAAAAGGACGAGAGCAGTGTCACCACTTCTTGGCGGAAATAGATAATGACCGCCGCTAACGTACCCACGTGTACCGCGACATCAAACGCTAAGCCTTGGTCATCCCAACCTAAAATGGCGGAAGGCAAAATTAAGTGCGCAGAGCTGGAGATGGGCAAAAACTCGGTCAGACCTTGGATCAAGGCCAAAATAAAGGCTTCAAAATAACTCATGGATATCTCATTGGGTGGTGTCATCGAACCACATCGGAACGGCGGTCAATGGCGTGGTTAAATTCAGTTGTTGCTGGAGTTCTTGCACTTGTCGGCCATCACCGGGAATGACCCTATCGGGGCAAAGCTCCGCCAATGGTTTGAGAACAAACGCGTAGTGATAAATGTCTTTGCGCGGAATCTGGGGCGATTGCGCAGAAACTTCATCACCAAACAGCAGAATGTCCAGATCGATAGTGCGAGGCTGAAATTTTTCTGCGTGTTCACAGCGGCCCCATTTAAGCTCAATATCGCGCAGAGAGCGTGAAAATTTTGTCAGATTTTCAGTCGTTTGCAACTCAACGACCAGGTTATAGAAACGGTCTCCGTCAAATCCGACCGATGGGCACTCGTAAATGGTCGACAGCCTTAATCCTTTGCCTAAATGGCGCAACTCATCAATCGCCGCCTTGATGTGCTTTTTTCTCTCCACATTGGAACCGACGCCAATGTATGCGGTGATCATGCCTTGCCTCGCTCAATCACCACACCCACAGCTTTGGCCTGTGCCACCGCACCCGGCTTGGCTAGTCGAATGCGAATCCAGGGTACATTAAAGGTGGTCATGACTAACTCCGCGACCTCTTCCGCCACACGCTCAACCAACAAAAAACGGCCTTGCTCAATGTGGTTCAACACTGCTTCACTCACCTTGGCGTAATCTAAGGCGTCCACCACATCATCGCTTTTACCTGCGGGGCGGTTGTCGTGCGCCATTTCAATGTCCAACACCAATTTTTGTTTGATTTGTTGTTCCCAGTCGTACACGCCAATGGTGGTGATGACTTCTAACTGCTCAATAAATACTTTATCCATGGTCACTGCTGTCCTGTTTGATCCGAGGAGAGGTCGGATACCCATTTCTCATAAAAAGTCGTACTATTTTACTGCTCTGGCGCTCAGTGTCAGTAGTTTAAGTCGCGAAGCCGCGATATGATACCAGTTAAACGCAACAGAATATCAATGACTGGTTTACCTCACCCTTGCTGACTATGAGTGAATTCGAATGACACCACTTGCCCTCATCTTGATCATTTGCGCCTATTTATTAGGCTCAATCTCAAGTGCGGTGCTGATTTGTCGTCTCCTCAAACTCCCCGATCCCAGAAAGCAAGGCTCACACAACCCCGGCGCCACTAATGTGTTGCGTATTGGGGGCAAGAAAGCCGCTATCGCGGTATTACTGTGCGACATGCTCAAGGGCACTATTCCAGTATGGGGTGGGTACTTTTTACACATAGATCCAATCATTCTTGGTGTTGTTGCAATTGCTGCCTGCCTGGGTCACATGTACCCTATCTTTTTCCACTTTAAAGGTGGGAAAGGCGTGGCCACGGCATTAGGTGCGATAGCCCCTATCGGTTTGGATTTAACAGGCATGATCATCGCCACTTGGCTCAGCGTTGCGCTGATCTTTCGCTACTCTTCGTTAGCGGCGATTGTCACCGTGCTGCTGGCGCCGTTTTATACATGGATGGTCAAGCCGCAGTACACCTTGCCAGTCGCCATGCTGTGTTGTCTGATTGTCTTGCGTCATCATCAAAACATTAAACGCCTGTTTGCTGGCACCGAGCCCAAAGTGGGCAAAAAGAAGCAGGCATAAAAAAGGCTTCAACAAGAAGCCTTTAAACACGATATATTCCATTGAACGGAACGAAGAATCCCGCGATTACACTGCACCGCGCAGTGGTTGCAGAGTATCGATGGGCCATCGCGGCGTCGCTTGAACCGCCAAATCCGCTACCTCACCGTTTTTAAGACGCTGTATACCCGCAAACGCGATCATCGCACCATTATCGGTACAAAATTCAGTGCGCGGATAATAGACTTCCCCACCAATTTTTTTCGCCAGCGCCGCCAAATCAGCCCGCAAACGCTTATTAGCACTCACGCCACCGGCAATAACGATGCGCTTAAAGCCGGTTTGTTCCAACGCTCGCTTACATTTGATGGTTAACGTCGCGCACACGGCCTCTTCAAACGCTAGGGCAATATCCGCACGGGTTTGCTCATCATCGCCATTGGCGGCAATCGTATTGGCCGTGAATGTTTTCAAGCCAGAGAAGCTCATATCAAGGCCCGGACGATCCGTCATAGGGCGCGGAAACTTAAATCGGCCCGGCGTGCCTTTCTCGGCCAGTTTCGACAACAGCGGACCACCTGGGTAATCTAGCCCCATTAGTTTGGCGGTTTTATCAAAGGCTTCCCCCGCGGCGTCATCAATCGACTCACCCAAGATTTTGTACTCACCAATCCCTTTTACTTCGACCATCATCGAGTGACCACCTGAGACCAACACCGCAACAAACGGAAACGGCGGCGGGTTCTCCTCTAGCATCGGCGCGAGCAAATGCCCTTCCATATGATGTACGGGCACGGCCGGCACACCCCAAGCGTACGCGAGACTGCGACCAATGGTCGCCCCAACCAGCAGCGCACCCACAAGGCCTGGGCCAGCGGTGTAAGCAATACCATCAATCTCTTTTGGCGTGACGCCCGCTTCTTTCATCGCTGCTTTAATTAACGGAATGGTCTTTTTTACGTGATCGCGAGAGGCCAACTCAGGCACAACACCGCCGTAGTCAGCATGAAGCTTAACTTGGCTGTAGAGTTGATGGGAAAGCAGTCCTTTCTCATCATCGTAAATGGCTATGCCTGTCTCATCACACGAGGTTTCAATACCAATAATGCGCATGGTTTACCCTGGATGCCTCTGTCTCAATTTCAAAATTGGCGCAATCTTACCTTGCCTTCGCGCTGCAAACAAATTTTGTACAGTGTATAAACAATAAAAGGCTTTACAAAGCTAATGTGATCGGATTAAAATTCCGCACCATTTTTGATCAAGCTGATTGTAGGCCTTGCAACTGAGCAGGTACTGTGAAGTCAGCATTAACGAATTAACCCCTGAGGTGAAAGGCATATGCCAGTAGTTAAAGTACGTGAAAACGAACCGTTCGACGTTGCACTACGTCGTTTCAAACGCTCTTGCGAAAAAGCAGGTATCCTTTCTGAAGTGCGTCGTCGTGAGCACTACGAAAAACCAACTACAGTTCGCAAACGCGCTAAAGCAGCAGCTCAAAAGCGTCACGCTAAGAAGCTAGCTCGCGAAAACGCTCGTCGCGTTCGCCTGTACTAATAGCTAAGTCCTAAAGGATTCTAGTTATGGCTCTGATTGACCAACTCAAAGAAGAGCAAAAATTAGCGATGAAAGCCAAGGACAAATTGCGCCTTGGCACTATCCGTTTAGCTTTGTCAGCAATTAAGCAACGTGAAGTCGACGAACAGATCACTCTTAACGACGACGACATTCTTGCTGTGTTGACGAAAATGGTTAAACAGCGTCGCGATTCTGTCGCTCAATATGAATCAGCGGGTCGCCAAGACCTTGCGGATGCAGAAAAAGCCGAAATTACGGTACTTGAGGATTTTATGCCTCAACCACTGACCGACGACGAAGTTGCCGCATTGATTGACAATGCAGTGACTGAATCAGGCGCAGCGGGCATGCAAGACATGGGTAAAGTAATGGGCGTTCTAAAACCACAGATTCAAGGGCGTGCAGACATGGGTAAAGTGAGCGGTTTAGTTCGCGCTAAACTGGCTTAACACACCCAAGCCTATTACAACAAGCCGTGCTATCCTTCGGAATGCACGGCTTGTTTGTATCTATCCCCCAATTGTTTAGTTAGTGCATTTTTCTAAGGTTTTATGGCAGGACACATTCCTCGTAGTTTTATTGATGATCTGCTTGCTCGACTGGATATCGTCGACATCATAGACGCACGAGTAAAACTTAAGAAAAAAGGCAAAAACTACAGCGCGTGCTGCCCTTTCCATAACGAAAAAACCCCATCATTCAGCGTGTCGCAAGAGAAGCAGTTTTACCACTGTTTTGGCTGTGGTGTGCATGGCAACGCCATCGACTTTATGATGGAGTATGAGCGCCTCGAATTTGTCGAAGCCATTGAAGAGCTTGCCTCATTCCTAGGTTTAGATGTCCCGAGAGAGCAGCGCCAAGATGGTCGTTTCAACCGAAGCAATCAACCGCAAGCCAGCAGCGAACAAAAGCGCAACCTCTACGATTTGATGGGCACCATCGCTCAGTTTTATCGTGACCAGCTTAAGCTCTCTAATAGCAAGCCTGCGATTGAATACCTTAAGCAGCGCGGCCTCTCTGGCGAAATCGTGCAGAAATTTGGCATTGGCTATGTCGCCGACGAATGGGATTTAGTTCGCAAGAACTTTGGTCAGCATAAAGCGACCCAAGACATGCTGGTCAGTGGCGGCATGTTGATTGAGAACGACAAAGGCAATCGCTACGACCGTTTTCGCGGGCGTATTATGTTCCCGATTCGTGACCGACGTGGGCGGGTGATTGGCTTTGGTGGCCGAATTATTGACGAAGGCACGCCCAAGTACCTCAACTCGCCAGAGACGCCAATTTTCCACAAAGGCAAAGAGCTCTATGGCTTGTATGAAGTCATGCAGGCATATCGAGAGCCGAAACAAATCCTCGTGGTTGAAGGCTATATGGACGTGGTTGCCCTCGCGCAATATGGTATTGATTATTCCGTAGCGTCCCTTGGCACCTCAACGACCGGTGATCATATCCAGCTTTTGTTTCGACAAACCCATACCGTGGTCTGTTGTTATGACGGTGACCGAGCAGGTAAAGAAGCCGCATGGCGCGCTCTAGAGAATGCCCTTCAGTACCTAAAAACAGGCAACACGCTGAAGTTTCTCTTCCTGCCGGACGGAGAAGATCCAGACAGTTACGTACGTAAATACGGTAAAGAAGCGTTTGAGCAACAAATGGAGCAGGCCACGCCGCTCTCCAGTTACTTGTTTGATAATCTGATTGAGATTCACAACCTCAATTTAGGTTCAAACGAGGGCAAGTCAGCACTGCGCGCGCACGCCAGTAGCCTGATCGATAAGATTCCAGACCCGTATTTTCAAGAACTGCTAGAAAAATTGCTCGATGAGCGAACCGGATTCGATAATCAGCTTAGACAGCCGCGCAAAAAGCAAAGCGAAACTCGACCTCAGCCACACAAAGAGATCAAACGTACACCCATGCGTGAGGTGATCGCTTTGCTTATCCAAAATCCGAGCTATGCTCAAATGGTACCGGATTTATCGAGCGTCCGAGAGTTACCCGTACCCGGTTTAAGTTTATTTGCCCAGGTGCTTGAATATTGTCATCAGCACCCCAATATCAACACAGGCCAGCTGCTAGAGACCTGGCGAAATACGAGCCATGAAGCGCTACTGTCTCGTTTAGCGAGCTGGGAAATCCCGCTCGATGCAGATAACGAGCAAGATATATTTTTAGACTCATTGGACAGAATACTGGCCCAGTGCGTCGAAAAACAAATTGAAAACCTGCAGGCCAAAGAAAGAAGTGTCGGTTTATCAGCCGAAGAAAGAAGGGAGCTGCTAGCGTTGATGCTAGATTTGAAAGCGTAACCCTGTTTAATTAGTCAGCAATCAATTAATTTGTTATTATGTGTGGTTTGCAACTCGCATACTAATTCCTTCACCAGATACTAAGTTGGATACCGTCTATGGATCAAAATCCGCAGTCACAGCTGAAACAACTTGTCATTAAAGGCAAGGAACAAGGCTATCTGACCTACGCAGAAGTAAACGACCACCTGCCAGCAGAAATCGTTGATTCCGAGCAGGTTGAAGATATCATTCAGATGATCAATGACATGGGCATTCGAGTCGTCGAAACGGCGCCCGATGCCGATGATCTTGCATTGAATGATGATGACACCATTACCGATGAAGACGCAGCAGAAGCTGCGGCAGCGGCGCTTTCTAGCGTAGAGAACGAAATTGGCCGCACAACTGACCCAGTTCGCATGTACATGCGTGAAATGGGTACGGTTGAACTTCTGACTCGAGAGGGCGAAATCGACATCGCTAAGCGTATTGAAGACGGTATTAACCAAGTTCAAAACGCTGTTGCCGAATACCCAGGCACTATCCCATACATTCTTGAGCAGTTCGACAAAGTACAAGCGGAAGAGCTTCGTCTTACCGATCTCATTACTGGCTTTGTTGATCCAGATGCAGAAGAGACCACAGCACCGACGGCGACGCACATCGGCTCTGAGCTCGCACAGTCTGACTTGAAAGATGAAGACGAAGAAGATGCGGATGACGATGAGGACGATTCAGATGACGATGACTCTGAAGAAGATACTGGTATCGACCCTGAGCTTGCACTAGAGAAGTTCACGTCGCTGCGTAATACCTTCCAGAACTTCCAGCTCGCCTGTAACGAGTACGGCAAAGAGAGTCCGAAAGCGCAAATCGCTCATGAACTCGTCCTCGACGTATTCAAAGAGTTCCGTCTGACGCCGAAGCAGTTTGACTACTTGGTCGATGAACTTCGCACCTCGATGGAGCGCGTTCGTACTCAAGAACGTCTGATCATGAAAGCGGCCGTTGAATACGGCAAAATGCCGAAGAAATCGTTCATTACGCTCTTTACCGGCAATGAATCTAGCGACGCTTGGCTTGATGAGATCCTTTCTTCTGACAAGCCGTACGCAGAGAAAGTTCGTCGCAGCGAAGACGACATCCGCCGCTCGATCATGAAGCTAAAAGCGATTGAAGAAGAGACCTCTTTGACGGTGCAAAACATCAAAGAGATCAGCCGCCGTATGTCGATTGGTGAAGCGAAAGCTCGCCGTGCGAAGAAAGAGATGGTGGAAGCGAACTTACGTCTGGTTATCTCGATTGCGAAGAAATACACCAACCGTGGTCTACAGTTCTTGGATCTTATCCAAGAAGGTAACATCGGCTTGATGAAAGCGGTCGACAAATTTGAATACCGTCGTGGTTACAAATTCTCGACCTACGCAACATGGTGGATTCGTCAGGCAATCACTCGCTCGATTGCAGACCAAGCACGTACGATCCGTATTCCGGTACACATGATCGAAACGATCAACAAACTCAACCGTATCTCTCGTCAAATGTTGCAAGAGATGGGTCGTGAGCCCCTACCGGAAGAGCTGGCTGAGCGCATGCAGATGCCAGAAGATAAGATCCGTAAAGTGCTGAAGATCGCCAAAGAGCCAATCTCAATGGAAACACCGATCGGTGATGATGAAGATTCACATTTAGGTGATTTTATCGAGGACACCACGCTTGAGTTGCCTCTCGATTCTGCCACCGCCACCAGCTTGAAAGTGGCCACCAAGGATGTACTGGCCGGGCTCACACCTCGTGAAGCAAAAGTACTGCGTATGCGCTTTGGTATCGACATGAACACAGACCACACTCTGGAAGAAGTCGGTAAGCAGTTCGACGTAACGCGTGAGCGTATTCGCCAGATCGAAGCAAAAGCGCTACGTAAATTGCGCCACCCTAGCCGCTCAGAAACTCTGCGCAGCTTCTTGGATGAGTAATTCACGCTAAGACGCATGATTGATGAAAAGGTGAGCAAGCGCTCACCTTTTTTATTATGGGTAGACTTAAGTGAATAAAAACTAAGCGCATTTAGCCATGCTTGCGGCTAGACAGCTTCGGGGGCTTCCCCTATAATCGATGCCCTACGGCCCCTTAGCTCAGTGGTTAGAGCAGTCGACTCATAATCGATTGGTCCCCAGTTCAAGTCTGGGAGGGGCCACCAAATTCCAGAAGGCGAGTAACCAAAGGTTAACTCGCCTTTTTAGATCCCATACTTAATTGTCGTGTCCTCTCTAATCATACTACAGCTCTCTCGTATCGTTCGATTTAAATATTAGTAAACGCTAATTTTTCAAACTCTTAAAAACGAGACATTTTTTGAATCTGTGCCACATATAAACTAAGTTAGTATAAGTATGCGTCAGCCTTTTCGGCTAGGTTGATAACAAGCACTCATTAGAAAGTAGCACTCCTTTTTATATTTCATCGACCTAACGCACCCTGTTGGTGCCAATGAGGCCATTTATGTTATTTTTTCGCAGCCGTAAAGACTCTGCTTACACTGATCTTGAACTCAATGGAATGCGTACCTCTGCGCAAGTGTTCAGCGCCATCAAATCCAGCGTTGCCTACATTGAGTTTCAGCCTGACGGTCATGTCATCACCGCAAATCACTTATTTCTCGACACACTCGGCTACCAATTGAGTGACGTTCAGGGTAAACATCATCGCCTTTTTTGTGATTCGATCCTGACCTCTTCTTCCGATTATCAACAATTTTGGCGCGATCTAGCCAATGGACAGCCTCAGACAGGCACCTTCAGACGCCTTCGTAAAGGGGGCGAAGAGATTTGGATTGAGGCGACCTACGTTCCCGTGAAAGATGACAATAATAAAGTGGTCAAAGTGATCAAAGTCGCTAGTGATGTCACGGAGAAAAAGCACCGCCTAGACAATCAAGAAGCCATTTTTGAATCGCTTAAAAAATCCATGGCCTATATTGAATTTACCCCAAAAGGGGAAATCATCAATGCCAACGATAACTTCTGCGCCTGTGTTGGCTATAAGCTTTCTGAGATTCGAGGTCAGCATCACCACATTTTTTGTAGCGAAGATTTCATCCACAACAATCCAAATTTTTGGCCCTCACTAGCCAAAGGCGAGTTCAAAGGCGGGCTCTTTGAAAGACGTAACAAGCACGGTGAGATACTGTGGTTAGAAGCGACCTACAACCCTGTTTTTGATCGTCATGGCAAGGTGGTGCGTGTGGTGAAATTTGCCCGTGATATCACTGACCGAATTCTTCATCAGCAGGCTATAAGAGATGCCTCTAAGGTGGCTCAGCAGACCTCGCTTCACACTTTAGACATTGCCAATGATGGCGCTCGAACGCTAGGTACCGCGACCGATGTCGCCAATCAAATTGACGTATCAGTCAGTACCGCTTCCACTCTAATGGGGAAACTGACGGAGCAATCGCAACAAATTACCCACATTGTCACCACCATCTCCAACATTGCCGATCAAACCAACTTACTCGCACTGAATGCCGCCATAGAGGCCGCACGAGCAGGAGAGTTTGGCCGCGGGTTTGCGGTTGTTGCTGACGAGGTGCGAAACCTCGCAGCGAATACAACGAAAGCGACCGATGAGATAGGGAATATTGTTAAGCGCAACAGTGAGTTGACTTCAGAATCTGAGGGAACCATGGCGCAGATTCAAGCGAGAGTCGTCGAATGCAACCAGCAGTTGCAGGAGACACAAGCCCTGATTGACGAGATTCGACAAGGAGCGCAGAACGTTGCAGATACGGTGACGCAACTGGTCAAAGATTGATAAGGATATGTGCCCGACCAGCGTCGGGCACGTAATTTCATTAAAAGCCTTTGCTTTTCTTAATCAAGTCGTAAGCGTTTTGAATTTCCTGCGCTTTTTCTTTCGCGACATTCATCATTTCAGGGGGGAGGCCCTTCGCCATCAACTTATCTGGATGATGCTCATTCATCAGTTTACGATAGGCACGCTTGATCGCTTTGGCATCAGCGCTGCTATCAATACCCAGTAATTTGTAGGCATCGCTCAGTTGATCTGCGGTACTCGCTTGCTGCCACTGCCCGCCAGATTGATGAGAGTGCCCACCATTGCTGCCACCAAAACCCCCGCGTTGAAAACGAAACGCCGCTTCTTGCATGCGAAGGCGTTGCTCAAGTTGTTCTGATGAAAACCCCAAACCTTGTGCAATCTTGTGCAGGACATTGCGCTCTGCCGGGTGAATCTCGCCATCCGCAAACGCTGCAGATAGTTGTAACTCGAGAAAAAACTGCAGCAAATCAAAACGACCTCCGGTTGAGATGCGGACACGCTCTAAGACTCGCTCCAATGGGAAATCTGCGCTTTTTCCTTCTCTGAAGGCTTCTTGTGCCGCTAATTTCTGCTCACCATGCAGGTTCATGCGATCCATCATCGTTGAAGCCAGCTGGATCTCCTCGCGAGTGACCTGCCCTTTTGATTTCGCAACGTGCCCCATCACAGAGAACGCCGCTTTAAAAAACTCTTCTTGGCGCTGCGCTTGGCTTGGTCCTTCACCAAAGCCGCTATTGAACCCCGCCTGTCTTAAACGGCGTGCTTTATCAAACTGATGGCCTAGAAAAAGACCGAACAACGCCCCAAATGGTCCTCCAAACAGAAAACCAAAAAAAGTGCCAAGGATTTTGCCGAAAATGTGCATTATATGCTCTCAACCTCTGAATTTTTTCTTCTCAACGCGGTCTGATAGTGCCGTACGCCACAATTTACTTTATTATAAAGACCGTTTTATCTTAGATTCGGTTACCTATTCACCGGATATATCAAGTTCAACAGGATAGTAAAACTCGATGTCATTTTTCCCCCGCACCTTACTGGCCGCATCGATCGGCGCTGCGCTCTATGTCCCTCAGGCCTTATCTGAAGTAACCGTAGACGATAGTGTGCAGGAACTGCCCTCTATTGATCAATGCTTAATCAACGAACCTGAGTCTGATAACCCGAATCAAGATCCCATCAATGTCGAAGCAGACAGCTTAGAGGCGATCAACGGCGATAAAGCGACCTACAGCGGTAACGTTGTGGTCGTTCAAGGCAAGAAGCAGATGCGTGCCGATAACGTCACCCTCCACCAGCAAGAAAACATCGTGGTTGCGGAAGGGAACGTGATGTTCAGCGACGGTGAGCTGAAAAGTATATCAGAGAAAGCCACCAACAACCTCAACACAGAAGAAGTGACATTGGAGAACACCCAGTATCAATTCTTGTGTGAGCCAGGGCGCGGTGAAGCGGTTTACGTGGCCAAAACGGGCAAGGCGATGTACGAAATCGAAGACGGTACGATTACCTCTTGCCCGGAAGGTGATAAATCATGGCGACTGCGTGCCTCTAGTATCGATGTTGACCAAAACGAAGAAGAAGCGACCTTCTACAATCCGCGTTTCGAAATCGTCAATGTGCCCGTATTCTACTTGCCTTATTTGACCGTACCTATCGGAGACACTCGTAAGACAGGCTTTTTGTATCCAACGGTCTCATACGGTTCCAGCGATGGTTTTGAAATGGAGGTGCCGTTTTACTGGAACTTAGCACCAAACTATGACCTCGAAACCACACTCAAATACATGCAAAACCGTGGGACGCAACTCAATAGTGAATTCCGCTATCTGTCGACACTGGGCAACACTAATATCAGATCAGAATACTTGCCGGATGATAAGAAGTACACTGATTACGGTGATCGTTGGGGTTTGCAATGGCAACACAATGGCATATTTAAACAAAGCTGGAAGTTTGAGGTGGATTACTCAAAAGTCAGTGATATTGACTACTTCTCCCACGTAGACTCGAGTATCGGTAATAGAGAAGATGGGCAATTGATTCAAGAAGCACAAGCGACGTACCGTAGTGATTCTTGGGACGCATCAATCCTCACCCGTGACTTTCAGCTATTAACCGAAAGTACTAGCAGCCTTCCATACCGACTGTTACCTCAACTGGAGTTTAACTATTATGCGCCTGAAGTACTGCGCTATCTAGACTTTGATGTAATCAGTCACATATCCCGCTTTGACACTGACGCTGACGAAAAGCCCAGTGCCACCCGCGTACACGTCGAGCCTGGATTCAAAATTCCTATTGGTACGACTTGGGGCTCATGGACAACTGAAGCGAGATTATTAGGCACCTACTACCAGCAAGACCTTGATGGAGTCGATACCTCTTGTGACGAAAAGGATGAAGACGGTAATCCTGCAAATGCTTATTGTGGACTTGAAAAGCAGGTTTCACGGGTAATACCCGAGTTTCGAACTCATGCTGGAATCGTGTTGGAACGTGATACCGTAGTGCTCGACAATTACACGCAGACACTAGAGCCACAAATTCAATATGTCTACGTCCCGAACCAAGACCAAAGCAACATCGCAACATATGATACAACCTCGATGCAAACCGACTATTACGGCTTATTTCGCAGTCGTCGATACAGTGGTGTTGATCAAATTGCTCACGCTAACCAAATTAGCTACGGTGCATCGACTCGTTTCTTAGACGACCAGTTTAAAGAAAGATTGAACGTCTCCTTTGGACAAATCTTCTACTTGAAGAATGGCATAAAAAATCAGTCTCTCACGGATAGTGACACTGATAGCGATACTGATAGCACATCCAACTACTCTGCATGGGCCGTCGAAATGGATTTCAACTATGATGATTTCTTGTTCTATCATGGTGGTATCCAATACGATATTGATGCGGAAGAGGTACAACTCGCCAACAGCACATTGGAGTATCGATTCAATGGTGGTTACCTTCAAGGTAATTACCGATATGTCACGAGAGACTATATTGAGCAAACATTAGGCGACAGCTTAGGTGACCTAGACAGCATCACCGAAGAAGGTATTTCTCAAGCCGGTATTTTGGCCAGCTATAATATCTCCCGCCACTGGAGTGTAGGTGCTCAGTACTTTCATGATGTCACGACCAACGAGGCATTAGAGTGGCTGGCGAGAGTGAACTATACCGACGACTGCTGGTATATCGGCTTCACCTACAGCAATCAGCTGGATAGCTGGGATCCTAGCTTCTCAAGTTATCCAGATTCAGACCCTGTCTATGAAAATAACTTTAGTGTTAACTTTGGCATTATCGGCTTTGGTACAAATATTGGGGCAGGCTCAGGAATGGCAGGGATGGACAGTGCAAGCAACTCCCTCGGCTACGGTCGCCCATTCTTCTTAAACAACTAAATCTCTCTCCTGCTGCGAGGCGGCAGGAGCCTAATAATGGATAGGATGTTAATGAAACCATTGAAACACACCCTACTCGCGCTTGTTGCCGCGAGCCAAGTTGCCATCGCTCACGCGCAACCGGTTGAGCTGGATGGCGTTTCCGTCATCGTCAATGACGGGGTGATTTTACACAGTGACATCAACGCATCACTGAAAACATTGAAAGCCAACGCGCGTAAAAACAACCAAGCGTTACCCGATGAAGCGACGCTGCGTGAACAAGTCACGGAAAAACTTATCGTTGATACCATTCAGCAGCAAGAAGCCGAACGATTGGGTGTGCGTATTGATGACAACCGTCTTAACCAAGCCATCGCTGAGATTGCCGAAAACAACAACCAGACCATCGAAGAACTGAGCAACGCTATCGTCAGTGAAGGGTTGAGTTATCCTGAGTTTCGTGAACAAATCCGCAAAGAAATCGCGGCGAGCGAAGCACGAAATGCACTGGTCCGTCGCCGCATCAACATTCTGCCGGCTGAGGTCGATAACCTAGCGGATATTCTCGCGCAAGAGACCAACGCCACCGTGCAATACAAAATCAGCCATATTCAGTTGCGTGTCGACGACGGTGAAGACAAAGCCGCGGTAGAAAAAGAGGCCAAGGCGCTCGTTGAACGCCTCAATCAAGGTGAAGATTTTAGCACCATGGCCTACACCTATTCAAAAGGCCCGAAAGCCCTTGAAGGTGGTGATTGGGGCTGGATGCGTAAAGAAGAGATGCCAACCATCTTCGCCGACCAAATTAGCTTGCAAAACAAAGGCACCATCATTGGTCCATTTCGCAGTGGTGTCGGTTTCCATATCCTCAAAATCGACGATGTCAAAGGGCTAGAAACCGTGGCGGTGACCGAGGTCAACGCACGTCATATCCTGATTAAGCCGACGGTGATCCTTAGTGATGAAGGCGTACAAAAAGAGCTGAACGACATCATTGAACGCATCAACAATGGCGAAGCGACCTTTGGTGAGATGGCGCAGCAATACAGCCAAGATCCAGGCTCAGCTGCACGTGACGGTGAACTCGGCTATCAAACCTCAGATCTTTACGTCCCTGAGTTCAAACACCAAGTGGACACCTTACCGGCTGGAGAGATCAGTGCTCCATTTAAAACCGTTCATGGTTGGCACATTGTCGAAGTCCTCGATCGCCGCGAGGTGGACCGCACGGACTCCGCGCTAAAAAACCGCGCGTATCGCATATTGTTCAACCGCAAATTTAATGAAGAAGCCAGCACATGGATTCAAGAGATCCGAGCCAGCGCCTTTGTCGAAATGGTTGAGGATGAGCAAGATGACAATTAGACGTATCGTAGTCACCGCCGGTGAACCAGCCGGTATTGGCCCAGACTTAGTTCTGGCGCTCTCCAAAGAGAGTTGGACTCATCAGATAGTGGTGTGCGCCGACAAGTCCTTACTTGCCGAGCGCGCAGCTCAACTCGGTATTGAGGTTGAACTGCTGGATTATGAGCAAGGCACCGATCCGAGCCCACAACGTCAAGGTACGCTGATTGTTGATCACATTGCGATGGATGCCCCCTGCATTGCGGGCGAACTCAATGAAACAAACGGTCACTACGTACTAAAAACGCTCGAAAGAGCCGCTTTGGGCTGTATGAATCGTGAATTTGATGCTATTGTCACCGGCCCTGTGCACAAAGGGGTCATCAACCGTGCCGGTGTGGCATTCAGTGGTCATACTGAGTTTTTCGCTGAAAAGTCGAATACGCCACTGGTGGTCATGATGTTGGCGACACAAGGCTTACGCGTCGCGCTTGTTACCACACACATACCTTTAGCGTATGTGTCCAAAGCGGTCACCACAGAACGCTTGGAAGCCATCATCCATATTCTTCACCACGATTTGGTCGAGAAATTTGCGATCCCATCACCGAAAATTTACGTGTGTGGCTTAAACCCACACGCAGGTGAAGACGGTTGCTTAGGCCGAGAAGAGATAGAGACGATAACGCCAACATTAGAGCGCTTACGCGAGCGCGATGGCATCGACCTCATCGGGCCGTTACCCGCTGACACCATCTTCAACGAAAAATACCTTGAAGAGGCGGACGCCGTATTAGGGATGTACCACGATCAGGTACTTCCTGTACTAAAATACAAAGGATTTGGGCGCTCAGTAAACATTACTTTGGGCTTGCCCTTTATTAGGACCTCCGTTGATCACGGCACCGCATTAGATCTTGCAGGAACAGGCGATGCGGACACAGGAAGCTTTAGAACTGCACTGGCTCATGCGATTGAGCTAGTGGAAAAGAAACCCAGTTAACTTGAGATCATTATGAGAAACGATGTCCACTTAGGACACAAAGCACGTAAACGCTTTGGTCAGAACTTTTTAAACGACCCATACATCATTGACGGTATCGTCTCGGCCATCAACCCACTACCTGGGCAGAACTTGGTTGAGATCGGCCCTGGCCTTGGCGCCATCACTGAGCCAGTCGGTCGTGAAGTGGATAAATTCACCGTGATTGAGCTCGATCGCGATCTAGCAGAGCGCCTACGCAATCACCCAGAATTGGCGGATAAGCTGACCATTCATGAAGGCGATGCGATGCGTTTCGACTTCTCGCAACTCGTTAAGCCGAACAACAAGCTGCGCATCTTCGGCAACCTGCCATACAATATCTCAACGCCGTTGATGTTCCACCTTTTTGAGTACCATAAAGACGTACAAGACATGCACTTTATGTTGCAAAAAGAAGTAGTGAACCGCCTCGCTGCAGGCCCTGGTACTAAGGCATACGGCCGCTTGACGGTGATGGCACAATACTACTGCAAAGTGGTGCCGGTCCTTGAAGTGCCGCCGACGGCGTTTGTTCCGCCACCGAAAGTCGACTCAGCTGTGGTTCGTTTGGTGCCTTACGAGACGCTGCCTTACCCAGCGACCAGCTTGAATTGGCTTGATCGCGTTTGCCGTGAGGGCTTCAACCAGCGCCGTAAAACCGTGCGCAACTGCTACAAGTCACTTATTGATGCAGAATCGCTTGAAGCACTAGGTATTAACCCAGGCATGCGACCAGAGAACCTCACCTTGCAGCAATTTGTCTCCCTCGCCAACTGGCTGGATGCAAAACATCAATAAAATCATCTAGTATAAGGGGGACAGTGCCACGCATTGTCGCCCTTTTTCTTTTTTGGAGGTGTGAAATGGATGTCGACCCTTGCATCAAAGTTCAGGTCAATACTCGCTATATCCCTGAGCAGTCTCAACCACACGCGAAGCGCTATATTTTCGCCTACATGGTCACCATAAAAAACCTCAGCAATCAGACCGTGCAATTGATCAGCCGACGCTGGCTGATTACCGATGCTAATGGCAAGCAGATGACGGTGGAAGGCGATGGCGTCGTCGGCCAGCAGCCATTTATCGCCGCCGGTGATGAATACACGTACAGCAGTGGTACTGCACTCGAAACACCGGTCGGTGTTATGCAAGGCCAATACATAATGCACGATGAGCAAGGTCGAGAGTTCCATGCCGAGATTGAACCTTTTCGCCTCGCACTGCCCAATATTCTTAACTAAATTAGGACAACAGTTTGGCTACCTATATTGTCGGTGACATTCAAGGCTGCTTTGACGAATTGCAGCAACTCCTCAGTAACATCAAATTCAAACCCAAAAAAGATACCCTCTGGTTCGCCGGCGATTTGGTCGCACGCGGGCCCAAATCACTGGAAACCCTGCGCTTTGTCCAAAGCCTCGGCGAGAGCGCCAAAGTGGTGCTCGGTAACCACGATTTACACCTTCTGGCTGTTGCGCTGGGTATCCATAAGAAAAAAGACAAAGACAAAACGGCGCCGATTTTTGATGCGCCCGATAAACAGGCACTGCTTGACTGGTTGAGACAACAGCCGTTATTGGCAGAACATGACGAGTTCGTGATGTGCCATGCGGGCATCTCACCTGACTGGGATCTCGCAGAGGCCAGAGCGTGCGCCGCCGAAGTGGAAGCGATTTTAAAAAGTGACGATTGGCCTTGGCTGATTGAAAACATGTATGCCAACCAACCAGACAAATGGCACAACGCACTAAGCGGATTAGAGCGCTATCGCTACACCATCAATGCTTTCACGCGGATGCGATTTTGTTTTGCCGATGGGCGGCTAGACATGGCCTGCAAACTGCCACCAAAGCAAGTGAGCGATGGTGAATTGATGCCTTGGTTTAAACTGCCCAGTCGCATCGTACTGGAAAAGCCCGTGCTGTTTGGTCATTGGGCGGCCTTAGAAGGCTACCAGAGCAAGGAAGTGATTGGCTTAGACACTGGCTGTGTGTGGGGCGGAAAACTGACCTTACTCCATTGGGAAAAGCAGCGTTACCACAGTGTCGAAGCGGGGAAGAAATCGTAGAGGTTTGGGGTGATGGGTGATGGGTGATGGGTGATGGGTTATGCAGCTTAGGGACAGGATGGGCGAGTGCAAGCGCTATTAGGTAACGCTATTAGGTAAAAAGAGCGCGAACGGGAATGGTCCGCGCCAGAGTACTGCCCTACTTTTCTAACACCACAAACTGCATATCGTAGCGATTTTTCTCATCCGCAGCGTAGGCTTCGCGGTAGGTTTCTTGATACGCATCGCCCCAGTCTGGGAACTGGGTATCGCCCTCTACCTTGGCATCAATAAAGGTCAGGTACAACTTATCTGCTTGCGCCAGACAGTGTTGATAGATGGAGCCGCCACCGATGATCATCACTTCCTCGACATCCCCTGCGGCGGCAAGCGCCTGCTCAATCGACGCTACCACCGTCACTCCTTCAATAGACAAACTGCTGTCTCGACTAATGACAATATTGGTTCGTCCCGGTAAAGGACGACCAATCGATTGATACGTTTTGCGCCCCATCACCACAGGCTTGCCCATCGTACAGCGCTTGAACCACGCAAAGTCAGCGGGCAGATGCCACGGCATTTGGTTATCTTTTCCAATGACACGATCCTGGGCCATCGCCGCGATCATACTGATGATCATACTCTACTCCTAATCAAGACTGCGCAATATCAACGCTATACAATGGGTTTGCGGCGATAGAATAGCAACCCAGGCATCGCTAAGCCAACCGCTAATCCGGCAATAATAAACATCGCCTTGAGAAAGTTCTCGAGCAGCATGGCCACCAACTCAGGGCTGTAACCCACATGGTTGAGCTCGACCAATGCAATCATGGCTTTAAAAGCAAACACGCCCGGCACCATGGGGATCAACGCCGCGACAGTAAACACTTTCGGATGCGCCAAAAATCGGCGTGACCAAACAATCCCCACCATGCTGACGATCATGGCCGCAAAAAACGTCGCCCACTCAATCGGCACGCCAAATTGCATCATCAGATAGCGTGAGCCATGACCAATCGCACCACCCAGTGCGCAATACAGCAAGGCTTTTTGCGGCACATTGAACACCAGAGCAAAGCCCACCGCGGGTATGGCGGCGAACAACATATCATTGAGTAGACCTAACAACAGTTCCATTCCGACATCCATCATCACACCACCCATCCACGAACGCCAACCACACTCATCGCAGCGACAATCCCCAAACAGGTCGCCAACGTCAGTAAGCTTGCCATCACGAATCGAGCGATGCCCATGTTGGTGTAGCCTTTGAGCATATCAGCCACCGCATTGATCAACGGAAAGCCCGGTACGAGCATCAACACAGAAGACGCCATCACAATCGATGGCGCATTACCCAGCTCATAAATTACAGCTTGGGCCGAGATCACTGTAGTGACAAACGCCGTCACGGCAAAGTTCATCAGCGGGTTAAAGTGACGATGGCCTATCTCTTGGCGCACGATCATGCCACCGGATGAGGCGAGAAACGTCATCATAAACACCGTCCAGTCACCTCCCGCAAGGCGGCTAAAGGCGGCGCAAGATAGGCCAATCATCCCGACTACCAACCAACGGTTATATCGTTCGGGGCTGATGGCGTTGAGCTTGCGCTGCGCCATCTCATAGTCAATCACGCCGCGCTCAAGCATAATGCAGATACGTTGGATTTGAGTGACGGCACGCATATTAATGCCGCGGTCGGGGCAACTGCGAGTGGTGGTGATGCAGTGCTGCTGATATAAGGTCGTCACGACGAGTGAACTTGATGATAGCGAGATTTCCACCTCATCCATTCCAGAGGCGCGCCCAAAGCGGCGCATCAAATCGCCCACCAACGTGCTTTCCGCGCCGTGGGCCAAGAGCATTTGCCCTGCTTGGGCAATCAAGCGAGAGACGGCTCGCTGCTTCGATGCCATATTACCGATGTCCTATTCCATTAGAGAGAAGTCACAGCCAAAGGCTGCTTATATTGATCAAGAAATATTGATCAAGAAAGTGCCCTATTGTGCAACTCACACACACTATACGTATTGATGTAGATAAAAAAACAGCCGCAATATGTGATTGCGGCTGTTTAAAAAGGTTTAATTAATCGCGGACGTAGACCACATGACCGTCGTCTTCTTCGTCGTCCCAATCATCCCAGTCGTCTTCATCTTCAGTGATGACGTCTTTACCTGACATGGCATCTTTGTGGTAATCATCCCACATGAAGTTAACCTTCTCTTCTTCAGAGATCTCTTCCTCTTCGCGTGGTAGAGATTCCATAAAGTCAGCCAGCTTGTAGCACAGCTCCTTAGTACCTTGTCGGTTGATGGCAGAGATTTTGAAGTACTCGTCTTCCCAACCCAGTGCATCAAGGATAGCTTGAATCACTTCATTGGCTTCCTCTTCTGGCATCAGATCCACTTTATTGAAGACCAACCAACGAGGCTTATCCGCAAGCTTCTCGCTATACTGCTCAAGCTCATCAATGATCGTCAGCGCATTTTGCACCGGATCCGATTGATCAATCGGCATGATATCGATCATATGCAGCAACACGCGACAACGCTCAAGGTGCTTCAAGAATCGAATACCAAGACCGGCACCGTCTGCCGCGCCTTCGATGAGGCCCGGGATGTCGGCGACAACAAAGCTTTTCTCTGGGACAACACTGACTACACCCAAGCTTGGGATCAAGGTCGTGAATGGGTAGTCCGCCACTTTCGGCTTCGCCGCAGAAACGGCGCGAATAAAGGTCGATTTACCCGCATTAGGAAGACCAAGCATACCCACATCGGCCAATAGCAATAGCTCTAAACGCAGCTCACGGATTTCACCTTTCGTACCCAGCGTCTTTTGACGTGGTGCACGGTTCACCGAGGATTTAAAACGCGTGTTACCTAAACCGTGCCAACCGCCTTTTGCGACCATGACTTTTTTGCCATGCTCGGCCACTTCAGCCACGATCTCATTGGTGTGGATATCCACCGCACGTGTACCAACAGGCACGCGCAACACTTTGTCTTTTCCGCGTTTACCCGTACAGTTACCGCCGCGACCATTTTCACCACGCTCTGCTTCATAGAAGCGCTGAAAACGGTAATCAATCAGGGTGTTGAGGTTTTCGTCCGCTAGGATGTAAACATCACCACCGTCACCACCATCACCCCCATCAGGGCCACCTTTGGTTACGAATTTTTCGCGCCAAAAACTGACAACACCACTACCGCCGTCGCCGGCTTGAACTTTAACGACCGCTTCATCAACGAATTTCATCTCTTACTCCGCTCTCTTACCGCGCACCTCGCTGAGTGCGCCGCTGCGTTGCAACATCATCTCAACCGCTCAGGTTGAATGATATAAATTCTAGCAGATTCCACCTTCAGCTTGATCTCATCAGCTGAACAGGACATCGCCCGTGGGGAACCAATAATGAGGGACTCTTATACAGAGTGCCTGAGTATTGGTTCATAAATAAAAAACCCCGCCGAATCGGCAGGGCTTTTGAATTCAGTCAGAAGGTAAATTATTCAGCTTCGATGCTTACAAATTTACGGTTCTTAGGACCTTTCACTTCAAATTTCACTTTACCTTCAGTAAGAGCGAAAAGAGTGTGGTCTTTACCGATACCAACGTTGGTGCCAGCGTGGAACTTAGTACCACGTTGACGAACGATGATGTTACCTGCAAGAACAGATTCACCACCGAAACGCTTAACACCTAGACGTTTGCTTTCTGAATCGCGGCCGTTACGAGTAGAACCACCAGCTTTTTTGTGTGCCATTGTTAAACTCTCCTAATCGATTAAGCGTTGATACCAGTGATCTTCACTTCCGTGAACCACTGACGGTGACCTTGTTGCTTACGAGAGTGCTTACGACGACGGAACTTAACGATTTTAACTTTATCGCCACGACCGTGTTGTACAACTTCTGCTACAACTTTACCGCCCTCTACTAGAGGAGCACCAACTTTAATGTCTTCACCGTTAGCAACAAGTAGAACTTTATCAAATTCAACAGTTGCACCAGTTTCAACGTCTAATTTCTCTAAACGAAGAGTTTGACCTTCGCTTACACGGTGTTGTTTACCACCAGATTGGAAAACAGCGTACATATCTTACTCCGCTTTTTCCGCACAGCCTTATGCACTTTGGGCAATTTGGGTGTGCGCTAAACTAATCATCAATAGGGCGCAGATTCTACAGAAAGCTCGCACCTATGACAAGCCATATTTTTAAAAAATTGGCGAAAAGCTAATCGCCAATGAAAAGTGCGCCAATCATGCCCGTTAAGCATGTATTAATCAACGTTTTTTAGTGTATTATTGGCCAACAAATACAGATAAGAATACCTTACCAGTTCTAACCTTCAGCCGGATGTATAATGGATTTTAAAGCTATCCAAGCGCTCACTGCCGATGACATGGCAAAAGTGAATGAAACAATTCATGCCCAACTCAACTCTGACGTCTCTTTAATCAACCAACTCGGGTTTTATATCGTCAGTGGTGGCGGTAAACGAATCCGGCCGCTGCTTGCGGTGTTGTCTGCCCGGGCACTGGGCTACCAAGGTCAGGATCACACCACCGCCGCCGCCTTCATTGAGTTTATTCACACAGCGACCCTGTTGCACGATGATGTCGTGGATGAATCTGACATGCGCCGTGGTAAAGCCACCGCGAATGCCGCGTTTGGCAATGCCGCCAGTGTTTTGGTGGGTGATTACATCTATACCCGTTCATTCCAAATGATGACGGCACTCGGATCATTAAAGATCCTCGAGCTAATGAGTGACGCGGTGAATGTGATTTCCGAAGGTGAAGTGCAGCAGTTGATCAACTGTAACGATCCCGATACCACCGAAGAGAGCTACATGCAGGTCATCTATTCGAAGACGGCACGCCTATTCGAAGCGGCAACGCAAATCGGCGCGATTCTCACCGACGCTGACGCCGAACTTGAGCTCGCGATGCAAAACTACGGCAAATATCTCGGCACCGCATTCCAGTTGATTGATGATGTGATGGATTACACCTCTGACGGCGAGGAGATGGGTAAGAACGTGGGCGACGATCTGGCCGAGGGCAAACCGACCCTCCCTCTTCTATACGCAATGCGCCATGGCACCCCAGAACAAGCGGCAATGATTCGCGAAGCCATTGAACAAGCAAACGGAATGGAGAAGCTCAACGAGATTCTGGCCGCGATGGATGAAACCGGCTCTTTGGAGTACACGCGCCAGCTGGCTTATCAAGAAGCCGATAAAGCCATCGCTCAGCTTGCCCTTGTGCCTGACTCGCCTTATAAAGAAGCATTGGTAACGCTTGCTCATATGGCGGTGCATCGCAGCGCTTAAACAGCGAAATCGTCCTCTCCTTGTCAGGCAGCGAGTCAGAATTCACTGCCTGCTCACTACCTGATGGCCATCCTATCGTTCGTCATCAAACCGTCATCGCTCAGTCACCGAACTCTCACTAAACTGTCCTTTCAGTGACATCTAAATGACCTACGCTCATCATCAACTCCTGTTTAGACGAGATTGATATGGACGTATCTAGCCCTTTCCGATTGCCGCGCAAAACGCCATTTGGCCTTGGTGAGAACCTCACTGAATGGGCCACGGGCCTCAGTCGTTTGGATAAGTTTTACGCCAAGCGTCCGGCTAACGCCACAACAGAGCAGTTTCTTCGCTACACCTTAACTATCCTAGGTATCGACTACCAGATTGCAAAAGGCTCGCTCGATCCTATCCCGCGCAGTGGTGCGACCGTTGTGGTCGCCAATCATCCGCTGGGTTGTGTCGAAGGTGTGATCCTCGCTGAATTGCTACTGCATATCCGCCAAGACGTGCAGATCTTAGCCAATCAGTACCTCAAAACTGTCCCTGAGTTGGATCGTCTATTTATTGGTGTGGATGTGTTTGAAGGCAAACAGGCGCACAAAGCCAATTTAAAAGCGCTGAGACTGGCTCACCAACACCTGGAGAAAGGGGGGATCTTATTGATCTTTCCCGCTGGCGAAGTGTCACAACTGGTCGATAGCAAAACTCAGAAATTAGAAGATAAAGAGTGGAGCCGCTCGGTCGCTAGCTTAGTACGAAGATCCAAAGCCACCACGGTGCCCGTTTTTATTGACGGTCAAAACTCAAAACGCTTTTACCTTGCGGGAAAAGTGCATCCACTGCTGCGCACATTAATGCTGGGTCGAGAGTTACTCAACAAATCACACACCCCGATTCGACTCTCCATCGGCTCGGCCATCAAGTACAAAGAGCTCCACGCGCTCAATGATACTCAAATCGTCAACTATCTGCGTCTCAATACCTATTTGCTCGCGACAAACACTCAGCTTCGCTCAAACAAGGCGCCTGGCATTGATCTCAGCGGTCCTATCGCGAGCCCTCTCCCAGCGAGCGATCTTGAAGTGGATCTCGACCAATTGCCGCGCGATCATCACCTATTATCAAGCGGTGAATTCGACGTCTACTGCACCAGCGCCGACTACATTCCCTCTGTGTTGTATGAAATCGGCCGCCTGCGTGAAAAGAACTTTCGTGCGGTGGGAGAAGGGACGGGCTTGGCCCTAGACATCGATCAGTTTGATGGTCACTACCAACATCTGTTTATTTGGGACAGAGAGCAACGACGCCTGGTCGGCGCCTACCGACTCGGTTTGGTCGATAAACTGATTGAGCAACAAGGGGTTGATGCGCTCTACTCTCGTACTTTGTTTGAATATGATGAGCGCTTTATTAATACGATGGGCTGCGCCATTGAAATGGGCCGCTCAGTGATCGATAAGCCGTATCAAAAAAGCATGGGCGCTTTACTCTTGCTTTGGAAGGGCATAGCAACGTTTGTTTCTCGCCATCCTCACTATACGCATCTGTTTGGTCCAGTCAGCATCAGTAGTGATTACAGCGAGCAGGCAAGACAACTGCTCGCAGAAACCATGACGCTTCACCACTACGACACGAAAGCCGCTGAGTACGTCTCGCCGTCCAACCCGCTACCGAAACACGACACCCACTGGAACACCAGCATGTTAACCGCGCTGGCGGATTTACAACTGCTCTCTCGCGTGATTGATCGTATTGACGAAGGCAAGGGAGTCCCTGTTCTGCTGCGTCAATATTTGAACCTCAATGGCAAGCTGGTCTCATTCAATGTCGATCCTGATTTCAACAACGCTTTGGATGGATTGATCATGGTGGATTTAACTCGTGTTGGCACCAAAACTCTTGCCCGCTATATGGGTCAAGATGCCGCAAGCCAATACCTTGAGCATCACCACCCGCAAGCGGATTGATCCCTATCGAGCAAAAACTCAATGCCATGTGATTCACATGGCATTTTCCATCGATCGCATCATTACTCTAAAAGCGCGGCTGGTTTTAGGGCAATTTAACTTCTTGCCGCTCAGCTAAGCTCACTTCTCACTGTTTATTCATTCTCTATCCGAATATCTTCTCGCCCCATCACTTGATGCCACCAATAAAATGGTTGACGAAAAATAGCGCAAATTCGAAGCTAACAGTGAATTTGAAGCAATAGACAAAAATCATTGCAATATTCTAATAACAACACAAAAGGACGTGAACTCAACATGCTGCCATCCACTCCCCGCTCACTCAAAAACATGAAACGCGTGACGACCACGTTGCTCGCGAGCGTATGCGCTTTGCTTGCTAGCGTCAGCCACGCTGACGATAAAGTCTACCGACTTAAACTTGCCGAAACTTGGGGGCCCAATACCCCTATCCTAGGTGATGCAAGTAAGAACATGGCCAAACTGGCTGAAGAGATGTCCAATGGTCGTTTGCAGATCCGTATTGACTCTGCCAATAAGCACAAAGCGCCTTTGGGTATTTTTGATATGGTCAAATCAGGTCAATACGATTTAGGCCATTCCAGTTCTTACTACTGGAAAGGCAAGGTACCCAATACGCTGTTTTTCTCCTCGATGCCTTTTGGCATGATGGCGACCGAGCAATACGCGTGGTTTTATCGCGGTGGCGGTATGGAGTTGATGGAGAAAGTCTACGCGCCGCACAATTTGCTCTCTTTCCCCGGCGGTAACTCCGATATTCAGATGGGCGGCTGGTTCAAAAAAGAGATCAACACCATTGATGACCTGCAAGGGCTGAAGATCCGCATTCCGGGCTTTGCCGGTGAAGTCATGGCACGCGTCGGCGCCGCTCCAACTAACATCGCACCTGGGGAACTCTACACCTCACTCGAGAGAGGTACAATTGACGCGCTCGAATGGGTCGGCCCTGCTTTTGATTTGCGCATGGGCTTTCAAAAAATCGCGCCGTATTACTACACCGCGTGGCACGAGCCAGGTTCCGAGACGCAGTTCTTAGTCAACAAGAAGGTGTGGGACAGCTTGCCAAAGGATCTGCAAGTGATCCTAGAAACCGCCTTTAGAGTGGCCGCTTTTGACATGTATACCCAAGCGATTGACGCTAATGCCAACAGTTGGGCAAGCATGAGCCAAGAGTTCCCAGACATCAAAGTGCGCGACTTCCCGCCGCAAGTATTGTCAGCGCTGCACAGCGCCACAGAAGCCTTGCTGCAAGAGCAAGCAGAAAAAGACGCACTGGCGCAAGAGATCATCACTTCGCAACGCGACTACCTCACTAAAGTGCGCGCTTGGACCGACATCTCAACCAAAGCCTATCTTGAGACGACGCCTTAAGCGCTGTACGGTTATTCCTGTCAAAAAATATGGCTGTCAAAAAGCATTGCTTTCAAAGTGACGTCTTCAATCACTATCGCCGCCTTCGGGCGGCGTTTTTAGTCGCTCGCTGGCCAACCCCTCCCCTCCCTTTTTACTCCTTTTCTCGCTTTATAAAAAAACTGTCACTATTGATGTAGAGAATAGAGTCATAAAAGCCGTTGATGGCCTAATTCGTGACGAAAGATCATTTGTTCCACAAAAATAGTGGCGAAATCTCACGCCTTATTTTACAATGCAAATTAAGAAATCCAATCGAGCACTTGAAACAGGATAAAGACCAATGAGACTGATTCCCCTAAAAAATGCAGAACAAGTCGGCAAATGGGCTGCGCGTCATATCGCGAAGAAAATCAACGCCTTCAAACCGACGGCAGAACGCCCATTTGTTTTAGGTCTACCCACTGGCGGTACGCCACTGTCGACATACAAAGCACTGATCGAGCTATACCAAGCCGGTGAAGTCAGCTTTAAACACGTCGTCACGTTCAACATGGATGAGTACGTGGGCATTGACCCAAATCACCCAGAGTCATACCGCTCTTTCATGTACAACAACTTCTTCAACCATGTTGATATTCAGGAAGAGAACATCAACCTGCTTGATGGCCTAGCGGACGATATCGATGCACACTGCGCGGCATACGAAGACAAGATCCGCTCTTACGGCAAGATCAACCTATTCATGGGTGGCGTTGGCATTGATGGTCACATTGCGTTTAACGAGCCAGGCTCATCACTCTCATCACGTACTCGTATCAAGACGTTGACCGAAGACACGCGTATCGCAAACTCTCGCTTCTTTGATAACGACATCAACCAAGTGCCAAAATTTGCGTTAACGATTGGTGTCGCGACGCTACTGGATGCCGAAGAAGTGATGATTCTCTCGCTTGGTCACAACAAAGCCTTGGCACTGCAAATGGCGATTGAAGGCAGCGTAAACCACATGTGGACAGTCACTGCACTGCAAATGCACCGCAAAGCAATCATTGTTGCGGATGAGCCTGCGCAGCAAGAGCTTAAAGTGAAGACAGTGAAATACTTCTCTGAACTGGAAGCGGAAAACATCAAAGGTCTGTAAGACGTTTTCGCTAGCACGAAATAAAAAGCCACTTAGGTGGCTTTTTTATTGTCTGATATAGTTGGCTAAGGAAATTGCCTAGAATCGCTGTCTACTGTAGATGACGAAAAATGCTATCTAAAATAGATAGCGACAATAGAGCTGACAAAGAAAATCACTAAGAAGTCAGCGCGTTTTCTCTTGCGAGCTGCTGATGGATGTCGTTCACGGCCAACACTATGGTGGAACGCACTTTTTGGAAATGACGATCTAAAAACATGGCTTTCATTTCGTCATTTAATCCCTCGACCAACTCGGGTGAGTAATCGATAGGCATGATTTTCTGTATCGCGTTCACTCGGTTGAGCTCAAACACGATATCTTGGTCCCAGAAGTCCACTTTCCCCTCTTGAACCTTAACCCACTCTTTTAGGGTGACAAACACTTCGATGTCGTCATAGGTTTGTTTACTGATCACCCCGAGCCCGAGCAGTAACTTGATGCGCACCAGTATTTCCCCTAATGGCCCATCACTGGTCAGTAACGGATCAACGACGAATTTCACTGCATAATCGTCTTTGTGGAAAATACTTTTTAACAGGGTATCAAGCATGTCCTCCAATACATCATAAGCACATAGCAGACACTCAGCGGCATTGGCTGATTCTGCTAGCTCTTCTAAGAGCTCTACTTCATGACTCGAGTGTATTGGCATGGCTTCTTCAAAAGGAGAAAGTGCCACATCAGTGGCACTTTGGTGTTCCATCATTCATTGATTGCGTTGTACGCTTGTTCGGCTAGTTTAACAACTTCTGAGTCAATATTCAGCCCTGAATAGTGGGCTAACGTCTCGGCAAATCCTTTTTCTGCGAACATGCTCTGCAATTCAACCGCTTGTGGGTCATCGTCATTCTTGTAATGGAAGGCTGCTGCAATCCCTTTGATCAAATGCGCGTTGGGTAACCCATACTCCAAGGTGCCATTGAGTGGCTTGATCAAACGATCTTGCGGGCTGAGCTTACGAATAGGCTGGCGACCGACGCGGTCCACTTCATCACGCAAGTACGGGTTGGCGAAACGACCTAAGATTTTCTCAATGTAGGCTGCGTGGGCTTTAGGATCAAAACCGTAGCGCTGGATCAGTACTGCCCCGCTTTCTTCCATCGCCGCTTTCACTTCTTGGCGAATCGCTGGATCTTCAATCGAGTCTTTGATGGTCTCATGGCCCGCTAGTACACCGAGATAAGCTGTGATCAAGTGACCAGTGTTGAGCGTAAACAGCTTACGTTCGACAAACGCCATCAAGTTGTCTGTGCATTCCATTCCCGGGATGGTTGGGATTGGGCCGTTGAACTGAGTTTGATCTACAATCCACTCACTGAAGGTTTCCACCGTGACGGCCAGTGGATCGGTTTCGCCCTCTTCTGCCGGCGGCACGATGCGGTCAACCGCAGAATCGACAAAACCAATGTGCGCATCACTGAACGCTTTGAGTTCGTCACTAAGATGCGCATACACAGCTTCTTTAAGCTGAGTGGTACCACGCACCATGTTTTCTGCCGCGATAACGTTCAGTGGCGACGTGTTGCCCGCAGCAAAACGCTGCTCAATGCCTTTAGCAATCGAGCCAGAAATGATCTTGAGTACTGTTGGGCCCACCGCTGTGGTGATGAGATCGGCGTTGGCGATACAGCCAATCACCTCATCGGTGGCGGAGTTGACTGCCGTGACGTTTTTCACCACTTCCACGACACACTCTTCACCGACGACTTTCACTGGGTATTCGTTGCGTCTTTGCAACTCAGAGACGACCGTTTCGTTGACGTCTGCAAATGTGACTTCCATGCCTGCGTCTGAGAGTAATTTACCGATAAAACCACGACCGATATTTCCTGCACCAAAATGTAACGCTTTCATAATCACTAACCTTTCAAATGTTGAATCTGTATAGCTAACGGCTTAACAGCACACGACTAAGCCTTCAGCTATCTAGACTAAAAAGGAGGCCAGAGCGGGGGAGAACTGGCCTCGTTCACTTAGGAGCTAGACAAAGTACTGCTATGCATTGAGAATATTCAGAACATCTTCTGGGTTGATTGTGTTCTGTAAACGCTCAACGGCCTCTTCGTCATCAAGTGAATTGGTAATAGCCATGAGAACCATGTTGTGCTCATCACCTTGGGCAGCGATGCCGATGACCATCTTGGCGATGTCATCCTCATCTTCACCCCACTGAATGCCTTCAGGGTATTGGCAGAACACAATGCCGGTTTTCTTGACGTACTGTTTCGCTTCAATGGTTCCGTGTGGCACCGCAATTGACTCACCTAGGTAGGTAGACACGAGTTCTTCGCGGGCAAACATGCCATCAACATATTCAGGTGCAACGTTGCCTAATTTGACCAGTTGCTCACCTGCAAACTTAATCGCCTCTTCCTTAGAGTTGGCTTTTAATCCGAGGAATACACTGTCGCTAGTCAGCGTCAACGTCTGTTCCTTTTCCTCGGTCGCTGCAGGTGCCTCAGGCTTTTTTACAGCGCCACTCCTTGCTTCAACTAGCTGAGCAACAAGGTTGTCGTACACAGTGCCATCTAAAAAGTTACTTAGAGAGATGTGCATTGCGCCAGTAGCGTGAGTACGAGCACGGTCTGTCAAATCTTTGTGGGTCACCACAATTTGCGAGTCACTCGGTAGGTTGTTGATAGCCAAGTTCGAGACTTCAATATCCAGACCAGCCGCTTGCACTTTCTTACGTAGAAGACCGGCACCCATCGCACTTGAGCCCATACCCGCATCACAGGCAACGTAAATCGCTTTCACTGCTGCTGGGTCCACAGAAACTGCAGCGGTTTGACCTTTAGATGCTGCTTTCATGTCGTGCATGGCGGCAGAAGCTTTCTCTAGAGACTCGTCTTCGTCGGTCGCTTTTGAAGTTTTCATTAGGATAGAAGCCACAAGGAACGACACAGCGGCGGATGCAATCACAGATAGAACCACACCAACGTATGAGCCTTTAGGCGTCATCAGTAGTACCGCAAAGATTGAACCAGGAGATGCTGGAGAAATAAGACCAGAATCGAACATCACGTTAGTGAACACGCCTGTCATACCACCGGCAATAACCGCAAGGATAAGACGAGGGTTCATCAACACGTATGGGAAGTAGATTTCGTGGATACCGCCTAGGAAGTGGATGATTGACGCACCCGCTGCCGACTGCTTCGCGTTACCTTTACCAAACGCCATGTAAGCCAATAGAAGACCTAGACCAGGACCTGGGTTCGCTTCAATTAGGAAGAAGATTGAGCGGCCAAGTTCTTCAGACTGCTGGATACCCAGTGGCGAGAAGATACCGTGGTTAATCGCGTTGTTAAGGAAGAGGATTTTCGCTGGCTCAACGAAGATAGAAGCGAGTGGCAATGCACCTGTTTCTACCATCACGTTTACGCCCGCTGCCAATGCGCTAGAAAGAACTTTTACCGCAGGGCCAATGATGAAGAATGCTAGGATAGCGAGGATCATACCGATGATACCGGCAGAGAAGTTGTTCACTAGCATTTCAAAGCCGCTTTTCACTTTACCGTGAACCGACTCATCGAATTTCTTGATAGCGTAGCCACCAAGTGGACCGACAATCATCGCGCCCATGAACATAGGAATATCAGTACCGACAATCACACCCATTGTCGTGATGGCACCTACAACCGCACCGCGGTCGCCGCCCACCATTTTACCGCCGGTGTAACCGATCAGCAGTGGCAATAAGAATTTGATCATTGGGCCAACTAGTGATGCCAATGTTTCGTTTGGCAACCAGCCGGTTGGGATGAAAAGTGCAGTAATGAAACCCCAGGCAATAAATGCACCGATGTTTGGCATTACCATGTTGGATAGAAAACGACCAAAGTTTTGGACTTTGATCTTAGCTTCTGGTGATAACATAGGGAGACCTCAGTTTGTATTGGTTGGCCAAATGGCCCAAAATGTTTGTTCAAAAGTCGATTAAAATGTATCACAACATTTCTAAAAGGCACCCTCACCCACAACTTAGTGACTTAGATCACACACAAAGCATTAACATATCTTTTTTATGGTGATTTAAATCACATTTATTCACTGTCAGTAAATTACAAAGCCATTTTTTCGATAATGATTATCAATAACCAGAGATTTAGATCACAAAAACACAATCCGCACACTCAAAATATTTAGTGATAAAGATCTCATTTTGATTATTTATCCGATTTTTAAGCACTACTTTAGTTCACTCTCTGCGCGACTTTGGTTCAATTATTCATCAAACATTGATTGCAGCTGCGAATATGTAATTAAATTACAAAATAAGATTCATCAAAATTTCATCGTAAAATTGGTTAGGATGGTGACGCACAATGGCCAAGAGAATTGATGACGAAGAGCAGTGACGGAGAAAAGACAATGAAAGCGGTATTGTTTGATATGGATGGGCTAATCTTTGATACAGAGTCGCTCTATAAGAAAAGCTGGCAACGGGCGGCACAAGAGCAAGGTTTCGATTTGTGTGACGAGTTTTATCAGGGGTTCATCGGCGTACAAGATGGCGAGTGTGAGCGTCGCTTACAGCACCATTTTGGTGCTGAGTTTGATCTCCAGCGATTTATACGCTGCCGAGATCAGGACTTTACTGAGCGCAGCGCACTAGGCATTGACTACAAAAAAGGCTTTGAGACGCTGATGCGCCACCTTAAACAGAACAGTGTTAGGGCAGCGATCGTGACCTCATCCGGTCGAAAAGAAGTGCTAAGAAATTTTGCTGGCCGCGAGGTCCTCGAACAGTTTGAGTGCCTGATCACCTCTGATGAAGTAAGTCAAGGCAAGCCCGCGCCAGATGGCTACTTAATGGCATGCCAGCAACTCAACCTCAAACCGTCACAATGCCTAGCGTTAGAAGACTCCAATAACGGCGTGAAATCGGCCTTGGCAGCAGGTTGTTCAGTCATCATGGTGCCCGATTTGCTGCCACCAGAACCCCCACTTATCGAGAAAGTGACACTGGTCGATTCTTTAACTGAGGTGATCGCGTTGATCCCTACGACGACGCCTTGTTAAGCGACTGAGTCAAGAATCGTACCCAGGTCAGCGTTGTTTCATCGGCCTTCAGTTGATGAGCCTTTTGCGCACTTTCTAGGGCTTTTTCATGCTCATCCAATCGGTAGAAGGCTTGCGTCTTGGCCAATTCCACACGCTGACTGCTCGGCATGTTGGCCAGTACATTCAGCGCCGCTTGATACTGCTTCTGCTGCATCAGCAATTGCGCATACGACCAATGATGATCTGCACTGAGGCGCGAGGCGTGTTGCCAGGCCTCTAGCGCGTATTGCCACTCCTTCGCGACTTGCCAGTAGCGGGCTAAGGTGGCGTAGCTCTCTGCCTCTTCTTGTTCAAGCAGATGCTCGGCGTAAACCTTCGCAGCAAGTTCTGGAGCGCCTTGTGAGGCGTAAAGCCCTGCTAAGGTTTGATACTCACTGGAGGATAAAGCAAAGCCTTTTCGCTCTCTCTGTTTGAGCGTCGCCAACGCCTCGGGGTAGTGTTTCAAACGAAGATGCAAGCTGGTCAATTGCTTCCACCACAGTTCGTTATCGGACTCCAAAGCGCGCAGTTGCTCTGTGGTACTCACCGCTCCTTTCCAGTGACTCAGCGCCACTTGGGCGCCGAGCTTCATGCTCAGCAAAGAGACATCCGCTTTTTTATCTAGCGCTTGATACTGCTTGATACTCGACAGTACCGCTTGCCAATCTTGCAGCTGGTAATTGGACTGAGCGACCCGCAGCCACAGTTGAGTGACAAAATCCGTGGTATACATTTTTTCAGCTTGCGAGCGACTCACATCGGATTGTTTATTCAGCACACTTTGATAGTGTCTGAGTGCTTTTGCCGGCTCCCCAGTCGATAACAAAATATCGGCCAGCATGCGCTCGGTTTCAATCGCCTGTTCAATCGGCAAAGCACCAGTGGACAACGCATTTTCCAGCGCAACTTGCGATCGCTGAGGTTGCGCTTGTTGCCAATACAAAATGCCCAACATACGCGCCACGTAGGCTTGATCGTACGCTTTCACGGCGTCGATACCTTCTAAGATGGTCACCGCCTCGGCTGTTTTTTCTTGCTGAGACAACTCAAACGCTTGATGGACTCGCATCGCAACGCTGCGTGATAGCTCTTGCGCCTGCGCCTGCGGAACGCTCATCAAGCCCATCAACACTGACCATGCCAAAAGACGGCGTATCCATGCTGTAACCTTTGTCATTATTGCAACCTAAATTCTAATTTCACGGTTTGCCCTTCCTGTCTGGTCGCTTTGCCTGCGACGATCAAAGGTTGATACTTCCACTGACGCAATGCGCGCATCGCTTCACGATCAAACACGCCGCGAGGCGACCCTTCCACCACCTCAATCGCATCGGGCCGACCGGTTTCATCAATGGCAAATCGCATCACTACATAGCCTTCAATTTTTCGTTTCAATGCCCGCGAGGGGTAACGCGGTTCAATACGATGCAGTGGCATGATCTGTTGGTTTTGCGCAAGTTGAATCGGCCCTGGCGTTGCCATTGCCATTCCCGTTACTGACGTGCTCAGATTGACGTTAGGCAAATTGGGTAGCGCCGTGGTCTGAATTTGCTGCGCGGCCATTTGGGTCGTCAAACGCTCCACTTGCGGGGCCAAGGTCGGCGCTTTGGGTGGCTCAGGCAACTGCCGTGCTCTGCGCGCCGCCGCTCGCTCGTTTTCCACTTGCACGACATCAAAGCGCAGCGCCGACTGCGGCTCTGGCAGCGGCGATTTTCCTGCGTCCACCAGCCACGCCATAAACGCAAAGAGAGAGAGCGTCACTAATAAGGCTAATGGGGTGGCAATCAGCCATCGTTTTAGCATCGTAATTTACGTCCTAGCATACGGATACCCTTCCTTCTTCCGGCTATTTCTGCTCGGTGGCCAATGCGATCTTCTCAATGCCCGCCCCTTTGGCGCCATCCATCACTTGCACCACGGTGCCATTGAACGCAAAGGCATCGGCTTGAATGACCAAGGAGGCATCCGGTTGTTCAAGCAGCACATTTTCGAGTGTCGCTTGCACTCGCTCTACATCGACCAATCGCTTATCGATGTAGACCTCGTTGTTGGCGGTAATGGCAATAAAAATGCCCGCGTCTTTTTGGCTAGTGGCATTCGCCGCCGTTGGGCGGTTCACTTCTACGCCCGACTCTCGCACAAACGAGCTGGTGACGATAAAGAAGATCAGCATGATAAATACGATGTCGAGCATCGAGGTCATGTCCACTTGGGCATCGTCTGACGGTTTTTTGTATCGACCTAGTCTCATGGTCATTCCTATTTAGTCATACGCATTAAACGTTCGAGGTGAAGATGACGCGTTTCGCTCCACTTTGAGAGGCGAGCGTGGGCAAACATGCCGACCAATGCGGCAACCATGCCCGCCATCGTTGGCAACGTGGCCATCGAGATCCCTGCGGCCATCAAGCGCGGCTGTGCACTACCCTGCCCGGCCATCACATCAAACACGGAGATCATTCCCGTCACCGTGCCGAGTAGCCCTAGCATAGGGAAAAGCGCCACCAGCACTTTCATCAACGACAAGTGTTGATCAAGCGCCAACTTCGCTTCGGCCAACCAAGCGCTGCGCTGCGCGAGCGCATACCAGGAGTGGCGATCGTCACGCAGTTGCCATTTGGCGACCCATTGATGCTGCGCTTTGGGGAACAGCCAAAAAAGGTACACCAATCGCTCAATCGCCAGTAACCAAAACAGCGCCAACACGCCCGCTAACCACCAAAGCAGTGGACCACCACGATACATAAACTCGTTGATGGTGCTGCCAAGCGTGCTCCCCCCGAGATCGAGTAGAGACAGCCATTCCATTACGCGGCATCCTTCACAAGGCGGGTTGCTTGCTCGGCGCGCTCAGCCACCAAGCCAATACCCTGCTTCTCGATAATGGTGCGAATCGCTTCCGCTTTCGAGGCGAGGATATTGTGAATCAGGAGCAGAGGCATCGCAGCAATCAGACCTAATACGGTGGTGATCAGTGCCATTGAGATCCCGCCAGCCATGACACGCGGATCGGCGTTGCCAAATTGAGTAATGGTTTGGAAAGTATCAATCATCCCGGTCACCGTACCCAACAAACCAAGCATTGGAGCGAGCGCCGCCAGCAGTTTGATCATCGATAAACCACGTTCTAGGTGCTGCTGTTCGTCCATCACCGCTTCGAGCAAGCGCAGCTCCAACGCCTCAACATTCGGGCTGCTATCTTGACGATAAACATTCAAAATACGCCCAAGTGCATTGTCATCTTGCGGCGAGTCGGTGTGTTTAAGCTGCTTGGCAATTTTTGCTTTCGCGCTCAGTAACGCTGCGCCGCGAACCAAACCAATCACCATGCCCACCAGCAGTAGCGCGATGATCACTTTGCCAACGATACCGCCGTGCTCAATGCGATCGAGCAAAGTCGGCGCCATTCCCAGCTGTTCGAGCAGCGCGCCTCGTGAGGCATCCAGTGCAACGATCGGTAGTCCGCTTATGACATCAGTGCTTAGAGTCAGTGCACCCTGTGGCTGCTGAGCGTACACGGTAGCGCGCTGGCGCTGACCATTCCAATCTAAGTAACCTTGTTCACCCGCTAAGGCAAAACTACCCAAACGCAGCACCGATTTTGTCTCGGTTTCACCTTGTCCGTTGATGACATCAACGTTGAGCGTTTGTGCCTCAGCACTGGCCTGGATTTGCTGTGCAAACGCCTGCCACAGGCCGTAGAGCTGCCTCTTCTCTGGTAGCTGTCTTGCGGCCACAATCTCTTCTACTACCGCTCGGTGATCAGCGTGACCTAGGGTCGCAACAGAGCCAGCTTGCTCAAGGTCGAGATCTTTTGCCGCTTGGCGCACCACGCCAAACAGCTCACCTAAGCTGCCCGTTGCCAGATGCAAGGCTTGCTCTTTTTCGGCCAGTACGGCTTCGTTTTGCTGAAAGGTCTCTGACAGCTGTTCGTTTTCTTGTTTGAGAGAGGCAAGCTGCGCGTTGAGCTTATCAAGCTCTGCCTGCAACGCCTGTTCACGCTGCTTAAACTCCCCTTCACGCGCTTGATTATGCTTCGCTTGCTCAACTTTCGCTTGTTGCGTCTCTTTCAGTAAGGCAGCATCCGAAGCAGCAACAGACAGCGAGACCGTAGACAGTGAAACGGCGATCACGCTCGCCGCTAGCCAAGTCATCCCTCTCATTGTTGACTCTCCTTAACCGACACCGGTAAATGCAATAACGTTGGGGCGGCTTGTTTATTCGCTACATCAAACGCTTTATCAATCTCTAAACCGGCTTTGCTGTCGAGCGCTTGCCATTGTTCGTTAGACGCATTCCACGCCCAGTAGTGCGCGCGATCAACACTGCGCGCCACCAAGCTGATTCGGCCGAGATAGAGCTGCTCGGTAATCAGTGATTTGCCGTCTACCTCAATCGGCGCAGAATAAGCACCAAGCTTAGTGCCGTAATCCAACTCGATTTGGTATGCCTCTAGAATGCGGCGGTACTTTTCAGCATCACTGACGTCAGACTGAGTCATCATTTCACGCAACTTGGCAACGCGTTCGCGGCGCACCTCTTGGCGAAGTGGGCGATCGCTTTCTACCCATGCCTCTAGCCCATCAAGCATGCTGTACATCAACGGCACGATGCTTTCACGCGTGCGCTCAATCTCTGACAACTGTTCATCAAAGCTGGCGATTTCTTTCTGTTGGCTGTCGAGCATGCCGCGAAGGTGATCTCGATACACTTCTAGCCCTTCCACCTCAGCTTGGCGCTGCTCAATTTGCGCTTCAAGATCGAGCGCTTTGTCGCTGCTGGCCGACACGCGGCTTTGCGTGTTGGCATTTGCGGTGGTGATCTCTGTTTCAAGACGTTGCGACTGTTTCAACTCTGCCCCCGTTGCCATCGCAGCAGAAGACGCGGTCAGCATCCAACCTGCTAGCAACAAATGGGGTAAACGATTGTGTGTCATACTCTTCTCTTTGATCCGTTCTCTTTGACGTTAATCTCTGCGCTTGGGCTAGGATGACTTCTCTTCAAGAATGTTCGCCATCGCTGGCACCATTTCATCAATCAAATATTGAATCGACAATGGGCTAAAAAAGGAGAACGCGCCACCGATGATATCGCCAGTGAAGTATTCGCGTTTCTCTTTGTAAAACGGCATGCGTTTACGAAAAATGGCGTTGCTGGATTGCTCAAGCTGCTCTTCCGTGGTCAGCCAAATCACAAGGTCGTTGTCCAGCAAGTCCATACGCTCCTCGCTGAACGAGGTGTAAAACGCCTCCTTGGCGAGCGCATCAATGGACTCTGGAATATGAAAGCCCAGCGCAATCAGAAATTGTGAACGTAAGTCTTTGCTCGCATAGGCGCCAGGCTGTTTGTTGTAGTAAAACGCCACCGCCGCCGATTTGCCCTCAAACTCCGGGTGCTTTGCCCGCAGCGTAGCAATCTGCTGCTTTATATCTTGCACTATGGCTTGCGATTTTTCTTCATAACCCAGCGCTTTACCTATCATAAGATGACGCTCATCCCACGGCATCGCCCAATCGGTATAAGCGCCAGATTGTGCGAGCGTAGGCGCAATCGTGCTGAGCTTGTCGTAGGTTTTCTTATCCATCCCGGAAGAGACGCCGATGATCAGATCCGGTTTCAGCTGCGCGATGGCCTCAAAATCGACCGTTTGCCCTTTAAGTAATACCGGCTTGGCATCGCCCAACTCATCTTGCGCCCATGGCCACACGCCGTAAGGTTGGTCACCATACCAATCGCGTACGGCTAGTGGGATAACGCCGAGCGCCAGAATATCATCATGATCCGTGACGCCGACAGAGACCACGCGCTGCGGCTGTTCGCTAAGCTCAACCTGACCGTATTTGTGTTCAATCGTCAGCGGATAGGCCTCGGCCAACACACTCACGACACTGGCCAACAGCAACGCGCCTAGCCGAGTGACTTCTCTTACCATGATGTATCCCTTCTCTTTTTCTAGCCTTGTTGTTTTCGCATTAAGAGCAGCGCAAACAAAGGCGCGCCGATAAGCGCGGTCACTAAGCCTGCGGCCAATTGCGTCGGCGCAAACAGGGTGCGCCCTAAGGTATCGGCGAACAGCACTAAGCTTGCGCCGACCAATGTAGTCAATATTAAGTGGCTATTAGGACCTGCGATGGTCATCTTTCTCGCCATGTGCGGTGCAAGCAAACCGACAAAACCGATCGGCCCAACAATGGCGGTCGCTAGCGCCGCCGCGCACACACTCAGCATCAACTGAACACGGCTCGCCCAAACACTGTTCACGCCCAGACCGACCGCCATATCAACACCAAACGACAATGCCGCCATGTTACGTGCTTGGCCGATCGCCAACGCCAAGGTGGTCAGCAGCGCGATGGAGAGCAGTCCGACTTCAGACCAAGTCACCGCATGCACACTGCCCGATAGCCACGCCAGTGCAGACATGGCAGCGTCAATGTCACCGTAAGTGAGCAAGCTTGAGGTCAAGGCACTGAAAAACGCCGCCACCCCGATACCCATTAAAATAAATTTCAGCGGATGCCCAGAGCCACTCAAGCTCTGCACGCCCGCGGCGACCACCATCGCCCCGGTAAACGCGCTCACTTCACGCCAAGCGTCGATCGCCTCCGGAAACAGCATCGTCAAACACACCACGGCAAACGCCGCGCCTTGACTGATGCCGACTAAACTGGGATCAGCGAGAGGGTTGCGGGTCAGGTTTTGCAGCAGCGCTCCTGAAAGCGCAAACAAGCCCCCCGCCAGCAACGCCGCTAGACTGCGCGGCAAACGCAGCTCCCACATCACCAACGCCGCCTGGCTATCGGCGATGGAGCCTTGCATGCCGAGCGCGCTCATCACCTCATCCAATAGCGCCTGCATCGAGAGCGCATAACTGCCGATGCCAATACTGAGCAACCACAGCAACGCCATCAAAAGAGCCATCAACACCGTGACGCCGAGCGTTTTGGGCCGAACCCGGAATGAGACTCGACCGCCGAGCCACCTTAGCGCCACCATGTTAACGAATCCTCGTTTTGACCAGCCACACAAACAGCGGTGCTCCGAGCAAAATCGTCATCAGCCCAGTCGCCACCTCTTGTGGGGCAATCAACCAGCGCGCCAAACTGTCAACAAACAGCAAGTAGGCGCCGCCAAGCAGCAGCGAATATGGCACGACCCAGCGATAATCACTGCCCACCAGCAGCTTGACCACATGCGGAATCACCAAGCCGACAAAACCCAGCGGACCTGCCAGTGCGACCGAGGCCGCCGTCAAGGACACTACGCACAGCAGCAACTGCCATTTGCGCTTTTGAATATCAATGCCAAGGCCCGTCGCGACCTGATCGCCCATCGACATCGCCGTCACCGCAGGGGCCAGCAGTATCGCAGCCACTAAGCCAAACAAAATCCAAGGCAGGCACCACCAGTATGTCTCCAATTGACTCCCCAGTAGAGAGCCCACCAGCCAGCCGCGCAAGGTTTCAAACGTTTTCTGGTCGATCAAATGATGAATCGACAAGAGCGCGGCGGTAAACGCGCTAAACGCCGAGCCGGTCAGCGTCAACGTCAGCGGCGTCACTCCGCTCGGCGTTCGCGCGGCAATCGTCCAGACTACCGCAGCGGCAATCAGCGAGCCCACGGCCGCCACTAATGGCAACCATACGATGCCCTCGACAGGCGCAAAACTCATCCAATAGACCACCGCCAGCGCGCCGCCCGTCATCATGCCGAGTAAGCTAGGATCAGCGAGCGGATTTCTCGTCACGCCTTGCATCAAGGCACCCGCCACAGCCAAACTCGCGCCCACTGACGCAGCAACGATGGCGCGTGGTAAGCGCAACTCTCGCACCACTAAATGAGAGAACTGATTGTCATCGTACGCCACCAACGCGGCCCATACCTCCGTCAGCGCGACAGGCTGCGCACCTAGCGATAAATGCCAAAGTAAAAAAACCAGCAGTATCATCGCCATCACGCCAAGACCTGCACCACTTAACCAAGCACAGCGTCTCATATCACCGCCGACATCATCGTTCTTGTCTGCCCATGGGCAACACTGGCGATCTCTGTGGGTACGCATTGCAAGGTTTGTGTGTGCGGATCGCGAATCACATTGGCATTTAAACCAAACACCTGCTTAAGGTTGTCGGCGGTAAAGACCTGCTCGGGGTGACCAGCGGCGTAGATGGTGCCCGCTTTCATCATGATGAGCTCATCGGCATACGCAGCCGCAAGATTAAGTTCATGCAGCACCACAACAAGGGTGCGATGGTGTTGATGCGCCAATTGGCTCAATAAGCTCAGCAAGTCGACCTGAACTTTGAGATCCAAATAGGTGGTCGGCTCATCAAGTAAAATGATGTCGGTTTCTTGCGCCAGCACCATGGCAATCCAACAACGTTGACGCTGACCACCCGACAGGTCGGTCACCGCTCGATCGGCGAGCTCTGTGACCTTGGCCATCGCCATTGCCTCATCCACCATTTGCTCGTCATGCTCACTCCACTGCTGGAAAAAGGTTTGATGCGGATAGCGCCCTTGAGCGACGAGCTCACGTACAGTGAGACCTTCCGGTGCAATCGGGCCTTGTGGCAATAACGCTAAGGTTTTTGCCACCGCTTTCACACCCAGTTGATGAATGGGCTCATCATTGAGCAGCACCTGACCAGACATCGGTGGCAGCACTCGTGCTAAGCATTTGAGCAGGGTCGATTTGCCACACCCATTCGAACCGACCAAAATCGTCAGTTTACCGGGTTGAATCTCAAGACTGATGTTGTTGACGATCGGTGTATCGTAACCGACGACCAAGGACGAAGCCGCGAGACGTGCACTGTGTTGATGGGGGTCTAGCATTACTCTTTCTTAAAGCGAAGAAAACAAAATGATAACAATTATCAATTTTATTTCCTTATAATATGAGTAATTAAAAAAAGGTTCAACCATAGCGCGCTATCGTTGAACCTTTTTGAGTGATGAAGGTTGGAAAGATTAACCTAAGAAGCCGCCGGTTTGGTGCTTCCAAAGTTGGGCGTAGATGCCTTGTTGTGCGAGGAGCTCTTGGTGACTGCCTTGTTCAACCACACGGCCTTGATCCATCACGATCAAGCGATCCATAGCAGCAATAGTCGATAAACGGTGCGCAATCGCGATCACGGTTTTGCCTTCCATCAGCACTTGCAAGTTTTCTTGAATCGCCGACTCCACTTCAGAATCGAGCGCGGACGTCGCTTCATCCATAATCAAGATCGGCGCATTTTTGAGTAACACACGCGCAATGGCAATACGTTGACGTTGCCCACCGGATAATTTCACCCCGCGCTCGCCCACTTCGACATCATAGCCGCTATGCCCCAGCTCATCTTTGAGGCCACAGATAAAGTCGTGCGCATGGGCTTTTTTCGCCGCCTCGATCAGCGCCGCGTCGTCGGCATCAGGATCACCGTAGAGGATGTTCTCTTTGATCGAACGGTGCAGCAGTGAGGTGTCTTGCGTGATCATACCGATCTGCTGGCGCAGCGACTCTTGGCTTACGTCTGCGATGTTTTGACCATCAATGCGAATATCGCCGCCTTTCAAATCGTAAAAACGCAGCAGCAAGTTAACCAGGCTTGACTTACCTGCACCAGAGCGGCCAACAATCCCGACTTTTTCACCCGGTTTAATGGCTAAGTTAAGCTGCTCAAACACCGGTTTCTCATCGGTATAGTCAAAGTCCACGGCGTCGAACTCGATGGCGCCTTTTGTCACCGTCAACGCGGGTGCATTGGGTTTATCCTGCACTTCAACATCATTAGAGATGGTGTTCATGCCATCGACCACGGTACCAATATTTTCAAACAGTGCGCTCACTTCCCACATGATCCATTTCGACATGCCTTGTACGCGCAGCGCAATGCTGATCGCCACCGCAATTACACCGATGGTGACACTCGCCTCTAGCCATAACATGACCGACAAAGCGGCAATAGAGATGAGCAGCAGATAGTTAATCGCATCAACACTCAATAGCAGGCAAGTGACCATGCGCATTTGGCGGTACACCGTCAGCAAAAACTGCTTCATGCTGCCTTTGGCATACTCCAATTCACGCTTGGAGTGGGAGAAAAGCTTAACGGTTGAAATATTGGTGTAGGTATCGACAATTCGGCCCGTCATCACTGAGCGTGCATCGGCTTGGTCAGTCGCCACCTTTTTCAAGCGTGGGATAAAAAACAGCTGGATGAGAATGTACATCACCAACCAAATCGCAATCGGCAGCATCAGTAGCAGATCCGATTCGCCCATCATCCAGATCATCGCCACGAAATAGACCGAGATGTACACCAGTACATCAACCAGCTTCATCACGGTTTCACGTACAGCCAGGGCGCTTTGCATCACCTTGGTTGCCACTCGGCCAGCAAAATCTCGCTGGAAAAAGCCGACCGCTTGCTTGAGCAAATAGCGGTGAATCAGCCAACGAATCGACATCGGATAATTGCCTAGCAAGGTTTGATGCATGATCATCGAGTGGGTAATCCCCAGCGCGGGCATCACCACCACAACCAGCAGCACCATAGTCCACATCCGATCGCCTTGGTCTTGCCAAAACGTCGCGCGATCTTGGGTGCTGAGAATATCGACCAGTTCGCCCATGTAACTGAGCAGCGTCACTTCCGTCCAGGCAATCAACGCACTGAGTATCGCCATCAAGAGTAATGGCACTTCAAAGCCTCGGGTGTAGTGACGACAAAAACCGAGTAAATGCTTCGGCGGCATTTGCGGCTCTTGCTCGGGAAACGCTTGCGTTAATTTTTCAAACCAATTGAACATGCTTCCTACTTTCGGGTTTCGGGTTTCGGGTCGGGCACGTTTTACTATCTTTTGATGAAAAAGTCAGTAAAATAAAATCCAATGCGAATAATAATAAATATCATTATTAGTTTAACTTTTATTTATAGGAAAAGAACATGCATAACCAAACTCCTCTTTCAGTCGCAGTTCGTAAAGCGATCTGGTTGGGATTGGCGCCTGCTGCAGTGGTATGTTCAAGCGCTGTCTTTGCACAAGAGAGCACCACGGAACTGGAAACCATCACTGTCACGGCCCAAGCACTTAAAGTCGACATCCCTGCCCAAGAAACGCCTCGCAGTGTGTCAATTGTCACCGAAGATGACCTCCGCACTCGCGCCCCACAAAAGCTTGATGAAGCGCTGCGTTATACGTCAGGTGTAACGGCTCAGCCTTATGGTGCGGATAATGATACGGATTGGTTTAAAGTTCGAGGGTTCGATGCGACAACCTACCTAGACGGCAACCGTCTATTTCGTGATGGCTACTACACTTGGCTAGTCGAACCTTACGGACTGGAAAGTATCGAAGTCATCAAAGGCCCATCCGCCATTTTATTTGGTGAGTCATCACCTGGCGGTGTGGTCAACGCAGTTCAGAAAAAACCAACCTTCACGCCACAAGGCGAATTAAAAGTGGAGGTGGGTACGAACAATCATCAATCGATCGCATTCGACGTTTCCGACCTTGCCAATGAAGAGGGCACTGTGAGATATCGACTGGTTGGAGCGATGAAAAGCAGTGAAGGAGAGCTAAACGAAACTGACAATGATCGATTCTACTTAGCTCCTAGCCTGGAGATCGACATTTCAGATCGCACAACTCTGACTCTTCTGGCTACCTACCTTGAAGACGACGGTGTACCAACCAACCCATTCTTCCCGGCAGCGGGCACTTTGATCGGTTCCGATTTCGGTAGTATCGATCCAAGTACGAACCTAGGCCAACCTGATTACGACAAGTATGAAAGAACACAGTTTTCTCTAGGTTACCTACTTCAACACGATATCGATGACAGTTGGACTTGGTCCCAAAATCTCAATTACGCATCCAATGAGTTGTACCTTAGAAGTTCCTATGCATTTTTCAACAATGACTCGAGTGTTGAAGATCTAGGACAAGGGGTGGTTTATCGAGATGGGAAAAACCAGAGCTTCACTTTCGATAACAACGCTGTGGGTACTTGGTATACCTCAAACGCAGAGCAATCTGTGCTTGTAGGTTTTGATCTTCAACGCCATGAAACTGAAGGTGAAGAGCAAGACAGCTACGCATTTGGTACCATCAACCCTTGGAATCCTGTGTACGGTAATTACACTCCGCTCGACATGGCGAACAATACACACCGTGAAATCACCAAGTCGCAAGCCAGTGTTTACTCTCAGTATCAAATAAAACTTAACCAAGGATGGGTCGGCAGCGTAGGAGCTCGCTACGACTGGGTTAGCACTGAGAACGTTGGCCAAACGGCTAGCAGCTCAGACAAGAAATCACGAGATGATGGCCAGTTATCGTTAAATGCAGGTGTCATGTATTTGTCAGACATTGGATTGTCACCCTACGCGAGTTACTCACAATCCTTTGAAGTCTTGAGCACGATTGATAGTGGTACAGGAGAGCTGTATAAGCCTCTCGAAGGTGAGCAAGTGGAAGTCGGTGTGAAGTACCAGCCAGAATTCTTGGATGGGTACATCAATGTCGCTTGGTTTGACATCAGTGAGAAAAACGCTTTGGTCACCAACCCTGATACCTATCAAGTCACACAAACGGGTGAAGCGACATCAAACGGTATCGAAATTGAAACCGTTGCTCAGCTAACGGATGATCTCAAACTCTCGGCAAACTACACCTATACCAATGCAAAAACAGAGGAAACAAGCGGACAAGGAACCAAGAGAGCCGCACTGATTCCTGAGCATCAAGCCTCTGCTTGGTTGGACTACCGCGCTCAAGCATGGATACCTGGGCTAAATATTGGTTCTGGTGTTCGTTACGTAGGTGAATCAAAAGACAATCCGAAATGGTCAGATCTGACAGTCCCATCTGTGACCTTGTGGGATGCTTCTGTCTCCTACGACATAACTTCGCAATGGCAAGCTCAACTCAACGTCAACAATATCCTAGACAAAGAGTATGTGTCTGGTTGTGATTACTGGTGCTACTACGGCCAATCACGTTCAGTGGTGCTAAACGCTAATTACCGCTGGTAATCAAGCAGATACTAAAAGGCCTAGCGAGATGCTAGGCCTTTTTTTGGCTGTTATTCCACCGTTACCGCTTTCGCTAGGTTGCGAGGTTGGTCGACGTCGGTGCCTTTGATCAGCGCAACGTGGTAAGACAGCAGCTGCATTGGAACGGTGTAGAAGATAGGTGCAGTCACTTCGTTGACGTGCGGCATCTTGATGATCTTCATGTTCTCATCGCCTTCAAACCCAGCGTCAGCATCGGCGAAGACGTACAGCAGGCCGCCACGGGCGCGCACTTCTTCAACGTTGGACTTCAGCTTCTCAAGCAGATCGTTGCTCGGCGCGATAACGACAACAGGCATGTCCGCATCGATCAAGGCTAGTGGGCCATGTTTCAGTTCACCCGCGGCGTAGGCCTCTGCGTGAATGTAAGAGATCTCTTTGAGCTTAAGCGACGCTTCCATCGCGATTGGGTAATACTCGCCGCGGCCAAGGAACAAGGTGTGGTGCTTATCGGCAAAATCTGGAGCCAGCGCTTCGATCTCTTTGTCAAAGGCGAGCGCTTTTTCAATCGCACTGGGTAGCTCATGGAGCGCTTTTACAATCTCAGCTTCGCGCGTTTCGTTAACGCGGCCTTGCAAGCGACCAATAGACACCACCATCATCAGCATCGCAGCAAGCTGGGTCGTAAACGCTTTGGTCGAGGCCACACCGATCTCTGTACCTGCGCGCGTCATAAAGGCAAAGTCAGACTCACGCACCAATGAGGAGCCCGCGACGTTACAGATGGTCATCGCCGCCATGTAGCCTTTCTCTTTGGCCAAACGCAGAGCGGCTAGGGTATCCGCCGTTTCACCAGATTGAGATAGCGTCACCAACAAGCTGTTTGGACGAACCACGAAATCGCGGTAACGGAACTCAGACGCGATTTCCACATCACAGCTCACGCCAGCAATGGATTCAAACCAGTAACGTGCCGCCATGCCTGAGTTGTAAGAGGTACCACACGCAATAATCTGCACGTGATCGACTTTGCTCAGGATCTCTTCGGCATTCACGCCAATCGCATTGGTGATGACGGCTTTGTCGGAAATACGACCTTCCATCGTGTTGATCAGCGCCGTCGGCTGCTCAAAAATCTCTTTTTGCATAAAGTGGCGGTATTTACCTTTATCGCCGGCATCGTGCTCAGCGTTGGACTCAATCACTTCACGCTCTACCGCTTCGCCGTTGGCATCAAAGACAGTGACTGAGCGACGAGTCACCTCTGCAACATCGCCCTCTTCTAGGTACATAAAGCGGCGTGTCACGCTCAGCAGCGCAAGTTGGTCTGACGCCAGGAAGTTTTCACCGACGCCAAAACCAATCACAATTGGGCTACCCGAACGGGCAACCACAATGCGAGAGGGATCTTTGCGATCCACGGCTACCGTGCCGTAAGCGCCTTCCAGTTGCTTGGCGGTTTTTTGCAGCGCTTCAAGTAATGTGTCTGAGGTACGACGTTCCCACTCAACCAAGTGTGCAATCACTTCGGTGTCAGTTTGTGATTCAAACACGTAACCACGAGATTGAAGCAGCTCGCGCAACGCTTCGTGGTTTTCGATGATCCCGTTGTGGACGACGGCAATATCGCCAGACATGTGTGGGTGCGCGTTCACTTCTGACGGCTCACCGTGCGTTGCCCAGCGTGTGTGTGCGATGCCAGTGCCACCAAGCACGTTCGCTTGCTCGACAGCGTCGGCCAACTCTTGCACTTTACCGAGGCGACGTACGCGAGTGAGGTTATTGTCACTGTCGACCACCGCCACACCTGCTGAGTCATAGCCGCGGTATTCAAGACGGCGGAGACCTTCCACTAAAATTTCCGCCACATCACGCTGTGCCACTGCACCAACGATTCCACACATAGGTTCTACTCCCTTCCCTTTTGCTAGGGTTGTTTGATTTAGGCGTCAGCCGAATAAGCAGCAAGCAAAAAACACTGGCGTATATCGCCAAGTGGCCAATTCGGTTCGTGCGCCGATAATATGGTTAAAACGAGATGCCTAGACTCACACTTAAGTTTAGGCACAAATTACGGTGACGCCGTGAGACTCAATCTGTTGTTGGTACTCCGGCGGCAAATCGCTGTTGGTAATCAATACGTCAATACTGTCCCAGGCGAGCTCTAAGTTTGGGATTTTACGGCCAATTTTCTCGGACTCGACCATCACAATCACTTCGCGTGAGACTTCCGCCATCACCTTGCTAAGACCCACAAGCTCATTGAACGTGGTGGTGCCACGCGCCAAATCGACGCCGTCAGCACCGATAAACAGCTGGTCAAAGTCGTAGGAACGCAGTACAGACTCTGCCACCTGCCCTTGAAACGACTCGGAATGTGCATCCCAAGTGCCGCCCGTCATTAGTAAAGTAGGTTCACTCTCTAATTCGTTAAGCGCATTAGCGACATTGAGCGAGTTCGTCATCACCACCAAACCACGCATGCCATCCAGTTGACGAATCAATGCGCCCGTCGTGCTACCACTGTCGATGACAATGCGGTTGTGTTCACGGATTAAGGTGGCGGCGGCTTTCGCTAGCTCATTCTTGCGAATCGAAACATTTTCACTCAATTCATCGCTGACCACTTCTTTCGGTAGCGCGATCGCCCCGCCGTAGCGGCGAAGCAGCTGACCATTTTTCTCTAAAGAAGCCAGATCCTTTCTAATCGTGACCTCAGAGGTCTCAAAGCGCTGAGAAAGCTCTTCAACACTGACCTCTCCTTTCTCGTTAACGAGATGGGAAATAGAGTGTCTTCTTAATTGAGTGTTTCGTTTCGACATGACTACCAAAAATAAAAGCTTCAAATCAAAACAAATTATAATCAAAACGAAACATTTCCGTCCATTTATTTTGAACCAAAAAATAAAAAAATTGCGGCAAAACCTTGTCCTAAGACAATTCTTAAACAGTGATCCTTGAGTCAATCAGTGGTAGAATTCGCCACCGAAAAGAAAAAAAATTACAGAATTGACTGTTATTTTTTTGCAACTAACCGCTGATATCCTAGGTTAGTCACAAATTTGCGGCGAATTTTCCCATCAATTTAGTCATAAAATGACTAAATTTGATGAAAGACTTTCAGTAGCGAAGTTGACCTTGAAAGTACGTTTTTCTCTATGAGCGACGTCTCATTTAGCCCGAGAAAACGCTCGACTTCGACATGATCCATGACTTTCAAATTGTAACTATTATTGACCGGAGAGTATCTTCCATGAAAAAGACCAAAATCGTATGTACGATTGGCCCTAAAACTGAATCTGTAGAGAAACTGACTGAGCTTGTAAACGCAGGCATGAACGTAATGCGTCTTAACTTCTCTCACGGTGACTACGCAGAACACGGCACTCGTATCACGAACTTCCGTGAAGTCATGGCAAACACTGGTAAGCAGCTTGCGATTCTTCTGGATACTAAAGGTCCTGAAATCCGTACGATCAAACTAGAAAACGGCGATGACGTTGATCTAGAAGCGGGTCAAGAATTCACGTTCACAACAGACACTTCTGTTGTTGGTAACAAAAACACCGTTGCGGTCACTTACGCAGGTTTCGCTGCTGACCTAAACGTTGGCAACACTATCCTAGTCGATGATGGTCTTATCGAGATGGAAGTGATCGCAACAACAGAAACTGAAGTGAAGTGTAAAGTTCTAAACAACGGCGCACTAGGTGAAAACAAAGGTGTTAACCTTCCTGGTGTTTCTGTTCAACTTCCAGCTCTATCTGAAAAAGACAAAAACGACCTTAAATTTGGTTGTGAGCAAGGCGTTGATTTCGTTGCCGCTTCTTTCATTCGTAAAGCAGCAGACGTGAAAGAAATCCGTGAACTTCTAGACGCAAACGGCGGCGAAAACATCCACATCATCTCTAAGATCGAAAACCAAGAAGGTGTTGATAACTTCGACGAAATCCTAGAGCTTTCTGACGGTATCATGGTTGCTCGTGGTGACCTAGGTGTTGAAATCCCAGCAGAAGAAGTGATCTTCGCTCAGAAGATGATGATCGAGAAATGTAACCGTGCACGTAAAGTGGTTATCACAGCGACTCAAATGCTGGATTCTATGATCAAGAACCCTCGTCCAACACGCGCAGAAGCGGGTGACGTAGCGAACGCTATCATGGACGGTACAGATGCAGTGATGCTTTCTGGCGAAACAGCAAAAGGTAAGTACCCAGTAGAAGCGGTAACTATCATGGCTCAAATCGCTAACCGCACGGATTCTGCACTAAAAGCGGAACTAGGTTCACGCCTAGACAGCCCACGTCTACGCATCACTGAAGCGGTATGTAAAGGCGCTGTAGACACTGCTGAGAAGCTAGCGGCTCCTCTTATCGTTGTTGCAACAGAAGGCGGTAAGTCTGCTCGTTCAGTACGTAAGTACTTCCCAACAGCAAACATCCTAGCGCTAACGACTAACAAGAAGACAGCAGCTCAACTTGTTCTGACTAAAGGCGTTCGTCCAGTATTGGTTGACTCAATCGACAGCACTGACTCTTTCTACATCAAAGGTAAAGAGTTGGCACTTGAGTCTGGCCTTGGTAACAAAGGCGACATCGTTGTAATGGTATCAGGTGCACTTGTTGCTTCTGGTACAACCAACACAGCGTCAGTTCACGTTCTATAATCGTTCAACTCAGTAACATGAATCAAGGGAGCTTCGGCTCCCTTTTCTTTTGCCTGCAATCACGGAGACGCATAGAGCAGTTAACAAAGAGAGTGTGAATAGAAAGAAAATTGGGGGGACTAACTCAGGCACTGACGTGCTCAATGAAGACGCGACGTACTTGAAGAAGAGACCTTCTTGAAGACGAAAGAGTTCGTTATGCGATGTCGTCGCTACTGCGACAAGTAGAGACGCGGTTGCGCCCTAAGGTTTTTGATTCATACAGTGCGATATCCGCGCATTTATAACAGCGAGTGTAATCGTGAGTCATATCCGTAACCCCCACACTGATCGTGACCGGAATATCCAGTTGATTCGCCGTCGCTACTCTCAACCTATCGAGCGCGCGTTCTGCTTCTTCAAGCGGCGTGTGAGGCATGATCACTGCAAACTCCTCACCGCCAATTCGCGCCACAAAATCAGTATCGCGTAAGCGCTCTTTAATCAGATTGCCTACACGCTGAATCACGCGATCCCCCTGGTCGTGCCCTTGCTCATCATTGATTCGCTTAAAGTAATCAATATCAATCAAGGCAAGGCAGGTGGTGTTGCTCTCTCCGTAGCGCTCCACTAGCTTGGCACTCTTTCTTAGCTCTGCATCAAACTTGCGTCGATTCCAAAGCTGGGTTAACTCATCAATTTCGCTCAGCACCCTGAGGCGCTCTTCAAGGGCAACGCGATCAGAAATATCCACGAGAGAGGTGATGTAATAACTGACGTTGCCCGTTTTCGATAATACGCTCTGAACACGTGCAATCACAGTGACGTCATAATCGAGCGGCGAACTGTTGAGTCTCACCTCTCCTTCCCAAAACTGATGCTTAGAGAGTTGTTCAAAAATGTGCATTGAGGCTTCGATCTGCTTTTCCCCCAGCAAGATCTTGAACACATTCCGATTCACCACCTCTTGTTGGCTTAGTCCCGTAAGCTTATTGAACTCATCATTGACTAAAATTGCTCGATACCAGCGGTCGGTGATGATCACCGCCGACATCCCACTGAGCGCCGCTCTCGCCAGTTGGCTCTCAATACTGCGTTTACGATAATAGAAGATCAATACGCCGCCAGGCACGATCACTGCGATCACCAGTAGCGTCGCGAGCAGCGCCTCTTGAAACAGCTCCAATAACTCTCGACCCGTGAGATCATTGAGCTGCTGCTGGCTTAAATGGATCACCAAGTACATCTCATGGCGCGGGGAAAGGTACAACTTCTCAAACACGAGTAGCTCGCCGTTCTCCATCACTGAGCCGGACTCTTTCACCTGCATTTTGACCCAAGCTTGAGGATACAATTGAGGCAAACTGAAGTGCTTACGCTCTTCAATCACATGGCCAAAACGCTCTTGTTGATTATCGCTGACTAAGAAGTAACCACCGTCATTAGCCAATTTGGGCCTCAGCAGGCCATCGGGGGCATAGTTGAGTCTCGATGCCAACGCTTCCACATCGACATTAAGAATAAGGTACCCCGTCTTCACCTCATCAATGTATATCGGTGTCAACAAACGCAGGCTAGGACGATAGGGATACACCACCTCACCACGCTCGATTTCCAAATCGACGCCCCAAGTCCCTATCTCATTTTTTGCCAGAGTTTGAGCGTAATCAAAGTAGTCGCGCTGCGATTTATTTTGCAGGTTCTCCTCACTCACGACCACACTTTTGCCATCGAGGAAGTTCACGCGGATCTGCTCTTTGCCTTGACGATCCAGATAGCGGACTTGGGTATACCACAGCTGGCTGTCAGTCACCGAGGTCCAAGACTGCTCGACAATGGTTTTATGCTCGTCCGTTGGCTCGGCAATATAGTCATAAAGATTACGACTGTGCGATAACAAATTGACGACAGAAACAAACTGATTGCGAACATTCAGATACTCGCGTTCGCTGTAGGTCAATTGATGTGAAGCTTGAGTGATGATGGTGTTCATTGCCGCCGTTTTTACTTCTTGGTATCGGCTATGATAGTAAGTCATCACTATCAATATGAGCACTAACATAACTAGTATTAGATACCAAAAGTTACTGCGGCTTTTCATCACTAGCTATGCTCTTAAAAAAATGAGGAGGAAGTATAGCATTAATACGAAAGTCGATTAAAGAGCGAGCGATGACACATTCGACCCCTCGCTATTTTTCCCTTTAAAAAATAAAGGCTTTTAGTAAGAAATCAATCAATCTGATAAATAACATCCACGCTATCACGAATGATGATCGATGAGTCTTGGTAGCCCACTGACTCTCTTTTCGCGTCCATACTCATGGTACGCATCAATACCGGTTGGTTTTGCTGACTGCGATAATCGATTCGCCACACGCCTTTGAGCGTTTTACCAAACCCTTCAGACAACGCGTGCGCTTTCTGATTGGCATCACGGATCGCCGCTTGACGCGCTTGATCTTGGTAACGTGCGGCCTCTTTTACTTTCAACTCAATATTGCTCACTTGGTTGATGCCCACACTCAGCGCCAGGTCAAGATAATCATTGAGCTTTTCCAGTTCATTGACCGTGACTTGAATGGTACGAGTCGCACGATAGCCGACCAACTCAGGAGCCCCATTCTTAGGATACTGATATTGAGGTGAGAGATAGAGATTAGAGCTTTGAATCTGCTCGCTCGGGACTTCTTCTCGCCCTAACGCTTTGAGAAAGTCACTCACCACTTGGTCGACGGCTTGTTTTGCCTGCTCTGCGGTGAGCATCGATTCGACCACGGTCACCGTAAATTTCGCCATATCAGGCTCAGCGGTGACCTCACCATAGCCTGTGGTACTGAGGTGGGGAAAATCTATCTCGGCAAAGCTCGGCGCGCTGGCCACACATGCCAGCAAAGCGAGCCAGCGGCATAGAACGCGCACAGCAGACATTCGAGTTGGGTTGGTCATAAAGCGATCCGTATGTTAGGTATTTCATACATAATAGAAAACGTTGATTTCTTCACCAAGTGAGACAAGAGAAAACTGACAAAGAATTAACGACTCGGCTGGATCAGGTGCTGCTGTGCATAACTGAGAATCGCTTCGCTGACTTCTTTCAGCAGGCCTGTTTCGAGTTGCCAGTGGTGCCAATACATCTCAAAGGAGAGACAATACCCGGGAAGCAAATCGACCAAAGTGCCCTGCTCAAGCTCCTTTTCGATCTGTATGGTGGGGATCAAACAGTAAGCGCAATGGTTAAGCGCCATATTGACGAACGCCTCAGAGCTCGAGACCCAGTGGTTGATCCCTCGATCAATATCAATGCCATGTTGCTTAAGAAAATCTCGATGCAATGGATCGTGTTGATCAAACGAGACCGCAGGGGCTATCGAGAGCGCCTCTTTGGTCAATCCTTTTGGAAAAAAACGCTCGCGAAACTGCGGCGTGGCCACGCAAATGTAATCCATCCGACCCAAATAGCGGGCCACGCAACCACTGAGGGCTTGGCTTGCCATACTGATCGCCCCCACCACCTCACCTTGCTTGAGTTTATTTAGTGTACGGCCCTCTCTATCGACTTCAAACCTCATCTCGAGCGGGTGCTTTTTCAGTACCGGGCTCAACGCCGGTAGTAGCCAGGTGGCCAAACTATCGGCGTTGGTCGCAATCGAGAGCTGACGGATTTGCAAAGGCTGCTGATTGCTAATTTCCGGAATCAACTCTTGTTCCAGCAATTGAATGCGCTGATAGAAACCGAGCAGCTTTTGACCAAGGGGAGTAGGCCTTGGTGGCTGGTCACGAACCAAGACGGGCTGCGCCACGAATCGCTCAAGTTGTTTGATTCGCTGTGAAACCGCAGACTGGGTGACATACAGCGCATTGGCCGCTTTATCAAAGCCACCGGTTTTGATCACGCTATCCAGCGCTTCAATCCAACGATAATCCAGCCCTTTCATCGCACCATCCTCATAAGTATTACTAATAATCAATTAAAATCATTAATTGTATTTATATCTTAATTCTGATTATTGTGGGCGCCTATCATGAACAAAAAGAGAGGTTATCGTGAGTTTCTGGTTAATGCTGCAAGGGTTTGGCTTAGGGGCCAGTATGATTATCCCCATTGGCGCGCAAAATGCTTACGTACTGAATCAAGGCATCAAACGTCAACACCACCTGACTACGGCGACGATCTGCAGCTTTCTCGACATGCTGTTTATCTCTGTCGGTATTTTTGGCGGCGGGGCGATTCTGTCACAAAATGAGACCTTGCTGACTTTAGTGACCATCGGCGGCATTCTGTTTCTCGGCTACTATGGGTTTCTTTCTCTGAAAAGTGCGCTGGCCTCCCACAGCGAAGGGCTACAAAGCAGTGAGCTATCGCGCGGTCGTAAAGCGGTCATTTTAGGCGCGCTCGCCGTCACCGTATTCAATCCGCACCTTTATCTCGATACCGTGGTTATTTTGGGATCCATCGGCGGCCAATTCGAAGGTCAGGAGCGACTCTCTTTCGCCATCGGTACTATCTTGGCGTCCTTTGTGTGGTTTTACGGGCTGTCGATTGGCGCCGCTAAATTGGCGCCCACCTTATCCAAACCTAGAGTAAAACAAGTGATTGATTTTCTGGTCGGTACCATGATGTGGGTCATCGCGGGCATGCTCGCCAAGCACTTGCTGCAAGGCTGGGGATGAGTGGATAAAACAAAGCGAGGCTCAAGGGCCTCGCTTTTCGCTTTACGTCGTTCAATCGTATTAGTCGACTTTGTTGAGATGCACGTCCATTTGTGGGAATGGAATCTCAATACCCGCCGCATCCAACGCTTCTTTAATGTTTTGCATGGCGTCGAAGTAAACCCCCCAGTAGTCCGCCGTTTTCACCCAAGGACGAACCACAAAGTTCACCGAAGAATCCGCCAAAGCGAGAACACCAATCGTGATATCTGGATTTTTCAAGATACGCGGATCTTTTTCCAACGTTTCACGGATCACTTGCTTGGTCTGCTTAAGATCTGCCTTGTAGGAAACGCCAATCACGAGATCAACACGTCGCGTTTCATGACGAGAGTAGTTGGTGATCGCACCGCCGATAACGCCAGCGTTTGGCACCACGACCATTTTGTTGTCAGGCGTTTTCAGCACCGTTTGGAAGATTTGGATGGAATCAACGCTGCCTGCCACACCGGCAATCTCAACATAATCACCGGATTTGAAAGGACGAAACGCAACAATCAACACACCCGCTGCGAAGTTAGACAGCGAGCCTTGCAACGCTAAACCAACCGCAAGACCGGCCGCACCGATAACCGCAACCACAGACGCCGTTTGAACACCAATTCGGCCAAGCGCGGCAATCAACACAATCACAAAGAGTAGGTAGCGAACCAGACCATGAATAAAGTCGACGACCGCTTTATCCATCTGCTTCTTCTCTAAAACTTTAGATATGCTGTTAGCAATGCTTTTAACAATGATGTTACCAATAAACAGTATAGCGATCGCAGAAATGATGTTCACACCATACTGAATCAGTAAATCTGAATTGTTATTTAGCCAAGATTCGGCGTGAGACAAGCTGTCGATGATTGGCGTTTCAATCCCTGTTGATTCTTCTGCCATACTCTCTTTCCTCTATTAAAGTGACTTAGTTGAATAGTTGTAGCTTACAGATTACGCAAAGCCATGGTATTTCGCCAGAGTTTATAACAATTTATATTCATTTGTATTAAAAAGCGGACACAAAAAAAGCCGCTCGATGAGCGGCTTCTTATCAATCAAAGTGACGGGCTGAATTACAGAACATCAACCGCGTTTAGGTCAGCAAATGCTTTCTCTAGACGAGCAACCATTGAAGCTTGACCAGCACGTAGCCATACGCGTGGATCGTAGTACTTCTTGTTTGGCGCATCTTCGCCAGTTGGGTTACCGATTTGACCTTGTAGGTAATCGTGGTTTTCCGCTTCGTACTTACGGATACCGTCCCATGTTGCCCACTGAGTATCAGTATCGATGTTCATTTTGATGACACCGTAGCTGATTGACTCTTGGATTTCTGCTTCAGTTGAACCAGAACCACCGTGGAATACGAAGTTTAGTGCGTTAGGTGCAATACCAAACTTCTCAGCACAGTACGCTTGAGAGTCACGTAGGATAGTTGGAGTCAGTACAACGTTACCTGGCTTGTAAACGCCGTGTACGTTACCGAAAGACGCTGCGATAGTGAAACGAGGGCTGATTGCCACCAATTTCTCGTAAGCGTAAGCCACGTCTTCTGGAGAAGTGTACAGCTCAGATGCGTCCATGTGTGAGTTGTCAACGCCGTCTTCTTCACCACCAGTACAGCCTAGTTCGATTTCTAGCGTCATACCCATTTTCGCCATGCGAGCTAGGTATTTTGCTGAGATCTCGATGTTCTCTTCTAGAGACTCTTCAGAAAGGTCAATCATGTGAGAAGAAAAAAGTGGCTTGCCAGTTTGAGCGAAGAACTCTTCACCCGCATCTAGTAGACCGTCGATCCAAGGAAGCAGTTTTTTCGCTGCGTGGTCAGTGTGAAGAATAACAGGCACACCGTAAGATTCTGCAACAGCGTGAACGTACTTCGCGCCAGCAACTGCGCCAAGCACTTGTGCGTCTTGACCTTCAAGTTTTAGACCTTTACCCGCAAAGAAACCGGCACCGCCGTTAGAGAACTGAACCACAACAGGCGCTTTTACTTTCGCTGCTGCTTCTAGAACGCCGTTGATTGAGTCTGTGTTTACTACGTTCACTGCTGGTAGAGCGAAGTTGTTTTCCTTTGCAACTTCAAACACTTTCTGAACGTCATCGCCAGAGATAACACCTGGTTTTACGAAATCGAAGATCTTAGACATGGATTTAATCCTATTAGCTGTCATTTTTAAAAATGGTCGTTATAAAAATAAAACTTTTCAGTTTAAATTCTTGCAAACGTTTGCTCACAACTTGCGCTATTCTAGCAAAAATGTGATGTGCCGCAAACAAGAAAGCGGGAGAGAGACTCCCCCGCTTTCTATCAATTACTTAGCGCGTGCTTCTAGCATTTCAACCGCTGGAAGGACTTTACCTTCTACAAACTCAAGGAACGCACCGCCGCCCGTTGAGATGTAAGACACATCTGCTTTGATACCGAACTTGTCGATCGCCGCTAGCGTGTCACCACCGCCTGCAACAGAGAAACCTTCAGACGCTGCGATCGCTTCAGAGATACCTTTTGTGCCCGCTTCGAAGTTCTTGAATTCGAATACGCCCACAGGACCGTTCCAAAGGATGGTTTTCGCGTTCTTCAGAATCTCAGCCAATTGCGCGGTAGAGTTTGGACCTAGGTCGAAAATCATGTCGTCGTCTTGAACTTCAGATACGTCTTTGATTTCCGCTTCTGCGTTCTCATCAAATGCTTTTGCACAAGCAACGTCAGTCGCCACTGGAATCGCGCACTCTTCCATTAGCTTTTTCGCTGTGTCGACTAGGTCTGCCTCGTATAGCGATTTACCTACGTTGTGGCCAGCCGCTGCGATGAAGGTGTTAGCAATACCGCCACCGACAACCAGTTGGTCAGCGATTTTAGACAGAGACTCAAGCACAGTCAGCTTAGTCGACACTTTTGAACCACCAACGATAGCAACCATTGGACGCGCAGGCTTGTCCATTGCTTTACCTAGCGCTTCTAGCTCGTTCGCAAGTAGAGGACCTGCACACGCAACGTCGGCGTGCATACCCACACCGTGAGTTGATGCTTGTGCACGGTGAGCCGTACCGAATGCGTCCATTACGAAGATGTCACAAAGTGCAGCGTACTGCTTAGACAGTGCTTCGTCGTTTTTCTTCTCGCCAACGTTGAAACGAACGTTTTCTAGAACAACAAGCTCGCCCGCGTTCAGCTCTAGACCGTTTAGGTAGTCTTTCGCTAGCTTAACTTCGCAGTCAAGTGCATCGTTTAGGTAGTTTACGACAGGTTGTAGAGAGAACTCTTCCGCGTATTCACCCTCTGTTGGGCGACCTAGGTGAGAAGTAACCATCACTTTCGCGCCTGCTTCTAGGCAGTGCTTGATTGTTGGTAGAGACGCGAGGATACGCGCATCAGAAGTTACTTTGCCGTCTTTTACTGGCACGTTTAGGTCAGCACGGATGAATACACGTTTACCTGCTAGATCCAGGTCAGTCATCTTGATTACAGACATGGTTTGTCCTCTCAACTATTCAAAAAATAAAGTTTTCAGTCACTCGGCAACCCTGCCAAGCCTATTAATTCTTCAAACTGGTTTTGATATGGAGATTATCAATATTTATTTCAAGGGTAAAAATAAATATTACTCCTTCGCCTTTCGGCGCTTCCAATCTAGGTAAAAATGACCGCTAAACGGCACTACCCAGCTTGTTCTGAAGCGGCCTGCATTGCGAGCGCAGTATCCAGCATGCGGTTCGCAAAGCCCCATTCGTTATCACACCAAACCAACATTTTGACTAGGTGCCCATTACTCACGCGAGTCTGGGAACCATCAACAATGGCACTGTGGGGATCGTGATTAAAGTCAATCGATACGAGCGGCGCTTCAGTATAGTCAACAATGCCGTGTAATGTACACTGAGATGCGTTAACAATGGTTTGATTTACGTCATTAACTTTCACATTCGTATTAATTGTGACACTTAAATCCATCGCTGTGACGTTTACCGTGGGAACGCGCACGGATATGGCTTCGAATTTGTTGGAAAATTTCGGGAAGATTCTTTCAATCCCTTTGTGCAATTTCGTATCAACTGGAATGATGGATTGGCTGGCGGCTCGAGTACGACGCAAATCATTGTGATACGCATCAATCACCTGCTGATCATTCATTGAGGAATGAATGGTGGTGATCGTGCCAGAGTCGATACCAAAAGCATCATCCAACGCTTTGATGATAGGGACAATACAGTTGGTCGTACACGAACCGTTAGAAACGACGCGATGCTCTGCGGTTAATGTTTCATGGTTCACGCCATAGATGATGGTGTGGTCGAGATCACTGGCGCCTGGGTGGGAGAAAAGCACTTTTTTAGCGCCGGCTTTGATGTGCGCTTGGCCATCGGCTTGCGAGCCATAGACACCGGTGCAGTCGAGTACCATATCGACCTCAAGATCGCGCCAAGGCAGTAGCTCTATGTCGTTTAGGTGCAAAATCCGAATCGAATCAAAGTCGCCACTCTCCACGACGCCGTGATGAATATAGATATGCTCTTGGTCATGGGTGATTTTTTTGCCAAAACGACCGTGGCTCGTATCGTATTGCAGTAAGTGCGCCATCGCATCAGGCTGTGCCAACTCGTTGACCGCGACCACTTTGATCTGCTGATGTTTGCCGCTCTCGTAAACCGCGCGCAACACATTACGACCGATACGTCCAAATCCATTGATCGCAATTTTAAGCATCCTTTCCTCACCCTACCTGATTTTCGTGTCACAGATAGTAACTGAGCCCGTGCCCAGATGCGAGTTCCAATCCCCGAAACCGCATATTTCTAGGCACTAGGAACTAGGAACTAGGAACTAGGAACTAGGAACTACAATAAAAAAACCGAGCCACTCACGACTCGGTTTCCTTCAAACTACATCGCCACAATTAAGCAAGCAGTTCCTTCGCTGTGTTCACAACGTTTTCTGTCGTGAATCCAAACAGCTTGAACAGTTCTCCAGCAGGCGCTGATTCACCGAAGGTTGTCATACCGATGATCTTGCCGCCAAAGCCGACATACTTGTACCAGAAGTCCGCAATACCCGCTTCGATAGCGATACGTGCTGTTACGTCTGCTGGCAGTACGGATTCACGGTACGCTGCGTCTTGCTTATCGAACGCATCCGTCGATGGCATAGACACCACGCGTACTTGCTTGCCTTCAGCAGTAAGCTGCGCCGCCGCTTCAACAGCCAGTTCCACTTCAGAACCGGTGGCGATAAGGATAAGCTCTGGCTTGCCCGCGCAATCTTTTAGGATGTAACCACCCTTAGCGATGTTAGCCACTTGCTCAGCGTCACGCGCTTGCTGCTCGAGGTTTTGACGAGAAAAAATCAGAGACGTTGGGCCATCTTTACGCTCAATCGCCAATTTCCAAGCGACCGCAGATTCCACTTGGTCACATGGACGCCATGTGCTCATGTTTGGCGTTAGGCGAAGTGACGCCATTTGCTCAACGGGTTGGTGCGTTGGGCCATCTTCACCCAAACCAATCGAGTCATGCGTGTATACTTGGATGTTCTGAATTTTCATCAGCGCGGCCATACGCATCGCGTTACGAGCGTACTCCATAAACATCAAGAAGGTCGCACCGTAAGGGACAAAACCGCCATGCAGCGCAATACCATTCATGATGGCCGTCATACCGAACTCACGCACACCGTAGTGAATGTAGTTACCTGAGAAATCGTCTGCTTCCAGTGATTTTGAGCCCGACCACATGGTCAAGTTGGATGGCGCAAGGTCCGCCGAACCGCCCATAAACTCAGGCAGCATTTTACCGAACGCTTCAAGCGCATTTTGAGACGCTTTGCGCGAGGCAATGTTAGCTGGGTTGGCTTGCAGATCAGCAATGATTTGATTCGCTTTCTCTTCCCATTGCGCAGGAAGCTCACCGTTGAGACGACGTTTCAGCTCCGCCGCTTCTGTTGGGTACGCCGCTGCGTAAGCCTCAAACTGAGCGTTCCACGCCGCTTCAGATGCTGCGCCTGCGGTTTTCGCATCCCACTGCTCGTATACGTCTGCTGGAATCTCAAACGCTGGGTGCTCCCAACCTAGGAACTCACGCGCAGCTTTGATTTCGTCTGCACCTAGTGGCGCGCCGTGACAATCGTGAGAGCCCGCTTTGTTTGGTGAACCAAAACCAATGATGGTCTTAGTACAAATCAGAGTAGGACGAGGGTCCGCTTTCGCGGCAGTGATGGCGGCGTTGATCGCCTCAGCATCATGACCATCGACAGCTGGAATAACGTGCCAACCGTAAGCTTCAAAGCGTTTTGGTGTATCGTCAGAGAACCAACCTTCCACTTCACCATCAATCGAGATGCCATTGTCATCCCAAAAAGCGATCAGCTTGCCAAGGCCCAGAGTGCCCGCTAGTGAACATGCTTCGTGAGAGATCCCTTCCATCAAACAGCCATCACCCATGAATACGTAGGTGAAGTGGTCGATGATGTCATGGCCTTCTTTATTGAACTGCGCCGCTAATGCTTTCTCTGCCAGCGCCATGCCCACTGCGTTTGTGATGCCCTGACCAAGAGGACCAGTGGTGGTTTCTACGCCCGGTGCATAACCATATTCTGGGTGGCCCGGCGTTTTTGAATGAAGCTGACGGAAGTTTTTCAGATCGTCAATAGACAGCTCGTAACCACTTAGGTGCAGCAAAGAGTAAATCAGCATTGAGCCGTGGCCGTTTGATAGCACGAAACGGTCGCGGTTTGCCCATTCTGGGTTCGCTGGGTTGTGGTTTAAGTGTGAACGCCAAAGAACTTCGGCGATATCCGCCATCCCCATCGGTGCGCCTGGGTGACCGGAATTAGCTTGTTGAACACCATCCATGCTAAGTGCACGAATTGCATTGGCCAAGTGTTTACGAGAAGACATGTCTGCTCCTGAATGCATTAAGCGAATTGATAACTAAGGTGGGCGATAATTCTCGCAGAGCATCTACGCAGGTGCAATCGATTACTGTCTAATCAGCGCCAGATCTAAGATATTTATTGCAAATTTCTCGAGGACCGCCGGTTTTCGTTACTGTTTGATGCAAACGATTGCTCTTTACCTCACGCGGCGGATTGAGAAAAATACGCGTTTTTACTCTACTTAAATCACAAAAATAACTTGTAATTCGAGCACGCAAAACTAGAATAGACGTCTAGATGTAGATACACCTACATAATTTAACCTTATTTTTGTGCTGGGCGAGCAATGACGCCCATCCAACAGATTAAATGGAGCTCTCATGGCTAAGCACCTGTTTACTTCTGAATCCGTATCAGAAGGCCATCCAGATAAAATTGCAGACCAAATCTCAGATGCGGTTCTCGATGCGATCCTCGAGCAAGATCCAAAAGCTCGCGTAGCGTGTGAAACCTACGTCAAGACCGGTATGGTCATGGTCGGCGGTGAAATCACCACTTCTGCATGGGTAGACATCGAAGAGTTAACACGCCAAACCGTACGTGAAATTGGCTACGTTCACTCTGACATGGGCTTTGACGCGGATTCGTGTGCAGTGCTAAACACCATCGGTAAACAGTCTCCAGACATCAACCAAGGTGTCGACAAAGCGGATCCAAAAGAGCAAGGTGCCGGTGACCAAGGCATCATGTTTGGTTACGCATGTAACGAGACTGAAGTCCTCATGCCAGCGCCTATCACTTACTCACACCGCCTAGTGCAAAAGCAAGCGGAAGTACGTAAGAACGGCACACTGCCATGGTTGCGTCCAGATGCAAAATCTCAGGTTACGTTCCAGTACAACGAAGGTAAGATCGTTGGTATCGATGCGGTCGTACTGTCAACTCAGCACTGTGACTCTATCTCAACGCCGGATCTGCGCGAAGCGGTAATGGAAGAGATCATCAAACCTGTTCTACCGGCTGAGTGGCTCAACAAAGACACTAACTTCTTCATCAACCCAACCGGTCGTTTTGTTATCGGTGGCCCAATGGGCGACTGTGGTTTGACCGGTCGTAAGATCATCGTTGATACCTACGGCGGCGCAGCGCGTCACGGTGGTGGTGCATTCTCTGGTAAAGATCCATCGAAAGTAGACCGTAGTGCCGCTTACGCAGCACGCTACGTGGCGAAAAACATCGTCGCGGCGGGTATGGCAGATCGCTGTGAAATCCAATTGTCTTACGCAATCGGTGTTGCGGATCCAACGTCTATCATGGTGGAAACGTTCGGTACTGAGAAAGTCTCGCACGACATCATCATTGAAGCGGTACGTCAGTTCTTCGATCTACGTCCATACGGCCTGCAAGAGATGCTGAACCTACTTCAGCCAATCTACAAGAAGACCGCCGCTTACGGCCACTTCGGTCGTGAAGAGTTCCCTTGGGAAGCGACGAATAAAGCCGCAGAACTGCGTGACTTCGCTGGTCTCAAGTAATCACTGAGCCACACTATTTCAGGGCTTTTGGTTCGCCAAAAGCCCTTTCTTTTGCCTGCTATCTGGCCTCCTCGCTCGCTGTGCTCACCCCGACCTCGCATCCCCACCCATCATTGAACAAAATTTAACCTCCCAGGTTGTAATTTACGCCATTGAGGTCAATAGTTAACAATATGTTAAATGAACGCATCCAAGGATGACGTCTTTACGTATAAAACCAGACGTGACTGCCATCCCCTCTGCGCCGAGTAACACGCGCAAAGCTTGTGTTCAGATCACGGCACCAACATAAAACTGAGAGTTCACACCCTTTAACGTCAGCGTCTAGGAGCACATCAGCGAATCGGGTCAGCACTCTCTCGTGTTTGCGAACGGCTTGCGTTTAAAAACGTCTTCTGTTTACAAATACATAACAACCCCTTTTCTCGGCCACCAGTAAAAAGGCAAAGAAGAGGATGAGAATCGAGATTGATCAAGGAGGAGTTATGCCTCGTACGGTTAACCCACATGACTTCAAAGAGCAAAAACATAAGGAAGTCAGCGACCACGAATACGCGCGCACCATACCGTGTAATCAGGTCAGTATCTCTGCCCCATTTCATTGGCTCGCGCTCGGCTTGCACGACTTTGTTCGCATGCCGCTGATTAGCGCTTTCTACGGCTTGTGCTTTATGGCGGCGGCCATCGGCATTGTTCTCCTCGTCCAGTGGCAAGGCACCCACCTTGTGGTGATGCCCAGTCTGGTCGTCTATATGCTCATCGGGCCTTTTTTAGCGCTCGGTTTGTATGACGCGAGCTGGGAGCGAGAGCGCGGACATAAACCGAGTTTGCT